>NZ_LN831024.1:2808529-3120588 GCF_001457615.1 Pseudomonas aeruginosa | reverse complement strand
CAGGGCCATCTGCCAGCGGGAACTCGAGGGCTGTTGCGACGAGGTCGGCAGCGATGCCGCCGGCAACCTGGTCGCGCGCATCAGCCCGCCGCACCTGCCGCGCGAGCAGGCGCGGCGGGCCGCGGTGCGGCTGCTCGCGCACCTCGACGAGATCGCCATGATCGTCAAGCGCGTCGAGGCCGACGGTACCCTGCGCGTAGTGGCGCTCGGCGGCGCCCAGCCGGTGAGCTTCGGCGTCTGTCCGGTACAGATCCTGGCCGGCGAGGCGGTACTCGACGGCGTGCTGTCCTACGGCAGCATGCATGCTACCGGCGAGTCGCCGCAGGGCTCCGACGTGCTCTCGGGCGCGGTGCACTGGCGCGACGTACACGTGGTCACCCGGCGCAGCGCCGAGGAGCTGGCGAACCTGGGCGTGCGACCGGGTACCCGCGTGGTGCTCAACCGTCTGTGGCGGCGCCCGTTGTACTTCCAGGATTGCGTCGCCGCGCACTTCCTCGACGACCGCGCACCGCTGCTCGCAGTGCTCGGCGTGGCTCGCGAGATCGCCCGGCGCCGCGATGAGTTGCACGGCGACCTCTACCTGGTGCTCACCACCATGGAGGAGGAGAGTAACGCCGGCGCGCTGTTCGCCGCGCGCCGACTGCCGGGCGACATCAGCATCGCGGTGGAAGTCGGCCCAACGGTAGCCGAATACGGCACCCGGCTGTGCCGCGACCCGATCGTCAACAGCGGCGACTCCAAGGGTTATTACAGCCGCCATGTCACCGACCGCCTGTTGCGCGCCGCCGAACGCTGCCAGTACCAGCCGCAGGCGGCGCTGCTGGTGGACTTCGCCTCGGACGCCAGCGCGCTGCTGAGCCACGGCGAGGCCGCGCAGGTCGGCTGCATCGGCATTCCGACCGAGAACACCCACGGTTTCGAGATCGTCCTGGAAGAGGGCATCGAGGCTTGCCGGCGGACGCTGGTCGAGTTCCTCGTGCAACCGCCGGACGACGAAGCCTGACCGATAACCGAAGCAAGGAGAATTCCATGAACGAATACCTGCCGACTTCGACGGCCAATGGCCTGCCGCACAACCTGCAGCGCGGCGAGCGACTCGCTTCCATCGGCGCCGGACTGGTCCTGGCCGGCTTCGGCCTGGCCCGCGGTGGCTTGCCAGGCGCCTGCAAGGCGGTCGCCGGCGGCCTGCTGGTCAGCCGCGGGTTGAGTGGGCATTGCCATGTCAAGGGCCTGCTCAATGAACCGCGGGAAGAGTTGCAGTTGCTGCGCGAAGAGGTGCAGCACCTGACCCGCCGCCTGCAGCGCCTGCAGGAGCGCCAGCGCGACGACTCGCGGCAGGACGCTGCGCTGGACGCCGAACTGCCGCCGAACCTGCCGTGATAGCCATGGGCCCTGCGCCAGGCGCAGGGCCCATCGAAGAGAGGAGGGCGAGACGATGGCCAGCCATCTGTTCCTGATCAGCTACATCCTCGACGACCAGCCGATGACCTGCGAATTGCACAGCGAGGCGGATACCCTCAGCCGCGAAGAGGCCCGCCGCCACTTGGAGGCACTGCATCGACCGCACGACGCCGAGGCGATCAGCGATATCCAGGTCAGCAAGGTGGAGCGTACCCATGAGCCGGGCACCACGCCGGGACACTACCAGCAGCCCTGACGGCGGGAGGGGAAAAAGAAGGGGGGAGGGGCTCAGCCGGTGCCGGTCTGGAGTTCCGCCTCGAACTCGCCGAAGCGCCTGATTTCCTCGCGCAGGTTGAGGATGAAGGCGCTGAGGTCGCTGAAGCTGCTGCTCTTCAGGAAGTCGCTGTTGGGCACGATGTAGAGCGCGCCGTGGGGGCCGTCGACGCGGCAACTGATGGTCACCGTGAAGTCGGGGTTCAGTTGGCACTGGCAGTCGTGGTCGCGCAGTTCCTCCTCGAGGATCTTCTTCAGGTACAGGTAGGAAAGGTTCATCTGGTCAGGTCTCCCCAGTTCGCGAAGCGCAAGAAAAAGATCCACTCCGTCCCTGGAGCGGGATTAGCCTGAATCAGAGAGAAACCGTCGATACGTACAACGGTAGGGATAACTATAGGCGCCGCGCCGATGAAATACCGGCCACATCCAGAATCTGCGGGATAAGCTGTATCCCGCATGAGGCGCGGGATGCAGAATGCAAGAAGTCGTGCAGAACGCTCATGTCGGAGTGCGATCATGACGGGCGAAAAGCCCGTTCGGCGCTCCTTATGGGCATTCGAAAGAGCTTTTCGCCCATATGGTTATATGGATTTTCTCGATATTTCCTCTAGGAACCTCGCCGGCTCGTTGGCGAAGAAGCCGATCTTTTTTGCCGGGTTTCCCGCATCGCCCGCCGCAATCCCCTTGCCACCCCGTAACCGAGCAGGCAGCCGAGCAGGGTAGCGCCGACCTGCAAGACCAACCCCAGGGCATTGGCCAGGCTCGGCGAGCGTGCGAGTACGCCGGCTTCGGGCCAGAACGCCAGCCATACCGCGACGAAGGCGAGCACCAGGTCGTACCAGGCGCCGCTGACCCCGCCCGGGCGGTAGCCGCGAACGAAAACGATGAAGGCGCTGAAGGCCAGGGCCAGCAGCAGGGTGCCGAAGGCCTGGCTGAGGGTATCGGGTCCGGACATGGCGGGTTCTCCTCAGGGCGCCAGGCGCAGGCACTGGCGCTTGTGCAGGCCGAGACGGACTTCGTCGAGCAGCGCTTCGGCGCAGGCGAACACCCTGGCGGCCTCCACTTCCGCGACGTCGCCGGCGCGGCTGAAATCGTCGATGCGCAGGCCGGCGGGCAGGCTCGGGACCTCCACCAGCGTCCAGTCCAGGCCGCTGACCGTGAGGCTGCGCTCGAGCCCGGCACCCAGTTGCTCCTCGCCGGCATCGCGCGGCGCCACCAGCCATTGCCAATGGCCAAGCAGGAACAGGCGCGGTACCTCGGCGCGCAGGGCGCCATCGATCAGCGCGGCGCAGATCGGCGGCAAGGCTTCGGCGGCGTAGTCGGACAACGGCGCGAACAGCAGGTCGAGACCGGCCGCCGCCTGGCTGACCTCGATCGACGACGCCAGGCTGGCTGGCTTGCAGCGCAGCCCGGGGCGCGCCTGCAGGCTGTTGAGGTCGGCTTGCAAGGCGCTGACTTCGATCTGCCGCTGCAGGGCGGCGGCGATCAGCGCCTGGCTCAGGCTGTCGTGGGGATGGAATATCCCCAGCTTCAGGGTTGCGGTTTCCAGATTGCGCATGGGAACTCCGGGGTCGGTGCGGTGGAAAGGAGATGTCCCTACCTGCATATCGAAAGCCATACTCCGGACAAGGTTCCGGCGAATGGAATTCGCCGGCCGCGCCGGGGTCTTCCGAAAGGTCGGCCAAGTTCCTGGGGCGAGCCAGCGAGCGGCCGGAAGCCGTTCTTCGTACTACCTTGCTGGGTGTGCCTTGCAGCCCGGGTCGAGCAGCCGACGAGTGAACACGTCCATGAAAACCACAAGAAAACCGAAAGTCCCCTTGAACCAGGCCACGCGCAACCGCCTGCTCGACGAAGCGGTCGACGACTACGCGATCCACACCCTGGACAGCGCTGGCCGTATCGCCAGCTGGAGCGCCGGCGCGGCGCGCCTGTTCGGCCACGACGCGAGCGAGATCCTCGGCCGCGACTACGCCTGCTTTCATACCCGCAAGGACCGCGACGCCGGCGTTCCGCAACAGGCGCTGCGCCAGGCGGATGCCGAGGGCCGCTTCGAGACCGAGGGCTGGCGGGTGCGCAGCAACGGCAAGCGCTTCTGGGCGCAGGTGGTGATCGACGCCATCCGCGACAGCCAGGGCCAGTTGCTCGGCTTCGCCCAGCTGATCCACGACCTCAGCGAAGGGCGCGCGGCCAAGGAGGCGCTGCGGCGCAGCCAGGAGCAGTTCCGCCTGCTGGTGCAGAGCGTTACCGACTACGCCATCTACATGCTCGACCACCGCGGGCGGATCACCAACTGGAACCTCGGCGCCCAGCGGATCAAGGGCTACCTGCCGGAAGAGGTGATCGGCCGGCACTTCTCCTGCTTCTACACCCCCGAAGACCGCGAGGCCGGCGAGCCGGCCCGCGGCCTGGCCGCCGCCGAACGCGAAGGGCGTTTCGAGAAGGAAGGCTGGCGGGTGCGCAAGGACGGCAGTCGCTTCTGGGCCAACGTGGTGATCGATCCGATCCGCGACAGCGATGGCCGGCTGATCGGCTTCGCCAAGGTAACCCGTGACATCACCCACCGGATCGAAGCCGAACGCGAACTGGAACGGGCCCGCCAGGAGCTGTTCCAGGCCCAGAAGATGGAGTCCCTGGGGCACCTCACCGGCGGCGTGGCCCACGACTTCAACAACCTGCTGACGGTGATCATCGGCAGCCTCGGGCTGCTGAAGAAACGCCTGCCCGGCGACCAGCGCACCGCCGACCTCTTGCAGAACGCCCTGGAGGCCGCCCAGCGCGGCGCCAACCTGACCCAGCGGATGCTTTCCTTCGCCCGCAAGCAACGTCTCGATCCACAGCCCTGCGCGATCCCCGACCTGTTGCGCGGGATGACCGACCTGCTGATCCATTCCCTGGGACCAAGCGTATCGATCGAGACGCGCTTTCCCCTGGATCTCGACCTCGGCCTGACCGACGCCAACCAGCTCGAACTGTCCATCATCAACCTTGCCACCAACGCCCGCGACGCCATGCCCAACGGCGGGCGCATCGTCTTTTCCGCGAGCAACCAGCGGGTGCCGGCGGACAATCCCCATCGCCTCGCACCGGGCAACTATATCTGCCTGAGCATCAGCGACACCGGCAGCGGCATGGACGAGGAAACCCTGCGCCGTGCGGTGGAACCCTTCTACACCACCAAGGGAATTGGGCGTGGCACCGGGCTGGGCCTGTCGATCGTCGACGGCCTCGCCGAGCAGCTCGGCGGCCGGCTCACCCTGGAGAGCCAGCCGGGCGTCGGCACCACCGCGAACATCTGGATACCCGCCGTCCCGCGAACCCCGGAAAGCGCCCGTACGGGCAATGGCGCGACGCCGCAGCCGCCCAGCGAAAGCGAGCGGGTGCGCTTGTCCTGTCGAGTACTGGTGGTGGACGACGATCCGCTGGTGTTGAACAACACCGCGGCGATGCTGGAGGACCTCGGTTGCTCGGTACTCAAGGCCGACTCCGGCAGCCTGGCCCTGGAGATTCTCACGGCGACGCCGGAGCTGGACATCCTCCTGACCGACCAGGCGATGCCACGGATGAACGGCAGCCAGTTGGTGGAGCGGGTCATGGCCCAGGGCCGGCCGCTGAAAATGGCCCTGGCCACCGGCTTCGCGGAAAAGATCGAAGGCGCGGCGGCACAGTTGCCCAAGCTGGCCAAGCCGTTCGGCCAGGAAGAGTTGTACCTGTTCCTGACCGGCACGCTGAAGGCCGGCTGAGCCTCAGCGCAGGTACTCGCCGCTGCCGGCCAGGCTTTGCCCCCAGAACTCGATGAAGATGAAGGCGGTGGTCAGCAGGGTCAGGAAGCCGACGCCGAGGATGCAGAAGGCGTAGAACAATGTCTGCCGCTCCTGCATGCGCATGAACAGCGGCAGGCCGGTGAACAGCAGGCGTACCGAGTAGGCGCAGGCAGCCGCCGCGGCCAGCAGCAGGAGGATCCGCCAGGGCACCAGGGCGACGATCCCGGCGAGCATCAAGGGCACGGCGATCGCCGTGGTGAAGGTCAGGCTGCCCGGTACGCTGGGGCGCGACGGCGTGCGGAACAGCACCCAGCGTACGAATAAGCCCATGATCACCACGCCGGCGACGAAGCCCAGGTAACACATCGTCGCCAGCAGCAGGGCGCTGCCGCTGGAGAGGTGTTGCACGCTGTCGTTGCCCGGCAGCGACCAGCCGACCTGGGTAGTGCCGATGAACAGGCAGGCCGCCGGCAGCAGCGGCAATAGCAACAGCGGAACGAGGAAGGCGAAAGGGTGATGGTCGTAGTCCTGGCGCAGACGAGGCCAGGCATTGGAGGGACTGATCAGTAGCCGAGCCATTTCGCGGGTCATGACGGGCACCTCTTTTCTGTGGCGTTCAGGAGTCTGGACCGGCCCGGCGCGAGGGGGTTCAGGTGGCGTGCCGGGCGGTCCGCGACCGCCCATCCAGGGCCTTGAACCGGAAGACGCGGGGAGCGCCGAAAGACAAACGTCCCTGTCTTCCGGAGGAGCCCATGACCACCTACGAAATCCAGCACATGCGCGGCTGGCGGCGTTTCGCCCGCACCGTGCGCGCCGCCAGCCGGGCCGAGGCGGAACGCCTGTGCCTGCCCTGGGAGTGGGTGGATGGCGAGGTCCTCGCGGTGATTCCGGCCGAGGCCGAGGTGGCCGAGCGCTGGCAGCGCCTGAACGAGGATCTGGTGGAAGGCCTGGAGCGCCTCAGGCGGGACGAGTGACCCGCAGGCCGACCACGGCGATCCGCTCGGCTTCGCGGTAGGCGGGGCTGTCCAACTCTTCGGCGAACACGTCCGGGTCCAGTTCCTGGTAGTCCCAGTCCCACTCCCGAGACGCCAGGCGTTCGCGGATGCGGGCGAGGAACGGATCGCCGCCTTCGACCATCGCCACCCCGGTATACAACAGCAGGCTGCCGCCGGCTTCCAGGCGCTCGAGGGCGGCATCGACGATTGCCAGCGAGAGCCCGGCGCCGAGCATCCCGCCACCATGCCGGTAGGCGCGCTCCGAGGCATCCAGGAGATAGGGCGGGTTGGCCACGATCAGGTCGAAGCGACCGGGCGCCTGGCTCAGCAGGTCGCTACGCGCCAGGGTCAGGTTACCGACCCCCGCCAGCGCCGCGTTGACCCGCGCCAGGTCGAGCGCCGCCGGATTGATATCCAGCCCGTGTACTTCGGCGTCCGGGCAGGCCATGGCGATGCGGATCGCGCCGGGGCCGGCGCCGCAGCCGATATCCGCCGCACGGCGGATGCGTGCCGGATCGGACGATGCCAGGTGGCTGCGGATCAGCCGGTCGAAGCGGTAGGTGTCGGGGCCGAAGAACACCGCGTCGGCGGCCAGGGTAGGGAAGGCCGAATGGACGAACAGTTGCTCGCCGAGGCTGGAGACGCGCACCTGGCTGCGCCAGCCGTCCGCCTCGCGGCGGATCAGGTCGGCGCCGGCAAGAAGGGTCAGCCAGTCGGCCGGCAGGCTTTCCCCGGCGAATGCCCGGCTCCAGCCGAAGATGCCGGCCAGGTCCCGGGCCATGCGGTTTTCCGGGCGGGCGTTGACGCGCTCATGGGTAGCCGGGGTGACGGTGACGAAACGGTAGTCCTGGCCTCGCAACCAGTTGCCGAGGCTGACCAGGACGTCCAGGCGCGGATCATGCAGGCTGGGCATGGGCGGCCCTCCAGCGCTGGCTGAACATCCGCGTGGCAAGGAGACCGGCGGGCCCGTGGTGGAGGTGCGGGGCCATCAGTTCGAGAAGGCGTGCCACGCCCTGCTCGGAGGATAGCCGCAGCAGCTCGCGCCGCAGCGCGACCTGCTCGGCGTCCACGTCTCCGCCCGCCGTCGCCGGCTCCGCCAGCGGTGCAAGCGGGTCCCTGTCCGCCGGAGCGGGTGCTTGCCAGTCGCCAGCGATCCAGTCGTACAGCAACTGCTGCTCGTAGGGAGTGAAGACTCCGAACATTGCCGCCCGGTCGCCCTCGATCAGGTTCCAGAAGCGGCTGCCGCGCGGATCGGCATGACGCCGGATCCAGCCCTCTTCCTCCAGGCAGGCGAGAAACGCCGAGAACCGCCCGGGCACCGCCAGCCACTGGTTCACCGTGCGCCCGCCGATCCGGCAACGATCCGAATGCATCCCGGCGGCGTAGGGGCGCTTGCGCTCGAACATGGCCAGCAATTCTTCCTCGAGATCGAAGCCGTCGATTACCTGCGTAGTGCTCAGGCCGACCTCGTTCAGGCGGTAGCCGTTCCTCACCCGTTCGAGGAAGGCCGCGCGCCCGCCAAGCTGCGGCAGGTTGTCGTAGAGCGCGCGCAGGGCCTTGCGCGCATGCCCGCTGGCGGCGTTGTCGATGGTCACGTGCAACTGGAAGTAGTAGGGGTCGAAGCCCAGCTCGCGCAGCTCCTGAGTGGTGATCAACAGGTGCAGCGGCGGTTGCTCGTAGCCGAGGTTGTAGCCGATCACTTCGGGCAGGTAGTCCGCGGCGAGGTGGCCGAGGGCGAGTTGCTGGGTGCCCTGCAGGTAGTGGAGGTCGCTGAGGCCTTCGACTTCCTCGCTGCCGATGCTGGCCAGCAGGCGCCGGTAGAGCAGGACGTGGTTGCGTGCCGGGACGCCGTCGCCGAGTTCTTCGAGGAAGGTCTCCAGCAGCGGCCGCAGGCGTTCCTCGCCATGATGCGGCAACAGCCCATAGAGCCAGGCGCCGTCGACCAGCTTGGTCGGGGCCACGCTGCGAATGAAGTGCATCGCCTGGGAGGGAACCTGGAAGTAGCGTCGCCCTTCGCCGCGCCGACGTGCCCGGAGGTATTCGGCATGCGCCTCGGCGGTGCGCCGGGCCCCGGCGTCGAGCCAGGCCGGCCAATCGGCGGGGTCCTCCGGCAGGTCGTCGTCATGGGTGGCGGCCAGGCTCAATTGCTGGTCGAGGAACTCGCCGGCGGCTTCGAGGTGCTCGCGGGGCTCGTCGAGCAGGGCGTGGTACAGGTCGCGGACCCTGGGCGAAGGGCTTGCACTGGAGGCAGGGAGGGGCGAAGACAGGCTCATGTCGCGTTCCTTGTCGTGGGTTTGCGGGGGCGGCCGGGGCGACCACACATATGGGTGCGAGTGACACCAGGGGAAAAAGGTTTCACTGGCAGGATCGGCGGCGCGCCGGGGAACCTCACGGCGGAAAAAACGAACCTCGACGGCACTCCGGCGTCTTCCCGAGACAATCCCCGGGAGCTGCGCCGATGACCCACGACCTGGCCGCCAGCGGCCTTCGCTTCGGCATCGAGGAAGAATTCTTCCTGCTCGATGCCTCCGACCTGGACATCGTCCGCTCCGCCCCCGCCGGATTCGTCGCGGCCTGCCGTGACACGCTCGGCGAGCATTTCGCCGAGGAGATGTTCGAATGCCAGGTCGAGGTGGCCAGCCCGGTGTTCTCCACCCTGGCCGAGGCCGCGCGCTTCCACGGTCAGGCCCGGCAACGCCTGGCGCATCTGGCCATGGAATTCGGCCTGCGCTCGCTCTGCGTCGGCACCCACCCCTTCGCCGACTGGCGGCGGGCGCGAAGCAACCCGGCGGCGCACTTCGCCCGCCTGTTCGAGGACCAGGGGCGGGTGGCCCGGCGCAGCCTGGTCTGCGGCCTGCACGTGCATGTGGAGATACCGCCGAGCCACGACCGCATGGCTGTGCTCCAGCGCGTGTTGCCGTGGCTGCCGCTGCTGCTGGCGTTGAGCGCATCCTCGCCGTTCCGCGGCGGCCGGCGCAGCGGCCTGGCGAGCTATCGACGGGCACTCTGCGGAGAGTGGCCGAGGATGAACATTCCTCCTGCCTTGCCCGACGAGGACGCCTATCGCCGCCACCTGGCGCTGCTGCGCGAGACCGGCTGCATCCGCGAGGATGGCCAGGTCTGGTGGATGATCCGGCCGTCATCCCATGTGCCGACCCTGGAGCTGCGTATCTGCGACGCCTGCCCGCGCCTGGCCGACGCGCTGAGCCTGGCCGGGCTGTTCAGGGCGCTGGTGGGCGAAGCGCTGGGCGCGGGCCCGCATGCGTTGCCGGTCGCGCGCGACGCCTGCCTGGAGGAAAACTACTGGCAGGCGCTGCGTTACGGCTGCGCCGGCCGCTATCTCGTCGATGGCCGCTGCGTAGGTGCCGGGGACTGGCTGGAAATGGCCTGGCGACAGTGCCGGCCGCAGGCCCGCCAGGGCAACGAATGGGCCTACCAGCATGCCTGCGGGTTACTCGAAGAGACCTCCGCCGCCCGCCAGTTGCGGCGTTACCGGAGGTTGCGCGAAGCGGGCCAGGAGCGCCATCCGGCACTGCACCGGCTGGTGGAGGAGCTGCTGGAGGAAAATCTCCAGCCGGCCTTGGCCGGCTAGCGCGCCGTTCATCATTCCCTTCATCCTCGGCTACACCGCCTGCAGCTACTACGTATTTCGCGGCAAGAGCGCCGATGCCGGCTATCACTGAGCCGGGCCGGTCAGGAACAGGCGCGCCCGATCCGCGGCGTACGGCGGGCACCGGCGAGGAGCAGGGCGAACTCGTCGTGAAGGACTTCGCTCATCCGGCGTACCGCCTCGTCACTGGCCAGGAGATCGAGGGCGACTCCTGGAATGGTGATGTTTTCTTGCGGATTGACATGGCTGCTGAATTGCAAGGTGACTTCATGGGTATCGCTGATGGAAACCAGGCAGTCGTAGCCAGCCAGGTAATTTCGGAAACTGTTGGCAATCATGCGGGGCGTAGTCATGGCTGATACTCCAGGGTGGATCGTTACTCTGACCTTAGCCGCGACGATACCCGCGAGCGAAACATGCAACGATGGACGGGCGCCTCTTCCAGGCAGGCGAAACGAAACGGCAAAGGCCTCGCTTTCTCCATCGCGAACCGACGATTTCGACGGAATTGCCGAAACGCGGGTGAGGCCAGGAAATCTTCTTTCCAAGGAGACGCGCCTACGGACACGCGAGACCCTCGTCGCTCCTCGAACCACCGGCTTGCTGCGCCCGATGGCGGCTTTCGTCGCCCTCGAAGCGCGCCGGCTCAGTCGCGGCGTTCCGACGGCACCAGATTGCCGTGGCCGTGTCCGCTCTCCCGGCGCGGCCGGGCGCCGAAGCGCTGCCAGACACGCTCGTGGAAATAGAACGCCACGGTGTTGCAACTGGGTTCGATCAGCGCGATCAGGCCGCCGGTCAGCACCGAGCCGGTCAGCGTGTAGGCCACGCCGAAGGCGATGCTGAAGTGCAGTATGGCGAAAGTCAGGGTCTTGAGCAGGGGCGCCTGCGGGTCCGATCGCCCGCAGCACGCCCCGATCACCCTTGGGTTCATCGCTTGGCCTCGGTGTCCGGCTGAGAGTCGCGGGCAAGGAAGGCCTGGGTGAGTTCCGGCAGATGGTCGCGCAACCAGTCCGCCATGGCTTGTTCCTGGGGCAGGATGCGTTCCAGCGCGGCAAGGGTTTCGGCGTCGCCGACCTCGCGGGCGGCGGCGATCAGCACGGTGTAGGCGGCGATCTCCATGTTTTCGAACACATAGCCGCTCATGGCGCCCTTGACCACTTCGTCGCTGACTGTCATGCCAGCCACCGCCTGGCCGAAGGCCATCAGCTTGGCGCCGATGTCCTTCAGCGTCGACGGACTGCTGTCCAGGCGCTTCAGACACTCCTCGAGCAGACGCTGCTGGCCATGGGTTTCCTCGATGTGCTGTTCGATCCGCGTCTTCAGTTGCGGATAGTGTTCCAGCCGCGCGGCTTGCGCTTTCAGCATCTGCTCGGCCTGTTGCTCCATGGCGTGGGCATCGCGCAGCCAGTCCAGCAGGTTTTCCTGTTTGCTCGTCATCGCGGTTCTCCTCGGTGTGTATGTGTCTGCTCAGAGGTGGCCGCCGGGCGCAGCGTTCAGTTTCTTTTCCGACCGGTAGCAGTCAGCGCAGCGGCGCCGTTGCGCCAGGCGAGACGCGTTGGGGAAAAGTTCTGAACCATCGCCCGCTGCGGGATTCCGAGCTTCCGTGCGCAGGATGAAAGCGCCGCTTCGAATAGCCGTTGTTCGAATGTCCGTCGGAGGGAAGGTCCACGAACCCACAGAGGAACGAACCATGTTCGTACATGACAAGCGACTGCAGTACACCGTCAGGGTCGCCGCGCCCGATCCTGGCCTGGCCAACCTGCTGCTGGAGCAGTTCGGCGGGCCGCAGGGCGAGCTGGCCGCCGCCATGCGCTATTTCACCCAGGGCCTCGGCGAGTGCGATCCCGGTCGCAAGGACCTGCTGATGGACATCGCCACCGAGGAACTCAGCCACCTGGAAATCATCGGTTCGATCGTCGGCATGCTCAACAAGGGCGCCAAGGGGCGTCTGGCCGAAGCGGTGGAGGAGGAGGCCGAGCTGTACCGTTCGTTGACCGGAGGCGGCAACGACTCGCATATCACCTCGCTGCTTTACGGCGGCGGGCCCGCCCTGGTGAACTCCGGTGGCGTACCCTGGAGCGCGGCCTACATCGATACCATCGGCGAGCCGACCGCGGACCTGCGTTCCAACATCGCCGCCGAGGCGCGTGCGAAGATCGTTTACGAACGACTGATCAACCTCACCGACGATCCCGGCATCAAGGATGCGCTGACCTTCCTCATGACCCGCGAGCTGGCGCACCAGCTTTCCTTCGAAAAGGCCCTGCACTCGATCCAGCCGAACTTCCCGCAAGGCAAGCTGCAAGGGATGCCGGAGTTCGTCCGGCGTTACCTGAACATGTCGCGCGGCGAGGGCGACACGCGCGGTTCCTGGAACGAGGGTGATGGCTGGGAATACGTGGCGGCGCCACAGCCGGCCCTGGATGGAGGCGACGGCACGGCCAGCGTGAACCTGTCCGAGACTGAGCAGGAGGTGTTGCAGCGAATGGCAGACCGCACCCGCTCCGACCCCATGGCCGATCCGCTGACAGGTGCGGACCTGGGCGCTGGCGCGGCTGCCGACAAAGCGCCTTGAGCGCGGATGCCCGACGTCGGCGGGCGAGCCCCGGCCTCCACGCCCGGCACCTTAGCGTGGAGGCACGGCAGAGGAGCCTCGAGATGACCGCCAAGCGCGAAACACCCGAGACAGAAAACACCCCGTTGAGCCCCGACTCGCCGGCGCTACGTCCCGAGCGGGGCAAGCGCGACCAGGCGAGCGAGGCGCAACCGGAATTCGCCCCGGACGATCCCGACGTAGCGGGCCCCGGCGAAGCCCGTCGTCCCGCATGAAGTCGCCGGCGCCCGCAGGGCGCCGGTCATTTCGTCCGGTCGTTGGAAAGCCCGGCGGGGCGGGCGGTCATCAGTAGGGAGAATGCAGCAGGGAGTCCGCCGCCATGAGTTTTTCCCGTTTCGCCCAACGCCTGTCCAACTGGGCCGGCCGCCCGCCAACCTTCGTCGTTGCCCTCGGATTGATCCTGTTGTGGGCGATCAGCGGGCCGTTCTTCGACTTCAACGATACCTGGCAACTGGTGATCAATACCTCGACCACCATTGTCACCTTCCTCATGGTCTTCCTCATCCAGAACACCCAGAACCGCGATACCGACGCGCTGCATATCAAGATCGACGAACTGTTGCGCAGCACCCGACGTGCCCACAATGCGCTGCTCGGTCTGGACGACCTGGACGCCGATACCCTTCGCGAACTGCGTCAGCGCTACCAGCACATGGGCGAGCAGGACGGCGAGACGCCGGAAAGCGTCGCCGCCGAGGAAGAGCGCCAGTGCGGATGCGGCGAGGAGCGACGGCGCGCCGACTGAACCGCCGCGCCGCGATGGCTCATGGGCGCAGGACGACCTTGCGGCAATCCTCGCGTTTTTCGTCGAACAGGGCGTAGCCCTCCGGTGCGTCGTCCAGACGCAGGCGGTGGCTGATGATCGCCTCGGGATGCAGGTCGCCGTTGCCGATGTGTTCGAGCAAGGCCGGCAGCAGTGCCTGTACATGGGTCTGGCCCATCTTGAAGGTCAAGCCCTTGTCGAAGGCATCGCCGAACAGGAAGCCATGGATGAAGCCGGCATACACGCCCGGCACGCTCACTGTGCCACCCCGCCGGACAGCCGCGATGCACTGGCGTAGTGCCTTGCCGCTGCTGGCTTCGAGCTTGAGCGCGGTGAGCACGGTTTCGGTGACGCTGCCCTTGGCCTCGAAGCCCACCGCGTCGATCACCGCGTCGACGCCGCGGTGCCCGTCGGTGCGCTCGATGATCGCCGCGGCGGGATCGTCCTCCTGGTCGAAGTCGATGGGAATCGCACCGTAGGAGCGCGCGGCGAAGTCCAGCCGGTAGGGATGGTGGTCGACGATGAAGATCCGCTCGGCGCCCAACATCCGCGCGCAGGCGGCGGCCATCAGGCCGACCGGGCCGGCGCCGTAGATCGCCACGCTACTGCCCTGGCGGACGCCGGCATTGCGCACCGCCTGGTAGCCGGTGGGGAGGATGTCGCTGAGGAACAGCACGCGTTCGTCTTCCATTACGTCGGGAATCACGAAAGGCCCGCTGTTGGCCTTGGGCACCCGAACGTATTCGGCCTGGCCACCCGGCACGCCGCCGTACAGGTGGCTGTAGCCATAGAGCGCCGCGCCCGGCGGAATCTGCTTCTTGTTGAGGATCGCGCCGCGCCCCGGGTTGGTGGTCTCGCAGGCGGCGTGCAGGTTCAGGCGGCAGAAGAAGCACTCGCCGCAGGCGATGACGAAGGGCACCACCACCCGGTCGCCCGGACGCACCGCGGTCACGGCCGAGCCGACTTCCTCGACGACGCCCATGAACTCGTGGCCGAGGATGTCGCCCTGCTCGACCATCGGGATCTTGCCCCGGTAGAGATGTAGGTCGGAGCCGCAGATGGCGGTGGCGGTCACGCGAAGCAGCAGGTCGTCGGGTTCCTGCAGGCGCGGTTCGGCAACCCGATCGATACGGACATCGTGGCTGCCGTGGAAGGTGAGGGCGCGCATGGCATTGCTCCTGGCTGTGGGTCGTGCAGGTGGGGCGTGCGCAGCAGCACCGGAGTTCATTCGGCGGGATGGGTGGCGCTCGATACCGGCCCCCGGAGGCCACTGCACCACGTTGAGTCGTGGAGGCCGGCGAGGAACGCAGGCCCTCGCTCCCTGGGTGCCATTCGTCGCGACGATGGCTCACGGCGGACGTACGGCAATCCTCTGTAGGGAAACCCGTGCAGACCGTCGAGGAACCGATACGGAAAGAGAGGCGAGCATGTCCAAGCAGCACATCATCCATTTCACCGGGCCGATCAATTCGTCCACCTGCGGCAATCTGATCAACACTTGCGCCAAGGTCCTGCAACAGGAGGCCGAGGAGTTGCGGATCAACATCGCCACCATGGGCGGGGAGTGCAGCTACGGCTTTACCCTGTACAACTTCCTGCGCGCGCTGCCGGTGCCGATACATACCCACAACCTGGGTACCGTCGAGTCGATGGGCAACATCCTGTTCCTCGCCGGCGAGCGACGCAGCGCCAGTGCCCACAGCAAGTTCCTGTTCCATCCTTTCCACTGGACCCTGCATGGCGCGGTGGACCATGCGCGGATGGCGGAATATGCGATGAGCCTCGACTACGACCTGGAGCTTTACGCCCGGATCGTCGCCGAGAACACCCGTGATGCGCCGGAACGCCTGGACATCCCGCGCTACCTGATGGCCTATCCGCGCATCCTCGGTCCGGAAGACGCCCTGGCTTGCGGACTGATCCATACGGTGGACGATTCACCTATACCCGCTGCCGCCTGCCAGTG
Organism: Pseudomonas aeruginosa; assembly: GCF_001457615.1. Classification (GTDB taxonomy): domain Bacteria; phylum Pseudomonadota; class Gammaproteobacteria; order Pseudomonadales; family Pseudomonadaceae; genus Pseudomonas; species Pseudomonas aeruginosa. The sequence continues at coordinate 3,105,205 of NZ_LN831024.1, read as the reverse complement.
GAGTATCCATTCTTAGTTTCCCGCGCCGCCCAGCATATTCCGGCAAGCGGAAGGCCTTGGATCGGCTAATGATTTTTTCGTCCCAGGGCGCCCGCAAAGAGTTTGAACGATCCATCGCGCAAGCCTTCGGAGTAAGTGCACGCGGCGAAAAACGCCGCATCCCTTTCAACCCTCGAGAGGAGGACACGAGCATGACCGACAAACGACAAGGCATGAGCACCAGCGAAGCCGGGCAGAAAGGCGGCGCAGCTACCTCCAGGAGCCACGGCAAGGAGTTCTACCAGGAGATCGGCCACAAGGGTGGCCAGGCCAGCGGCGGCAACTTCGCCAATGACCCGCAGCGCGCCGCCGAAGCCGGGCGCAAGGGTGGCCAGCAGAGCGGAGGCAATTTCGCCAATGACCCGGAAAGAGCCGCCGAGGCGGGCCGCAAGGGCGGCCAGCAGAGCGGCGGGAACTTCGCCAACGATCGGGAAAAGGCCTCCGAGGCAGGACGCAAGGGTGGCCAGCACAGCCACGGCGGCGGACGCTCGTCCTGACCGTGCCGAACCGCTGAAGCGTACGGCGCATCCCCAACGGGATGCGCCGTTTTCACATCGGCCGAAGAGAGCCGGTCCGGGGCTTCGGAAAGTCCCGTTCGAACAGGCGGCAGGATGCCCATGCCGCCGGGGAAAGCGGGCTTTGCCAACGACCTTTGCGCATCAGACCTTACGTTGGAAAAAGTCGAGCGCCTCCTGGAAGCTGGGCCGCAGCGGCACGTTCCAGTCGGGATGGGCGGTGAAGTGATAGCCGTTGCCCTTGATGCACTCGACCAGCAAGGAAAAGCTCTTCCGATCCGCCACCACGCAGACCTCGTCGAAGCGAACGGACTCTTCTCCGACCCGATGCTCCATGGCCCGGGGAAGGTAGAAGGTGGCCGGGAAGTTGTCACCCATATGGGAGCCTGGGTTGCCCGCATCGTCGCTGTGGTGAAACATCTCCCTGTGCTCCCCCCGGCCCAGGCAGTCATTGAGGGCGTCCACCAGTTGCCGCGTGCGCGGAGTGATGTTTCCCCTGGCCATATCCTCCCTGCCATAGAATCCGTCCTCGCTCAGGGGATCCTTTGCACCGAGGGGGGTGTATCTGACCGCGGTATTCCTTCTTGCATCGAGACCACCACTGCCATGCGCCTCGATCGAGGGCGCTACCAGGAAGAGGTCATAATCGGCGGTCATCGCCAGCCCGCAAGCCGGGCTGGCCAGTACCTGCACCGCTTCCGACCGCCCCAGGCGGCTGATCCTGTAGAGACCGTCCGGCTCCTGGCGGGCTTCGAACTCATAGCGTTTGCCGCTGGGGCCCTGCGCGGTCAGGAGGCGAACCGGCCCGACACCGTCTGCCACCAGGCCGAAATTCCGCACCAGCTCCGCAAGGCGTTGCCGAGAGATCCGCAGGTCGGTCTGGGTATAGGCTCCGCCATCCATTCCCTTCGCCACAGCCAGGTTCAGCTTGCGTATTTCCGCCGTGTCGCGGTCTTCCCGCTTGCTGAGATGCTGGTCGACACAGATGAACCCCGCCTGCGGACCCCAGTTCGAGCTTTTCTCCTTCACCGAGAAGCCCTTGGTCGGGAAACCCTCTTCGATCAGCGTGGTGACGATTCTTTCAACCGGGCGAATGCCAAAGACGGTATTCGTCTGCCTGGCCACCGCCTGCATGCGCAAGGCATGTTCGACGGGAACCCCCACCCCCTGCGCATCGAACAGGTCCTGTAGAGCCCGTGCCTGCATATCCGCAGGGCGCAGTAGCGGTCCGGGCTGTGCCGTTGCGTTAGAAACCACCTGACGATGACCGTCGATACGCATGGTTCGTTTTCCCGCATATGCCAAAGAAGGAGTCGAGAATAAGAATCCGGGCAGCGGCGAGATATCAGAAAACGCGGGCAAATTTTTTGTTTTCCGCACGCTGCCCGCGCGAGCGCTAGGTAGATGGCTGCGACGCCGGGAAGAAACTTCGAACTCCCCGTATGCGGGCGATTCACAAGCAGGGAGAGCCGCGCCGAAAACGGCGCGCCGGAAGAAGGAGACAGAACGATGAAAGTCCGGGAAATCATGAGTCGCGAAGTACGTACCGTCACCCCCCAGACCACCCTCGGCGAGGCGGCGCTGCTGATGCGCCAAGCCGATATCGGCGCCTTGCTGGTCAACGAGGGCGAGCGCCTGACCGGCGTGGTCACCGACCGCGACCTGGCGGTGCGCGGCCTCGCCGATGGACTCGGAGCCGACCGCCCGGTGCGCGAGGTGATGAGCGGTGAACTGCGCTACTGCTTCGAGGACGAGGAAGTGGACCATGTGACGAAGAACATGGCGCAACTGGAGAAGCGCCGCTTGCCGGTAATGGATCGCAACAAGCGCCTGGTAGGCATCGTCTCGCTGGCCAACATCGCGACCTGCAACACCGACAAGCTCAGCGCCAACCTCTTGCGCGGCGTGGCCCGCGCGCACTGAGTCGGACATGACGGAACGACGGGTGGTGGCGATCTGCGGCGGCAGCGCCGGGGTCGGGCGAGCGATACACCGGTGACGGCCAGAGGGCGTCGCCGCCAAGGCGGCGCAGGTGGTCCAGGCGCGCGACCAGGCCGGGCAGGTCACCGTCGCTGTCGGTGAACGAACGCGGGTAGACCTGGTAGATCACCGCGCGTTCCACCAGGGCGGCTGGAAGGATTGCAGCATGGGGCCTCCACGGGTGAGCCGGCTTTGCTGCTTGGCACCCTGGGGTAGGCGCGGGTTCGACTTTTCCGCGCGAACGCCTGCACCCCACCTACCAGAATTGGCAGGGGAAGATACCCACCTGTCATGGATCAATGTCCGCGCCCGGCCCGACTCCTAGTGTCGCCGGCTCCCGACTCTCTCTCACGGATGAAAGGGCAATGCACCTTCTTGAACGTCAACACGATATCCAGCCCCTCTCGCGGGCAGACATGACCATCCACCTCAATGGCCAGCCGTCGCGGCGGCTGCCGGTGAGACCGTGCTCAACGTGCTCAATGCCGTGGGCCTGCGCCGGCTCGCGCGCAACGACCATGGCCAGGCCAGCGGCGCCTTCTGCGGCATGGGCGTATGCCACTGCTGCCTGGTCGCCATCGACGGCCGGCCCAAGCGCCGCGCCTGCCAGACCGTCGTCCGGCCGGGCATGCGGGTGGAAACCGAAAGCAACCGCTTCGACCAGGAGGAACGGCCATGAACCTGCGCCCGGTGATCGTCGGCGGCGGCTCGGCCGGCATGGCCGCAGCCATCGAGCTGGCCAGGCGCGGGGTCCCCTGCGTCCTCTTCGACGAGGCCTCGCGTCCCGGCGGGGTGGTCTATCGCGGCCCCTTGCGGGCCGGCGTCGATCCGGCCTACCTCGGCGCGCGCTACACCCGGATGCTGGAAAAACTGCGGCGCGATTTCTCCGCCTGCGCCGGGCACATCGACCTGCGCCTGAACAGCCGCGTGGTCGGTGGCGACGGCCAGCACCTGATGGTCCTCGACGAGGCGGAACGGCTGCACGAGGTGGAGTATTCGCACCTGCTCCTGGCCACCGGCTGCCATGAGCGCAGCGTGCCGTTCCCCGGCTGGACCCTGCCCGGGGTGATGCTCCTCGGCGGCCTGCAATTGCAGATCAAGAGCGGCGTGGTGAAGCCCCTGGGCGATACCCTGATCGCCGGCAGCGGCCCGCTGCTGCCACTGGTGGCCTGCCAGCTGCATGCGGCCGGGGTACGTGTCGCCGGGGTCTACGAGGCCTGCGCGTTCGGCCGCATGGCCAGGGAAAGCCTGGCGCTGCTGAACAAGCCGCAACTGTTCCTCGACGGCCTGAGCATGCTCGGCTATCTCAAGCTCAACGGCATTCCGCTGCACTATGGCTGGGGCGTGGTGGAGGCCAGCGGCGAGGGGGAACTGACGGAAGTGACGGTGGCGCCCTACGACGAAGAGTGGCGGCCCGACCTGGAAAACGCGCGACCGGTGAAGGCCAGCACCCTGGCGGTCGGCTATGGCTTCATCCCGCGCACCCAGCTCAGCCAGCAGTTGGGTCTGGAGCACGGCTTCAGCGACGACGGATACCTGCGCGCGGAATGCAACGTCTGGCAGCAGAGCAGCCAACCGCACATCCACCTGGCCGGCGACATGGCGGGTATCCGCGGCGGCGAGGCGGCGATGATCGGCGGGCGCATCGCGGCCTTGTCGATCCTCCTGCAACGCGAGGCCATCGCGCCCGCCGAGGCCATCGAACGCCGAGAATCCCATCTCGCCCGCCTGGAGGCGATCAAGCGCTTCCGCGCCGGAGTCGAGCGCTACACCCAGCGCGGCGCCCGCCAGGTCGAACTGGCGCGGGCCGATACGGTGATCTGCCGCTGCGAACAGGTCACCCGTGGCGACATCGAGCGCGCGCTCGAACAGGGCGTGCAGGACATCGCCGGGCTGAAGATGCGCACCCGCGCCGGCATGGGCGACTGCCAGGGGCGGATGTGCATCGGCTACTGCAGCGATCGCCTGCGCCGCGCCACCGGACGCCACGACGTCGGCTGGCTGCGGCCGCGTTTCCCGATCGATCCGATCCCGTTTTCCGCATTCCAGAACCTCGGTACGGAAGCCTGAACATGAACAGAACCTATGACATCGTGATTGCCGGCGGCGGCGTGATCGGCGCGTCCTGCGCCTACCAACTGTCCAGGCGCGGCAACCTGCGCATCGCCGTGGTCGACGACAAGCGACCGGGCAACGCCACCCGCGCCTCGGCCGGCGGCCTCTGGGCCATCGGCGAATCGGTGGGACTGGGCTGCGGGGTGATCTTCTTCCGCATGATGTCCTCCCGCAACCGGCGCGAGGCCCAGGGCGCGGCGGTGGCGGTGGACGCGAGCACGCCGCACATCCTGCCGCCGGCGTTCTTCGACCTCGCCCTGCAATCCAACGCGCTGTACCCGGAACTGCACCGAGAACTGATCGAACGCCACGGGATGGACTTCAAGTTCGAGCGCACCGGGCTGAAATACGTGATCCAGGACGACGAGGATCGCCAGTACGCCGAGCACATCGTGGCGCAGATCCCGCATCTGGCCGAGCAGGTGCGCTGGCTGGACCGCGAGGAACTGCGTCGTGCCGAGCCGGCGGTCAGCCACGCGGCCCACGGCGCGCTGGAATTCCTCTGCGACCACCAGGTCAGCCCGTTCCGCCTGGCCGACGCCTACCTGGAGGCGGCGCGCCAGAACGGCGTCGAGCTGTTGCCGGGAACCAACGTCACTGGCGTGCTGCGCCAGGGCCGGCGGATCAGCGGGGTGCGCACGGACAATGCCGGGGTGCTGCATTGCCGGACCCTGATCAACGCCGCCGGCGCCTGGGCCGCGGAACTCAGCGAAATGGCCACCGGCCGGCGCATCCCGGTGAAGCCGGTGAAGGGCCAGATCGTCCTCACCGAGCGCATGCCACGACTGCTGAACGGTTGCCTGACCACCAGCGACTGCTACATGGCGCAGAAGGACAATGGCGAGATCCTGATCGGCAGCACCACCGAGGACAAGGGCTTCGACGTCAGCAACACCTTCCCGGAAATCGCCGGCCTGGTGCAGGGCGCGGTGCGTTGCGTGCCGGAGCTGCAACAGGTCAACCTCAAGCGCACCTGGGCCGGCCTGCGCCCGGGCTCGCCGGACGAACTGCCGATTCTCGGTCCGGTGGCTGAAGTGGAGGGCTACCTGAATGCCTGCGGGCATTTCCGCACCGGCATCCTCACGTCGGCGATCACCGGTGTGCTGCTCGACCGGCTGGTCCACGAAGAGACGCTGCCGCTGGACATCGCGCCGTTCCTCGCCGCGCGCTTCCAGCCGGAGCCTGCCGCCGTGGCGGTCGCGGCCTGCTAGGTCCGCGAGGGGTAAATCCGCGGAGCGGGGCGGGCGCCGGACCGGCGTCCGTTCCGCACGGTTCCCGACAGCGGCGCAGTTGCCGTCGGCGCTATACTCATGGCTTCGAATTGTTTCTAGACGACTGGTCTAATTCAAGCTAACGTGCGCCCCATGAAAACCAGCTACGACGACACCCGCCAGCATCTGCTCGATACCGGATACCGGATCATGGCGGTCAAAGGCTTCTCCGGAGTCGGCCTCAACGAAATCCTGCAGACCGCGGGCGTTCCCAAGGGCTCGTTCTACCATTACTTCAAATCCAAGGAACAGTTCGGCCAGGCCCTGCTGGAGGACTACTTCCGCGTCTACCTGGCGGACATGGACCAACGCTTCTCCGCGCCAGGGCTGAATGCCCGCGAACGACTGATGAGCTACTGGCAGAAGTGGCTGGACAACGCCTGCCCGCCCTGCGACGAGCAGCGCTGCCTGGTGGTCAAGCTCAGCGCCGAGGTCGCGGACCTTTCGGAAAGCATGCGCATCACCCTGCGCGACGGCTCCGACGGGATCATCGAACGCCTGGTCGGCTGCCTCGGGCAGGGCCACGACGACGGCTCCCTCGCGCCCTGCGATGCCCGGCACATGGCCAGCGCGCTGTACCAGTTGTGGCTCGGCGCGAGCCTGCTGAGCAAGCTGCACCGCAGCCCGGGACCGCTGGAGACAGCCATGCAGACCACCCGCAGCCTGTTGGAAATCTGAGGTACCGCCAGGAAATACCCGCCCCGCGAGAGGCGGGTATTTTTTCGACCCGTCAGTAGTTGACTGGTCTAATTCGCCCGGCGCACGGTATGAGCCGTTCGCCACATTCGTCAGACAGAGGAGTCTGGAAATGTCCCAATCCACGCAGGTCAACCGCCGCATCGTCCTCGCCTCGCGCCCCCACGGCGCCCCGACCCGGGATAACTTCCGCATCGAGCAGGTTCCGCTTCCTGAGCCCGGCGCGGGCCAGGTGCTGCTGCGCACCGTCTACCTGTCGCTCGATCCCTACATGCGCGGACGGATGAGCGACGCGCCGTCCTACGCGCCGCCGGTGGAACTCGGCGCGGTCATGGTCGGCGGCACGGTCAGCCGGGTGGAAGCCTCGAACCATCCCGGGTTCAAGGTCGGCGACTGGGTACTCTCGGCCAACGGCTGGCAGGACTACGCGCTATCCGACGGCAGCGGCCTGGCGCGCCTGGGCGAGTCGCCGGAGCATCCGTCCTACGCCCTGGGCCTGCTCGGCATGCCCGGCTTCACCGCCTACATGGGCCTGCTCGACATCGGCAAGCCCCAGGCCGGCGAGACCCTGGTGGTGGCCGCCGCCACCGGGCCGGTCGGCGCCACCGTCGGACAGATCGGCAAGCTCAAGGGCTGCCGGGTGGTCGGCGTCGCCGGCGGTGCGGAAAAATGCCGCCACGCCGTGCAGGTGCTCGGCTTCGATGCCTGCCTCGACCACCATGCCGCGGACTTCGCCGAACGACTGGCCGAGGCCTGCCCGGACGGCATCGACATCTATTACGAGAACGTCGGCGGCAAGGTCTTCGACGCCGTCTTCCCGCTGCTCAACGCCAAGGCCCGGATCCCGGTCTGCGGCATCGTCGCCCACTACAACGACACCGAGCTGCCACCCGGGCCGGACCGCTTGCCGGCGCTGATGGGCACGATCCTGCGCAAGCGCATCAAGGTGCAGGGCTTCATCATCTTCGACGACTACGGCCATCGCTACGATGAATTCCAGCGCGACATGTCGAAGTGGTTCGCCGACGGCCTCATCCAGTACCGCGAAGAGCGGGTCGACGGCCTGGAGAATGCCCCCGAGGCCTTCTTCGGCCTGCTCCAGGGACGCAATTTCGGCAAGCTGGTGGTGCGCGTCGGAGCCGACGCATGAACCAGGCGGTCCGTGTGGTAGCGCTGTTGCAGGCGCGCGAGGGCAGGGCGGCGGAGGTCGAGCGGCTGCTGCTGGCCTGCGTGCAGCCGTCGCGGGCCGAGGACGGCTGCCTGTCCTATGTCCTGCACCGGAGCCTCGACGAGGCCGGGCGCTTCGTCTTCGTCGAGCGCTGGGCCGACCGCGACGCCATCGAGCGGCACCGACGGATGCCGCACTACAGGGCGATGGCCGATGCCGTCGCCGATCTCCTGGCGGACCGCCAGGTGTTCCTCCTCGAGGAACTGCCAGCGGCCAGCCTGTCTCCGGTAGATCCGGAACCTACAAGACCCCACGAGGAGTGAAACGGATGAAAGTCGGATTTCTGGGCCTGGGCGGCATGGGCGCCGCCATGGCCACCCGCCTGGTGCAGGCGGGGCTCGAAGTGACGGTGTGGAACCGTTCCGCGGCGGCCTGCGAGCCCCTGGTGGCGCTGGGCGCTGCCAGGGCGGAGGAGGTCGGCGAGCTGTTCGGCCTCGACGTGGTCATCAGCATGCTGGCGGACGACCAGGCGATTCGCGGCGTGCTGCTCGACAGCGGCGCGCTCGAACGGGCGAGGCCGGGTCTCATCCACCTGAGCATGTCGACCCTGTCGCTCGATTGCGTCGAGGCGCTCGACCAGGCGCACCAGCGCCAGGGCCTCGCGTTCGTCGCCGCGCCGGTGTTCGGCCGCACCGACGTGGCGGAGGCCGGCAAGCTGAACATCGTCGTCGGCGGTCCGGAGGAGGCCATCGAGCAAGTCAAGGCGCTGCTGGAAATTATGGGACAGAAGACATGGTTTTTCGGAAAAGACCCGCGCGGGGCAATGGCGGTGAAGATCTCTGGTAACTTCATGATCGCCAGCGCCATCGAAAGCATGGGCGAAAGCGTCGCTCTGGTGAAGCGCCTGGGCGTCGAGCCCGGCCGGTTCATGGAGCTCATGTCCTCGACGCTTTTCGATGCGCCTGTCTATCGCAACTACGGCCCGCAGATCGTCGAGCAGCGTTTCACCCCGGCCAGGTTCCGCCTGGTCCTCGGGTTGAAGGATGTCGACCTGGCGCTGTCCGCCGGCAAGCGCCACAACGTGCCGCTGCCGCTGGCCAGCCTGTTGCACGACGTGTTGCTCGAAGCCATCGCCCATGGCGACGGGGAATCGGACTGGACGGCGCTGGCGAAGGTAGCGTTGTCACGATCGGGACAAATCTGAAAAGGTTCTGCGCACGGCCCGGCAGGGCCCGTGAAGCTGTTCGGCAATCTGGCGTGCTTTCCATGGATTCATTAGGCGGAAGAAGGTATGTCCGAGCGTGGAACGGCTGCAGAAGGCCGGATCAACTGGCGACGCATCCTGCCGATACTGCTCACCACCACCCTGGTGGGCGGTGTCTGTGGGATCTTCGTCATCAACGAACTGGATCGCCAGCACGACGGCGCGCACCTGCGCTCGTACACCGAGAGGGCGCTGGAGCGGGCACTGGAGATTTCCTCCGCGGCGGACCAGATGCTCCGCGAGATGAACGCCGGCAGCGCGCCGGCCTGCAGCGACCAGGACCTGGAAATGCTGCGTTCCATCGTGCTCGAGTCGCGCTTCATGAGCGACGTTGGCAGGATCAGCGGCGACCGGGTCATGTGCACGGGCGTCCGGGGCCGGCTGCGCGCGCCCTGGGGATTGTCCGCGCCCGACCGGGTAGATGCCGCCGGCACCCGCTTCTGGACGGAGGGCATGCCCCTGCCGTTGCAGGCGTTGCCCACCGGACTGGTCAGTCGCGGCAACGCCGTCGTATTCATTGCCCCGCACGCCTATTTCGATGTCGACCACCCGGACCCGGGCATCTCGGCGGCGGCCGTCAGCAGTGGCGGCGACTACATCTACCACCGTTTCGCCTGGGACGACGACCAGCCCCTCGAGGCGCTCGACCGGCCCGGCTGGCCGCGCTTCATCGGTGCCCGGCAGATAAGCCTGTGCGACCCGACGCAGGACATCTGCGTGGTCTCCCTTCTCCGCGAACGCGGCCTGCTTGGCACCGAGCCCGGACGCGCGGCCATGGCCGCGGCGATCGGCGGCGGGCTGTTGTTCGGCGTCATGCTGCTGCTCAGCTACCTGTTCGGCTTCCTCAACGACGAAAAACTGCCGGCCAGGCTGCTGCGCGCGTTGAAGCGCGAGGCCCTGGAGGTGCACTACCAGCCCATCGTGCGCCTGGCCAGCGGCCGCTGCGCCGGGGTCGAGGCCCTGGCGCGCTGGACCGATAGCAGCCTGGGGCGGGTTTCCCCGGATGTCTTCATCGGCGCCCTGGAGGAGAGCGGCGACATCGAACTGCTGACCCGTTTCGTCTTCCGCCGCGCCCTGAAGCAGCTCGGGCCGTTGCTGAGGGAGCAGCGGAGCTTCTACGTCAGCGTCAACGTCACCGGCAAGGACATCGCCGACCCCGGTTTCATCGATTTCGCCATGCGCCAGATGGCCAGGGAAAGCGTGCGCCCGGAACAGGTCGCGCTGGAACTGACCGAGCGCACCACCGAGGCCCAGGGCTGCCTGCTGGCCGGGATGAACCGCCTGCGCGAACTCGGCCTGAAGATCTACGTGGACGATTTCGGCACCGGTCATTCGAACCTGGTCTACCTGGCCAACCTGCCGGTAGACGCGATCAAGATCGACAAGGTCTTCACTCAGTCCATCGGCGACAGCAGCGCCGTCGAACTGATCTTCGACAAGCTCTGCTCGATGGCCGAGCACCTGGAGATCGGCGTGGTCGTCGAAGGGATCGAGACACAGGCCCAGGCCGACCACGTGCTGCGCCGCTCGCCCGAGGCCCTCGGCCAGGGCTGGCATTTCGGCAAGGCACTGCCGCTGGAGGCCTTCCTCGACTACTACCGGAACCAGCCGGCGGACCGCTAGAACGGACCTTCCGCGGGGCACCACGCTGCGCTAGCATCGGCCGTCCATACCGGATGCGGCCTGGACGGCCGCACTCCGGATCGCACGGAACGGCCGGAAACGGCCGCGATCACCACAGGCCGCCATGCACGCATTCCCCCTCACCCTGGACAACCGACTCGCCGAAGCCCTGCCGCTATGGCGCAACCTGGCCCGCACCGACCGGGCGCCGCGAAGGAACATCGACCTCGCCGACTGGAAAGCCGACTGGCGCGAACTGATCGCCGCGCTCGACAGGTTTTCCCGGAGCCACGGCTATCGCCAGCCGTTCGCCGCGCAAGGGCACGCAGCCCTGGAAAACGCCTGGGCCTGGGGCCAGGCCGCGGAAAACGCCAGTACGCTGCTGCTCAAGGCCATCGACCGGGGCCTGGCCGGCGCCGAACTGCGCTCCATCTACCTGGAGACCGCCGCGCTGTGGCTGGACTACAGCCGGCTGCTCGGCGCCGCCCGCGACAGCCTGCGCGAGCAGGGCGAGGTCGACTTCGAGACGGCGCCGGCCCTGGCGCCGCGCACAGGCCAGTATCCGTTCGCGCTGCAACTGCTCGCCATGGGCGTGCTGCTCGATGCCCAGGAGCTCATCCCGGCGCTGGTCGAGGAGGTCCTGCAGTTCGATACCGACCGCCTGCTCGACTATCTCGGCGCGGCCGCCCTCGGCCTGACTTCCGCCAGCGAGGAAACCTTCCATCCACGGCCGTTCGGGCAGTTGCGGGCGTTCTTCGAAGAGGCGGACGGCAGCGACGCCCAGGCGCTGGCGCCTTACCTGCAAAGCCAGTACCGGGAGTTCTTCCAGCTTTCCCCCAAGGCGCAGAAGAAGACCCGCCGCCTGACCGGCCCCTACGCCTGGGGCTGGTGGGCCATGGAGGTGTCGGCGCTGGGTGTGCTCTACGGCTGGGACGATGGCGTCCTGCGCGCCTCGCCGCATTACCTCGGCGACCTGGTCGACTACGCGCGGGCGCGCGGCGACGCCTGAGCCACCGGCCGACGCTCAGGCCCGCCGGCGGCGGGCGAGGAACGCGGCGGCCAGGTCGAGGCTGGTGCAGAGCAGGAAGTAGAGCAGGGCGACGAACAGGAAGATCTCCGTCGGGTGGACCATCACCCGGTTGCTCACCTGGGTGGCGACGAAGGACAGCTCGCCGACGCCGATCACGTAGGCCAGGGAAGTGTCCTTGATCAGCGACACCCACTGGTTGAGGAAGGATGGCAGCATCACCGGCAGCGCCTGCGGCAGGATCACCAGGCGCAATACCTGCCACGGCCGCAGTCCGAGCGCGCGGGCGGCCGCCCACTGCCCGGCGGGGAGGCTGTGGATGCCGGCGTACACCGAGTGGGCGAGGTAGGCGCCGCCGATCAGCGACAGCGCGCAGACCACGGTGGCCAGCGCCGGTACGTCGACATGGAAGACGATCGGCAGCAGGAAGTAGGTCCAGAAGATCAGCATCAGCACCGGGATCGCGCGGAAGAAGCCGAGCAGCGCCACCAGCAGCAGGCGCGGCTTGCCGGGCAGCACCGCGAGGGCCACGCCGAGGACCAGGCCGAGCACCGCCGAAGCCAGTCCGGAGAGCGACGCCAGCAGCAGGGTCAGCGCCGCTCCGCCGAGCGGGCCGTCCGGGTAGGCGCCGAGCAGCAGGTAGGACAGGTTGTCCGAGATGACCGAGAAATCCATCTCACGCACCTCCCTGGCGGTAGCGGCGGGTCTGCTGCAACGCCTGGCCGAAGGCTTCGATCAGGGCGATGGCGCCGATGTAGAGAAGGGTGGCGATGCCGAAGGCCTGGAAGGTCTTGAAGGTCTCGGTTTCCACCTGGCGCGAAGCGTAGGACAGCTCGGCCAGGCCGATGGCCATCGCCAGCGAGGAGTTCTTCAGCGCATTCATGTACTGCCCGAGCAGCGGCGGCAGAGCCGTGCGCAGGGCCTGCGGCAGCACCACCACGCGCCATACCTGGCGCTGGGTCAGCCCCAGGGCGAGGCCGGCGGCGCGCTGCTCGGGGCGTACCGAGGCGATGCCGGCGCGGAACTCCTCGGCGACGAAAGCCGAGGTATAGAGGGTCAGCCCCCAGGCACCGGCGAGGAACTCGAAGGACGGCCAGTCGAGCAAGGGCGTCTCGTGCGGCGTGTTCAGCCAGCTCACCAGCGCCTCCGGCAGCAGCGCGGGAACGCCGAAGTACCAGAAGAACAGCTGCACCAGCAGCGGGGTATTGCGGAACAGCGCCAGGTAGGCGCGCGCCGGCCAGGACAGCAGGCGCCGGCGCGACAGCCGGGCGATGGCCAGGGGGGCGCCGATCAGGGTGGCGAGCAGGCAACTGAGCAGGGCAAGACCGAGGGTCAGCAGGAAGCCGTCGAGCAACCAGCGCAGGTACTGCGGGGCGAGAAGTTCGCCGAACATGTGCGGGATTCCGTCGGGTAGAACGAAAAACGCGCCTCAGCGAAGTGAGGCGCGCGGGTCGTGCGGGCGAAGCGGGCCGCTCAGCTCTTGTCGCCGATCTTGTACAGGCGCGCCAGCGGGGTCTTGGTCTGCGGACCGAACCAGGTGTCGTAGATCTTCTGCGCCTGGCCGTCCTGCTCCAGCTCGCGCAGGCTCTTGTCGACGAACTCGGTCAGGGCCTTCTCGCCCTTGGGAATACCGACGCCGATCAGGTCGTTGGAAATGGTGAAGGGCGGCACTTCGTACTTGTCGCGGTCGGGCACGTTGGCCAGCAGGCCGATCAGCTTCGGACCGTCCTGGGTGATGGCCTGGACCTGGCCGTTGCGCAGGGCGGTGAAAGCGAAGGGCGTGTCGTCGTAGGCGATGACCTTGGCGCCGGGGAACTTCTCGCGCAGCACGCCTTCGTTGACCGTGCCCTTGTCCACGCCGACCCGCCACTTGTTGAGGACTTCCGGCGAGGTCAGGGTGCCTTTCTTGACGATGAACTGCTGGCCGGAGGAGAAGTAGGGGATGCTGAAGTCCACCTGCTGCGCACGCTCCGGGGTGATGGTGAAGTTGGCCAGGACCAGGTCGACCTTGTTCGCCGTCAGCAGCGGGATGCGGTTGGCCGGGTTGGTCGGCAGCACTTGCAGCCGGACGCCCAGCTTGTCGGCCAGGGCCTTGGCATAGTCGACGTCGAGGCCTTCGATCTGCTTGCTCTTGGCGTCGACGAAGCCGAACGGCGGGTTGCTGTCGAAGGACGCGACGCGCAATACGCCGGCCTTGCGGATGTCCTCCAGGCGGTCGGCCTGGGCCAGGCCGGAGATCAGGGCGAGGGCGAGGGCGGTGATGGCGGGGAGTTTCTTCATGAAAGTTCCAGCTCCTTGTCGGCCGCGATCGACGATCAGGGCCTTGCAATGTGGGGCGGACATTCCGGATGGGAATGCCGCCATGTCGGCGCGGGGGTATCCCGTGGCGAAGGGAGTTTGGCAGGGGCCAAGGGTCGGGAGAAAAGAATGAATCGATCTATCTTATTTCCAGACGAAATAAGAGGTATGAAAACAAGGATTCAAGGAAATAAAAAACGATAGCGTAACGCCATGATCCGCAGGGCTTCCGCGTCGGGGGTTCGTCGTCGAGAAGGAAGGCCGGGGCCCGGCGGCCCCGTCAGCGGCTGTCCCGGCAGTCGATCACACTGGCGTTGGTGATGATGTCCCGGCTGTCGGTGTACAGGGTGATGCTGCAGAAATAGTCGAGGATGGTCTCGTTCTCGTAGTAGCCGGTCTTGCGATAGACCGCCTCGCTACTCACCGGCGCCATGCCGGCGACCCCCTGGCCACCGACGCCGACCCAGGTCTCGCGCTGGCCGACGTACTCGGTGCCGGTCTGTATGAAGACCTTGTCCGGCCCCATGTGGGTCCGCACGCGGTTCCAGGCGTAGAAGCCGCCGCTACCGTAGGACGAAGGGCCGAGGCCCTGGTCGGGCTTGCCGAACAGTTCGAAGGCCTTGCCGGCGGGCTGGCCGATGAGCTTCTGCGCGGCGACCTTGACCTCGTTGTCGCGATTCCCCGACTGACCGAGGGAGGCGCAGGCGCTGAGACCGAGGACGAGCAGGGCGAGACCGAAGGGCTTGATCGAGGGCATGGCATTCACTCCGTTGAAATGCCGCAGGATGTTAGAGGTCCAGCCGGCTCGCGGCTATTAGCTCATTTGTGCTAGTGCCGCTCACTTCGCCAGGTGCCGCGCCTGTTCGGCATGTACGCTGGCCATGAAGGTCTGCATGGCCGAGGAGTGGACCCGGTTGCGTCGGGTGATCAGGCCGTAGGGCGGCAGGCGCGGCTCCAGCTGGATCGGCAGGATCGCCAGCAGGTGCTTGCCCGGGTAGTCCTCGATCACCGAGCGTGGAGTGATGCCGATCATGTCGGTCTGTTGCAGCAGGGAGAGCAGGGTCATGATCGAGGTGGTCTCGACGATACTGCTCGGCAGGTCGATGCGCGCATTGTGGAAGGCCTGGTTGACGATCCCGCGCATCGGGCTGGGGTGCTGCTGCAACACCCAGGTCAGCTCCTGCAACTCGCCCCAGTCCAGCTTGCGTGCCTGCGACAACGGGTTCTGCGCGCCGACCACCACGCAGAGTTCTTCCTCGCCGAGGCTGTCGAACACCAGGTCGTCGGTGCGCGCGCCGCTGGGGATGCGTCCGAGCACCACGTCCAGCTGGTCCTGTTGCAGGGCCTGGACCAGCACGTCGCTGGTGTCCACCTGGATGCTCATCGACAGCCGTGGATGACTCTGCTTCAGGGTGGCGATGGTGCGCGTCAGCAGGCTCGAGGCCAGCGCCGGGATCGCTCCGACGGTGACCCGGCCGAGGTTGCCGGATTCCAGCGCGACCAGTTCCTCGCGCATCCCGGACAGCTCGGCGAAGATCATCCGCGAGTAATAGATCAGCGTCTCGCCGAAAGGCGTCGCGCGCATGCCGCGCGGCAAACGCTCGAACAACTCGACGCCGAGCAGGTCTTCGGCCTCGTGGAGCATCTTGGTCGCCGCCGGCTGGGTCATGCCAATCTCGTCGGCGGCGCGGCGCAGCGAGCCGAGTTCCTCCAGGGCCAGCATCAGGCGCAACTGGCGCAGGCGCAGGCGGCTGTGGATGATGCTGGCGTCGGGAATCCGGGACATGGCGTATCTCGCTGGCGGCGGGGAGACCCAGGGTGACAAGAAATCCACCCCGCCGCCAGACGCAGGCTCAGGCGGCATGCCGGAGACTCCGCCGGCCACGCCGGAACAGCGCCCCGGCGCACCGCGCCAGCAACGGCCAGAGCAGCATCGCCAGCGCCGCGCCGGTCAGGCTGGCCACCAGCGGGTTGGACCAGAACACCGAGAGTTGCCCGTCGGAGAACAGCATCGACTGGCGGAACGCGTCCTCGGCCTTGTCGCCGAGCACCGCGGCGAGCACCAGCGGGGCGATGGGGTAGCCGAGTTTCTTGAACAGGTAGCCGAGCGCGCCGAACAGCAGCATCAGGACCACGTCGAGCATGGCGTTGTGCACCGAGTAGGCGCCGATGGCGCAGACCATGACGATGATCGGTGCGACGATGGCGAACGGAATCCGCAGGATCGAGGCGAACAGCGGCACGGTCGCCAGTACCACGATCAGGCTGACCACGTTGCCCAGGTACATGCTGGCGATCAGGCCCCAGACGAAGTCGTGCTGTTCGACGAACAGCGTCGGCCCGGGATGCAGCCCCCAGATCATCAGGCCACCGAGCATCACCGCGGCGGTCGCCGAGCCGGGGATGCCGAGCGTCAGCATCGGCAGCAGGGCGCTGGTGCCGGCGCTATGGTCGGCTGTCTCCGGAGCGATCACGCCTTCCACCTCGCCCTTGCCGAAGTTCTCGCGGTTCTTCGAGAAGCGCCGCGCCAGGCTGTAGCTCATGAACGAGGCGGCGGTGGGGCCGCCCGGAGTGACGCCCATCCAGCAGCCGACCAGCGCGCTGCGCAGCCAGGTCAGCCAGTAGCGCGGCAGCCTGGCCCAGGTACGCAGGATCACCATCGGCGTGATGCGTGCGCGCTCGCCGCGAAACACCAGGCCTTCCTCCACCGTGCAGAGGATCTCGCCGATGCCGAACAGGCCGATCACCGCCACCTCGAAACTCAGCCCGGAAAGCAGCCAGGGCTGGTCGAAGGTCAGGCGCAGCTCGCCGGACACGGTATCCATGCCCACGGCGGCCATGGCGAAGCCGATGGTCATCGCCACCAGGGTCTTCAATGGCGGGTTGCGGCTCATGCCGATGAAGGTGCAGAACGCCAGCAGGTAGACGGCGAAGAACTCGGGCGAGCTGAACGCCAGGGCGAAGCGAGCGATATGGGTGGACAGGAAGGTCAGCAGCAGCACGCCGACCAGCGCCCCGAGGAGCGCCGAGGTGAAGGCGGCGGTCAGCGCTTCGCCGGCCTGGCCGTTGCGCGCCATCGGGTAGCCGTCGAAAGTGGTGGCCACCGACGACGGCTCGCCGGGGATGTTGAACAGGATCGAGGTGATCGAGCCGCCGAACAACGCGCCCCAGTACATGCAGGAAAGCAGGATGATCGCCGACACCGGCGACATGCTGAAGGTCAGCGGCAGCAGCAGCGCCACCCCGTTCGGCGCACCGAGGCCTGGCAGCACGCCGACCAGGATGCCGAGCAGCACGCCGATCACCATCAGGCCGAGGTGATGGGCGCTGAGGACCAGGCTCATGCCCTGCATCAGGGAATCGAATTCGCTCATGGCCTGGCGCTCCCGACGAAGGCCGCAAGGTCGACCAGTATTCCGGCATCCAGCGGGACCTTGAACCAGACGGCGAAGACCAGGTAGCTGGCCAGCGCCGCACCGCAGGACAGCGTGACGATCAGCGGCACGCCGTAGGGTTTGTCGCGGCTACGGTCGCGCCACATGAACCAGGCGATGAACAACGCGGAGGCGAGGTAGATCCCGGCGAACGGCATGGCCGCCACGTAGGCGGCGATCGGCAGGAACACCGCAAGCACCCGGCGAAAGGCCGTGCGGGCGACGAACGAGGTACCCAGCGCCCGCCAGCGGCACAGGGCCAAGAGCAGGTTGCCGAGGCTGGCGGCGCTCAGCAGCAGGCCGATGTAGAAGGGGAAATAGCCGGCCTCGGGGCCGCTGTCGCCCCAGCCGATGCCGATATCCTGGCTGCCGTACATGACGATCGCGCCGAGCGCGGCGGTGAACAGCGCCAGGCCGATCTCCACCCAGCGGGTGGCGACCAGCGGCGCATCGGATGAGCTGGACATGTTCGTCTCCTGGTCGCGCTACGCGGGTTACTGGCGAAGCCAGCCGGCTTCCTGGAACAGCGGGATGACGCGCTGGCGGTCCTTCTCGATGTAGCTAACCAGGTCCTCGCCTGCGAGGAAGGTCGGCGCCAGCGCCGAGCGTTCGACATAGTCCCTGAACTCGGCGGTCTGGCTGACCTTGCGCATCAACTCGACGTAGAAGGCGCGCTGCTCGTCGCTGACTCCGCCGGGCAGGAACACGGTGCGCGGGAAGCGGTACTGGTCGATGCCCAGGCCCTGCTCGTGGCAGGTGGGGATGTCCGCCCAGGACTGCTCGGCAGCGACCTTGGCGGTGTAGATCATGCGCTCGTGGCTGAACACGCAGAGCGGCCGGACCTGGCCGCCGCGCCACTGGCTGAGGCTTTCCGCCGGGTTGTTGAGGTTGGCGGCGATGTGCCTGCCGGCCAACTGGATGGACGCCTCGCTGCCGCTCTTGAAGGGGATGTAGGTCAGCTTGCCGCCGACCTGCTTGCCGAGCAGCAGGCTTAGAGTCTGGTCGACGTCCTTCGACTGGCTGCCGCCGAAGCGCATGCCTGCCGCGTCCTTCTTCAGATCGGCGAGGAACGCCGCGGCGTCCGCCCACGGCGCCGCCTGGTAGGTCCAGAGGATGAAGTCGTCCTCGGCCACCGCCGCCACCGGCGTCAGGTCGGTCCATTGGTAGCCCAGCCGGGCCACCAACGGCAGCAGGTAGACATTGTTGGTGCCGATCACCAGCTTGTGCGCGTTGCCCTTGGCCAGCTTCAGGTCGAGGAAAGCTTCGGCGCCGTTGCCGCCGCCCTTGTTCAGCACCACGGTGTTGACGTCGAGCAGCTTGTTCTGGCTGATCGCCGACTGGACCAGGCGGGCGAGTTGGTCGGTGCCGCCACCGGGACCGCCGGCGACGACGATCTCCAGGTTCTCTTCGGGTTTCCAGGCAGCCGCCAGGGCGGGCAGGGTGGTGCAGCAGAGCAGGGCGCAAGCGGCCAGGAAGGAGGGGACGGAGCGCGCATATGCGGTACGCATGGAGGACCTCTGGTTGTCATTGTTGTTATGGGTAGAGCGGAGTGTGCGAAGCGCACCGATAAGCGTCCACTCAAAATAAGGCATACACCGATAGCCTGGGGTTATGAGTGGAAGCGGATGTCGGATACCTGGAGCGATAACCGTAGGAAATGGCCGTATGAGCAGCTTTGATTAGACGGTTATCGATGGAAAGCCGGATAGTGGGCCTGCCGGACCTGCCAACCCAGTTCCGCAGCACAAGAACAACAATAAAAGAGGTACGACCCATGGCTCAGGCACAGACCGCCGTGCTCCAGGCTGATCCTGCCCAGGACAAGGCCACTGCCGCAAAACCCAGCAACGTCCGCTGGCGCATCTTCGCCATCGTCTTCGCCCTGACGGTGATCAACCTGGTCGACCGGGTCTCGCTGTCCATCGCCATGCCCACCATCGCCGGTGAATTCCAGCTCACGCCGAGCATGCAGGGGCTGATCCTCAGCAGCTTCTTCTGGGCCTACGCGCTGTTGCAGATTCCCGGCGGCTGGCTGATCGACCGCTACGGCCCGCGCCGGGTGATCGGCTGGTCCACCGGCCTCTGGGGAGCCTTCCAGACCCTCGCGGCCTTCGCCAGCGGCGGCCTGTCGCTGATGTTCGCCCGGGTCGCCCTGGGCGCGGCGGAAGCGCCGCTGTTCCCCTCCGGCGGCAAGCTCAACTCGCTGTGGCTGGGCTCCAGCGAACGCAGCCGCGGCGCCGTGCTGATGGACTGCGGAGGGCCGCTGGGCGTCGCTCTCGGCGGACTGGTCATCGCCTACCTGATCGCCGTGCTCGGCTCCTGGCGCAGCGCCTTCTTCATCGCCGGCATCGCCACCCTGGCCATGGCCTGGCTGGCCTGGCACTACCTGCGCGACGACCCGGCCGAGCATCCCGGGGTCAACGCCGCCGAGCTGGGCCGGATCAACGCCGACCGCACCACCCCGCTCGCCGAAGCGGACTGCCAGGCCGGCGGAAGACTGGGCATCGCCGGCCGCTCCCTGGTCGGTATCGTCCTCGGCCGCGCCAGTTGGGCCATGGTGTTCTTCGGCCTGCTGACCTGGGGTCCTAGCTACCTGGCGCAGGCGCGCGGTTTCGATATCAAGGGTATCGGCGCCGCGACCTTCGTCATCTTCCTCTGCGGCGCCGTCGGTTCCCTGGTCGGCGGCTTCCTCTGCGACCTGCTGATCCGCAAGGGCGTGCGCCGCGGCCTGGCGGCCAAGGGCCTGCTGACGGTCTCGGGCCTCGCGGCGCTGGTCGCCTTCCTGCTGTTGCCGAGCCTGGAAGATGCCTATGCCGCCGTGACCCTGCTGGCGCTGACCGCCTTCTTCCTGATGTGGGGCAGCCTGTACTGGAGCTTTCCGGCCTTGCTCGCCGCTCCGGCCCGGGTCGGCCTGGTCGGCGGGGTGATGAACATGGCCGGCAGCCTCGGCGGCATCGCCGTGCCGATCCTGGTCGGGCTGCTGCTGCAACACCTGGGCGGATATGCCGCGGTGCTGGGCTTCTTCGCCCTCTGCTCGGCAGCCTTCATCGCCGGCACCCTGCTGATTTCCCTGGACAAGACCGAGGCAAAGCATGGCTGAGCTGTACGACGGGCCGATCGTCGACGCCCATCATCATTTCTGGGACCCGCAGGCGAACTACCACCCCTGGCTCGCGGAGGACGCCAAGATTCCGTTCCGCTACGGCGACTACAGCGCGATCAAGCGCCGCTACCTGCCGGCGGACTACTTCGGCGACGTCGGCGCACACCGGGTGGTCGAGACGGTCTACGTGGAAACCGAGTGGGACCCGCGCGATCCGCTCGGCGAAACCCGCTTCGTGCATCACCTCGCCGAACGCCATGGCGCGCCCCACGCGGTGGTGGCGCAGGCCTGGCTGGACGCGCCGGACGCCGCCGAGGTGCTGGCGGCGCAGGCGGGCTTCGCACGGGTCCGCAGCGTCCGCCACAAGCCCGGCGGTCCGCAACGCCCGCAACAGGTCGGCGAGCTGCGCAGCCTGATGAGCGACGAGCGCTGGCGTCGCGGCTATGCCGAGCTGGCCCGGCACGGCCTGCACTTCGACCTGCAGACACCCTGGTGGAACCTCGCCGAGGCCGCATGCCTGGCGCGCGACTTCCCCGATACGCTGATCGTGCTCAACCACGCCGGCCTGCCGTCCGATCGCAGCGAGGAGGGGCTGGCCGCCTGGCAACGGGCCATGGCGCGCTTCGCCGAATGCCCCAACGTGGCGTTGAAGATCTCCGGCATCGGCCAGGCCGGCCGGCGCTGGAGCGTCGAGGACAACGCCTGGATCGTCCGCGAAAGCATCGCCCTGTTCGGCGTCGAGCGGGCGATGTTCGCCAGCAACTTCCCGGTGGACAGCCTGTGCGGCTCGTTCGACGACATCTATGGCGGTTTCAAACGCATCGTCGCCGACCTGCCGTACGCCGACCAGGAACGGCTTTTCCATAGCAACGCGCGGCGCATCTACCGCACCGTACCCGACACCGTGCGCCTGCAGCAGGCGTCGCCCGACCCGAGGACTTCCCCATGAACGCTCCATCCCTACCGCGACTGGCCATGGTCCTGGGCGATCCGGCCGGCATCGGCCCGGAACTGATCGCCCGCCTGCTGGCCGACACCGAGGTGCGCGAGAAGGCGCACATCGTGCTGATCGCCGACGAAGCGGAAATGCGTCGCGGCATGCGCATCGCCGGCTGCGAATTCCCCTACCGGCGCATCGACGCGCTGGAGACCCTGGATTTCGCCGACGCCACGCCACTGCTGCATCCCTGGCTCAGCCAGGGCGGGGACGAGTTCCCACGCAGCGAAGCGAGCGCCGTCGGTGGCCGCTACAGCCTGGAGACCCTCGCGCTGGCCCTCGAACTGACCCGCAGCGGCAGGACCGATGCGATCCTCTTCGGCCCGCTGAACAAGACCTCGCTGCACATGGCCGGCATGGACCACAGCGACGAGTTGCACTGGTTCGCCGAGCGCCTGGGGTTCGGCGGCCCGTTCTGCGAGTTCAACGTCCTCGACGACCTCTGGACCTCGCGGGTGACCTCCCACGTAGCCCTGGCCGAGGTGCCGGGCCTGCTCAGCCAGGAGCGGGTAGGGGAGGCGATCCGCCTGATCGACGACGCGCTGCGCCGCAGCGGCCTGGCGCGGCCGCGCATCGGCGTCTGCGGACTGAACCCGCACAACGGCGACAACGGCAGCTTCGGCCGCGAGGAGCTGGACATCATCGCTCCGGCGGTGCAGAAGGCGCGCGAACAGGGGATCGCCGCCGACGGCCCGTATCCCGCCGACACCATTTTCCTCAAGGTGCAGGGCGACGCCCGTGCCTTCGACGCGGTGGTGACCATGTACCACGACCAGGGGCAGATCGCGATCAAGCTGATGGGCTTCTCCCGCGGCGTGACCGTCCAGGGCGGCCTGCCGATCCCCATCGCTACGCCGGCCCACGGTACCGCCTTCGATATCGCCGGGCAGGGAAGGGCCGACGTCGGCGCCACCCGCCAGGCGTTCGAGATCGCCTGCCGGATGGGCAGGCGCAAAGCCTGATCGCCTGCATGCGACGCGACAACCAGAGCGCCGCCCCTTCGTAACGCGCTCCCTGGCGCCTCCCTGTACCGTCGCGGCGGGGCAGGAGGCGTCGCACCTTCGACGAGAGACACATCGCCTGGAGCCGCAGCGCTCCACGGCTCGCTTCGGCCTGGGAAAAGGAAAAACAACAATGACCCGTTCCGCTCCGAACCTGCTGAAATCCGCCTCGCTCGCTCCGGTCCTGCTGGCCGGCCTGCCGTCGCTCGCCGGCGCCGAGGGCTTTATCGAAGACGCCAGCGTCAGCCTCGGCCTGCGCAATCTCTATTTCAATCGCGACTTCCGCCAGCCCGGCGCGGCGCAGTCGAAACAGGAGGAGTGGGCCCAAGGCTTTCTCCTACAGGCGAAGTCCGGCTATACCCAGGGCACCCTGGGCCTCGGCGTCGAGCTGCTCGGCCAGCTCGGCCTGAAGCTCGACAGCAGCCCTGATCGTGCTGGCTCCGGGCTGCTGCCACGCCACGCCGACGGACGCGCAGCGGACGACTACGCGCGACTGGGCGTGGCGCCGAAGCTGAAGCTGTCGAATACCGAGCTGAAGCTCGGCGAACTGCTGCCGGAACTGCCAATCCTCCTGCGCAACGACGGCCGCCTGCTGCCACAGACCTTCCAGGGCGGCATGCTGACCTCCAGGGAAATCGCCGGCCTGACCCTGCACGGCGGGCAGATGCGTTCGCTCAGCCAGCGCAACTCCAGCGACCACCAGGACCTCTCGGTGGATGGGCGCGGCGGGGCGTTCTCCGACCGTTTCGACTACCTGGGCGCGGAGTACCGCTTCAATGCCGAGCGCAGCCAGGTCGGGCTGTGGCAGGCGCGACTGCAAGACATCTACCGGCAGGACTACTACAGCTTGAGCCACAAGCAGAGCTTCGGCGGCTGGCGCCTGGGCGTCAGCGTCGGGCTCTTCGACACGCGCGACGAAGGTGCCGCGAAGCTCGGGGAACTGGAGAATCGCGCGCTGACCGGTTTCTTCAGCGCGACCCGCGGCGGCCACAGCCTCGGCGCCGGCTACCAGCGCATGTACGGCGACGACGGGATGCTCTACATCGCCGGCACCAGCACGCCGTTGGTCAACGACATCCAGGTGCGCAACTTCACCAGCGCCGGCGAGCGCTCCTGGCAACTGCGCTACGACTACGACTTCGTCGCCCTGGGCATTCCCGGGCTGACCGCCATGGCCCGCTACGCCAACGGCGCCCATGCCCGGACGAAGGCGATGGACGACGGCCGCGCCTGGGAACGCGACGTGGACGTCGCCTACGTGATCCAGAGCGGCCCGCTGAAGAACCTCGGCCTGCGTTGGCGCAACGCCATGCTGCGGTCCAACCATGCCGCCGATGTCGACGAGAACCGCCTGATCCTCTCGTATTCCCTGCCGCTGCTCTGAGCGCAGGGCCGTTCTCGCTGCTGCCCGATAACCGGCGATTGGCTGATTGGTTAAAAGGTATTGCCTGGGGTTATCGATGAATGCGCAGAAGTGATTATCCGCGCGGGAGCGGCCTGGCTACAGTCGGCCCAACGCAAGCGGCCATGCCGCCTCCGCGTCGAACAACAACAAGAAGGAAGCCCTCCATGAGCGCCATGAACGACCACGCCAGGCTGCTGTCCTCGGCGATCGCCACCAGCCGCCTGCGGCTCCTGCCTTTCCTGGTCCTGATGTATGTACTGGCTTTCATCGACCGGGCCAACGTCGGTTACGCGCGGGCCTTCCTGCAAGCCGACACCGGCCTCGGCGATGCCGCCTTCGCGTTCGGCGCGAGCATCTTCTTCATCGGCTATGCCTGCTTCGAGGTACCCAGCAACCTGATGCTGCACCGCCTCGGCGCCAGGGTCTGGCTGTGCAGGATCATGGTCACCTGGGGCCTGGTCTCGGCGGCGATGATGTTCGCCGACGACGCCATGACTTTCTATGTCCTGCGCTTCCTGCTGGGCGTCGCCGAGGCGGGCTTCTTCCCCGGCATCATCCTCTACCTCACCTACTGGTTCCCGCAGCGCAGCCGTGCCCAGGCGCTCGGCCTGTTCTATTTCGGCCTGCCGCTGGCGCTGGTGCTGGGCGGTCCGCTGTCCGGCTGGCTGCTGGAGTTCCACGGCATCTTCGGCCTGGCCAACTGGCAGTGGCTGTTCGTCACCGAGGGCCTGCTGGCCTCGCTGGTCGGCATTGCCGCCTACTTCTACCTGGTCGACCGCCCGCGCGATGCCGGCTGGCTGAGCGACGAGCAGAAGCGGGCGCTGGAAGGCGAGCTGGCCGAAGAAGACACCCGCAAACAGGCACGCGGCCCGCACGGCTTCCTCAGCGCCCTGCGCAGCGGCCAGGTGCTGAAGTTCTGCCTGGTCTACTTCACCATCCAGATGAGCGTGTACGGCGTGGTGTTCTACCTGCCGACCCGCATCGCCAGCTTCCTCGACGGCCAGGTCGGCCTGAACGTCGGCCTGATCACCGCGATTCCCTGGGTCTGCGCCCTGGTGGTAACGCGCCTGGTGACCCGCCAGGCCGACCGCAGCGGCCAGCATCGCCAGCTCGCGGTGGCCATGCTGGGCATGGCCGCAGCCGGTATCGCCGCCTCGGCGCTGGCCGGCAACCTGGGCCTGGCGGTGATCGCCTTCTGCTTCGCCGCGTCCGGCTTCGTCTCGGTGCAGCCGCTGTTCTGGACCCTTCCCACCGGCTACCTGAGCGGTGCGGCCGCGGCCAGCGGCATCGCCCTGGTCAACTCCCTGGGCAACCTCGGCGGCTTCGTCGCGCCGAACCTCAAGACCCTCATGGAAAGCCAGTTCGCCGACCCGCGCGCCGGCATGTTCGCCCTGGCCGCCGTCGGCCTGCTCGGCGCCTGCCTGCTGGCCCGGCTGAAGACTTCCGGATCGTCGTCCGTCCCGCTGCGAGCGCGGCAGGCCGGCTGACCCACACTACGCACCGATAGGAGCTGCGACATGAAAATCAAATCCGTCCGTACCCGCGTCTTCGAATGGAAGGGCAAGGTCGTCCCGCCGCAGGCGCACTTCTGCACCAATGCCAGCGACATCCTGTTCGAGAAGGGAGACGCCATGGGTTCGTTCCGCTTCCACGGCTGGCTGGTGGTAGAGATCGAGACCGACGACGGCCTCGTCGGCATCGGCAACTGCGCCCTGGCGCCGCGCGTGGCGAAGGAAATCGTCGACCTCTACCTGGCGCCGATCTGCATCGGCGAAGACCCGTTCGACAACGAGTACATCTGGCAGAAGATGTATCGCCGCACCCACGCCTGGGGCCGCAAGGGCATCGGCATGGCAGCCATCTCGGCGGTGGACCTGGCGATCTGGGACATCATGGGCAAGGCGGTGAACAAGCCGGTGTTCAAGCTGCTCGGCGGCCGCACCAAGGAGAAGATCTGGACCTACGCCTCGAAGCTCTACGCCAACGACAACCTCGACGCCTTCCTCGAAGAGGCCCAGGGCTACCTGAACCAGGGCTTCACCGCGCTGAAGATGCGCTTCGGCTATGGCCCCAAGGACGGCCCGACGGGCATGCGCAGGAACATCGAGCAGGTCCGCGCGCTACGCGAACTGGCCGGGCCGGACATCGACATCATGCTCGAATGCTACATGGGCTGGACCCTGGAATACGCCCGGCGGATGCTGCCGAAGCTCGCCGAGTTCGAACCGCGCTGGCTGGAGGAGCCGGTGATCGCCGATGACATCGAGGGCTACGTCGAGCTGAAGAAGATGGGGATCATGCCGATCTCCGGCGGCGAGCACGAATTCACCGGCCACGGCTTCAAGGACCTGCTGGAGCGCCGCGCGGTGGACGTCATCCAGTACGACACCAACCGCGTCGGCGGGATCACCGCCGCGCGCAAGATCAACGCCATGGCCGAGGCCTGGTCGGTGCCGGTGATCCCGCACGCCGGACAGTTGCACAACTATCACCTGACCATGGCCAGCACCGCCTCGCCGATGGCCGAGTTCTTCCCGGTGTTCGACGTCGAGGTCGGCAACGAGCTGTTCTACTACGTGTTCAAGGGCGAGCCGCAGCCGGTCGACGGCTATATCCAGCTGGACGACCACAAGCCCGGCCTGGGCCTGGAGATATCCGAAGAGCACCTCAAGGATTTCATCATCATCGAGTGATAGTCGGAGCCCACAGGAGGAGCCGAGATGCGGCTGATTCAATTCGAGGACCGGGCAGGGCAGCGCCGGGTCGGCGTCGTCGAAGGCGCCGGGATACAGGTGCTGCGCGGCGTGCGCAGCACGCGCGAACTGGGGCTGGCGGCGATTCGCGCGGGCAGCGGCCTGCACGACGAGGTGCTGCGCCGAGGCAGCGAGCCAGGCCCGGACTATGCCGGGTTGCTGGAGGAGGGAAGGGTGCTGCCGCCGCTGGATCATGACGACCCGGCCCATTGCCTGGTCAGCGGCACCGGCCTGACCCACCTGGGCAGCGCCGCGACGCGCGACCGCATGCACCAGCAGAACCAGGGCGACGAGACCGCGCTGACCGACACCATGCGCATCTTCAGGTGGGGCCTGGAGGGCGGCAAGCCACCGGCGGGCCAGGTCGGCGCGCAGCCCGAATGGTTCTACAAGGGCGACGGCGGCATCGTCGTGCGCCCCGGCGCGGACTTCCCGCTACCGGCCTTCGCCGAGGACGCCGGCGAGGAACCGGAGCTGGTCGGGCTCTACCTGATCGGCGATGACCGCCGGCCTTACCGGCTCGGCTACGCCCTGGGCAACGAGTTCTCCGACCACCTGATGGAGCGCCGCAACTACCTGTACCTGGCGCATTCCAAGCTACGCGCCTGCTGCTACGGGCCGGAGCTGCGGGTCGGCGAACTGCCGCGCCACCTGCAGGGCGAGAGCCGGATCCTGCGCGACGGCGAAGTGCTCTGGCAGCAGGCGTTCCTTTCCGGCGAGGACAACATGTGCCACAGCCTGGAGAACCTCGAGTACCACCATTTCAAGTACGCGCAGTTCCTCCGTCCGGGCGACGTCCACGTGCATTACTTCGGTACCGCCACGCTGTCCTTCGCCGACGGGATCAAGGCTGCTCCGGGGGATGTCTTCGAGATCGCCATGGCCGAGTTCGGCGCGCCGCTGCGCAATGGCATCGCCGCCGTCGAGACCGCACTGACGCCGGGGCGGGTGGTAGCGCTCTGAGTTCCGCCGCCGTGCATGGGCGAGACCTTCACGAGAGACCCGCGGCACGGTTTCCTTCATTCCTGCGGAGCCTTGGCTCCAACCCCGCCGGCCATCCCCGGCGGGGCTTCCCCTGTATGAGGTCGACATGACAGCCATCCTCGGACACAACTTCATCGGCGGCGCCCGCAGCGCGGCCGGCACGCTCTTCCTGCAAAGCCTCGACGCCGCCAGCGGTGAGGCGCTGCCGTACCGCTTCGTGCAAGCCACCCCGGAAGAAGTGGACGCCGCCGCCGAAGCCGCCGCCAGCGCCTACCCGCACTACCGGCAACTGCCGGCCAGCCGCCGCGCGGAATTCCTCGATACCATCGCCGCCGAACTCGACGCGCTGGACGACGATTTCGTCGCCATCGTCTGCCGTGAAACCGCGCTACCGGCCACGCGCATCCAGGGCGAACGCAGCCGCACCAGCGGCCAGCTGCGCCTGTTCGCCGAAGTCCTGCGGCGCGGCGACTTCCATGGCGCGCGCATCGACCGCGCCCGGCCCGAACGCAAGCCGCTGCCACGCGTCGACCTGCGCCAGTGCCGGATCGGCCTCGGCCCGGTGGCGGTGTTCGGCGCGAGCAACTTCCCCCTGGCGTTCTCCACCGCCGGCGGCGATACCGCCGCGGCCCTGGCCGCCGGCTGCCCGGTGGTGTTCAAGGCGCACAGCGGACACATGGCCACCGCCGAACGGGTCGCCGCGGCGATCCTCCGCGCGGCCGAGCGCACCGGCATGCCGGCGGGCGTGTTCAACATGATCTACGGCGGCGGAGTAGGGGAGCGGCTGGTACGCCACCCCGCGATCCAGGCGGTCGGCTTCACCGGTTCGCTGAAGGGCGGCCGCGCCCTCTGCGACATGGCGGCCGCCCGGGCGCAGCCGATCCCGGTGTTCGCCGAGATGAGCAGCATCAACCCGGTGGTGCTGCTGCCGGCGGCGCTGAAGAAGCGCGGCGAGGCCGTGGCCGACGAACTGAGTGCCTCGGTGGTGCTCGGCTGCGGCCAGTTCTGTACCAATCCCGGGCTGGTCATCGGCATCCGCTCTGCGCAATTCTCGGCGTTCCTCGAACGCTTCGCCGCCCGCATGGACGACCAGCCGGCGCAGACCATGCTCAACGCCGGCACGCTGGCCAGCTATGAAAAAGGCCTGGCGGCGCTGCACGCCCACCCGCGCGTCCGCCATCTCGCCGGGCAACCGCAGGAGGGCCGCCAGGCCCGGCCGCAACTGTTCCAGGCGGACGTCAGCCTGCTGCTGGAGGGCGACGAGTTGCTGCAGGAAGAAGTCTTCGGCCCGGCCAGCGTGGTCGTCGAGGTCGCCGACCACGCCGAACTGAAGCGCGCGCTGCATGGGCTGCACGGGCAGCTCACCGCGACCCTGATCGCCGAAGCGGAAGACCTGGCGTCCTTCGCCGACCTGGTACCGCTCCTGGAACAGAAGGCAGGACGCCTGCTGCTCAACGGCTACCCGACCGGCGTGGAAGTCTGCGACGCGATGGTCCACGGCGGCCCGTACCCGGCCACTTCGGACGCCCGCGGCACCTCGGTGGGCACCCTGGCCATCGACCGTTTCCTGCGCCCGGTGTGCTACCAGAACTACCCGGACGCGTGGCTGCCGGAAGCGCTGAAGGATGGCAACCCATTGGGGATTGCGCGGTTGGTGGACGGGGTTGGGACGCGGGCGGCGATTGACTGAAAGAGGAACCGGGCAAAGACGAGGTTCGGAGGATATCGGAGCCTCAGAGGTGTGCAGCAGGACACTGGAGGAGCCCCGGAAGAGGCCCGCCGGTGTTCCTGCCTGTAAAGCGAGTATCGATCCAGGGCTGCCCGAGTGCTCCTATCGTCCCATGCCTGGACGCGGAAAAGCCGCTTCTCGGTGTCGAGGGATTCTCGGCCGATACCGCCACTTGCATCGGCATGAGACAGGAGGCGCGCCACAATCTCTCCGGGGGTCCTTCCTTCCGTGGCGAATGCCATGATGCCTCCCTGGCAGGATCGCCGCTTGGCTCCGTATAGCGCGATGGAGAAAAACACATGAGACAATATTGACTCATGTGAACTATATAAGCATCATGCGATCCCAGCGCTCGATCGTCGTCCAAGCGGCATGAATAGCGAGTCCGGCCCAGCCTGGCCAGATCGAGCCGAGCGGACAACTGATGCGCGTGAGTGGCCGAACCCATGCCATCGCTGTAACGCCCCGGACAGAATCGTCTTCCGACGGCAGCTTCCCCCGACAGGTGGTTTCCCCGTGCCCATTCCCTGCCGGGCAAGGCACAGGTTGGCCGCCGCGCTGGACGACGACAAACCATCACCGTCCCGGCAGAGATCCTGGAGAACGACAATGCGTGCGATCGATGCCGGCATTCTGGTCTGCGGCGAGTGCCACCAGTTGAATCGCGCCGACGGGAACGAGCATCCGCGTTGCAGTCGCTGCGGCGCGAAGCTGCATCCTCGGCGGCCGAACAGCATTGCCCGTACCTGGGCGTTGCTGATCTCGGCGATGATTCTCTACGTTCCCGCCAACCTGTTGCCGATCATGACCGTCAACATGCTCGGCAAGGGCTCCCCGGCGACCATCATGGGCGGGGTCGTGACCCTGATCCAGGCCGACATGTTTCCCATCGCCCTGGTGGTGTTCGTCGCCAGTATCGTCGTCCCCACCTTCAAGCTGGTCGGCATCGCCCTGCTGCTCTATTCGGTGCAGCGGCACCAGCCGATGTCGGCCCGCCAGCGAATCATGATGTACCGCTTCATCGAATGGGTCGGGCGCTGGTCGATGCTCGATATCTTCGTCATCGCCATCCTCGTGGCGCTGGTCAATTTCGGCAACCTGGCGAGCATCGAGGCCAATCTCGGCGCCGCCGCCTTCGCCAGCGTGGTGGTGCTCACCATGCTCGCCGCCGTGACGTTCGACCCCCGGCTTATCTGGGACAACACCAATCTGGACGACGAGAATGAGTGATTTGCCAAGCCCGAAGAAACACAAGACCTCGAACTGGTCGGCGATCTGGGTGCTGCCGCTGGTGGCCCTGGCTATCGGGGCCTGGCTGGGCTGGCGCGCCTACGACCAGGCAGGGGTGCTGATCCAGGTGCGCTTCGAGAGCAGCGATGGCATCCAGGCGAAGAAGACCGAGGTGCTGTACAAGGGCATCGCGGTCGGCAAGGTCGTCGCGCTGGATGTCAGCGAAGATATCAAGGGCGTGGTGGCCACCATCGAAATGGACAAGGAGGCGCGCCAGTACCTGAGCAAGGGTACTCGCTTCTGGCTGGTCAAGCCGCGGGTTTCCCTGGCTGGCGTCACCGGCCTGGAAACCCTGGTCTCCGGCGTCTACATCGCGGTCGATCCGGTGAAGGGCGAGAAGGAAGAACGCAACTTCACCGCGCTGAAGCAGCCGCCCCCCCTTTCCGACAGGCTGCCCGGCCTGCACCTGACCCTCAAGGCCGATCGCCTGGGCTCCCTGGAGCAGGGCAGCCCGGTGTTCTACCGGCAGATCCAGGTCGGCCAGGTGAAGAGCTTCCAGTTGGGCGATGACCAGAGGACCATCGAGATCAAGGTGCACATCGAGCCGGCCTACGCCGACCTGGTGCGCAAGCACACGCGATTCTGGAACGCCAGCGGCATCTCCATTTCCGGCGGCCTGTCCGGCTTCAAGGTGCACAG
Source organism: Pseudomonas aeruginosa (assembly GCF_001457615.1). Lineage (GTDB taxonomy): Bacteria > Pseudomonadota > Gammaproteobacteria > Pseudomonadales > Pseudomonadaceae > Pseudomonas > Pseudomonas aeruginosa. The sequence goes on along the minus strand of NZ_LN831024.1, from coordinate 3,073,874 downwards.
CGAGTCGCTGCTGACCCTGGTCGCCGGCGGTATCGCCTTCTCCACCCCGGAGAACCGCACCGACAGCCCGCCGACCGATCCGAGCAAGCCGTTCCGCCTGTACGACGACTACGACGCGGCCCAGGCCGGTCTGCGCGTGAAGCTGAAGATGAACGACGTCAGTGGTATCGATCCGGGCCGCACCCCGGTGATGTTCAACGGCGTGCAGGTCGGCCTGGTCAAGTCGATCGACATGGGCAAGGACTACAGCAGCGCCACTGCCGACCTGGCGATGGATCCGCGGGTCGAGGACATGCTGCTGGAAGGCACCGAATTCTGGACCGTCAAGCCAAGCATCTCCCTGGCCGGCATCACCGGCCTCGAGGCCTTGGTGAAAGGTAACTACATCGACGTGCGCTTCGCCAAGAGCGGCGCGCCGAGTCGCGAGTTCACCATCCGCCCGAAAGCGCCGCCGCTGAACACCGACGCGCCCGGCCTGCACCTGGTGCTGACCAGCGACAAGCTCGGCTCGATCGACATCGGCGCGCCGATCCTCTACCGCCAGGTCCGCGTCGGCAGCGTGCAGAGCTACCAGCTGTCGCGCGACCGCCAGCGAGTGGTGGTGGGTGTGCACATCGAGCCGGAGTACGCGCACCTGGTGAATACCTCGACGCGCTTCTGGAACTCCAGCGGGATCACCCTGACCGGCAACCTCAGCGGCGTGCAGGTGAAGAGCGAGTCGCTACAGACCCTGATCACCGGCGGGATTTCCTTCGACACCCTCGATCCGAAGGCGCCGACCGTGACCAAGGTGCGTCGCTTCACCCTCTTCGACAGCGAGGAGGCGGCGATGGCCCGTGGCGTGGAGATCCAGCTGAGCATCGACAATGCCGACGGCCTGCGCGAAGGCACGCCGATCCGCTTCAAGGGCCTGGACATCGGCAAGATCGAAAGCGTCGAGCTGAACCCGGACCTCTCCGGGGTACTGATGAAGGCCCGCCTGACTTCCGCCGGCGAGCGCGTCGCCCGCAGCGGAACCCGCTTCTGGGTGGTGCGTCCGGCGCTCGGCCTGCTGCGTACCGAGAACCTCGGAACCCTGGTCAGCGGCCCCTACATCGAGGCGCTGCCGTCGAGCACGCCGAGCGAGCGCCAGGCACGCTTCCAGACTCTCGCCGAAGCGCCCAACCTGCTGGGTCGGGAAAACGGCCTGCGGCTGACCCTCAGTGCGCCGCGCAAGGGCTCGATCAAGCCGGGCAACCTGGTGACCTACCGGCAGATCCCGGTGGGCAAGGTCGTCGACCTGGCCTTGGGCGAACAGGCCGACCGGGTGCTGATCAGCATCCTCATCGAACCGAGCTACGTACCGCTGGTGCGTACCGGCAGCCGTTTCTGGAATGCCAGCGGCTTCGGCGTCGACGCCAGCCTGTTCAAGGGTCTGTCGCTACGCACCGAGTCGATGGAGGCGCTGATGGAGGGCGGCATTGCCTTCGCCACCCCGAACAATGCGCAGATGGGCGAGCCCGCCAAGCCGGGGCAGACCTTCGCCCTGTTCGATTCGGCCAATGACGAATGGCTGGAGTGGGCGCCCAGGATCGCCCTGAGGCGCGGGGCCCGTTGATGTCGCATCGCACCGCGGCAGCATGAATCCATTCGATCAACCCAGAAGGAGAACGCCGATGTCCAGGCGCTTGCTTTTCGTGGCCACCCTGGTCGCGACCCTTTCCCTTGCCGCTCATGCCGACGAACCCCTGCCATCGGTCGAGCAGGTGATGAACGAGCACAAGGAAAAGATCAGGAACCAGCTGGAAACCATCAACTACAAGCGCAAACGGATGGTCGAGGCAAACATGGCGCTGGACGGTACCGAAGCCGAGACGTTCTGGCCGATCTATTCACGCTACCGAGGCGAAACGGACAGCCTGCACAAGGAGACATTCCAGCTCCTGCTCGAATATGCCCGCGCCTATGGTTCCGGCAGCATTACCGACGCGGAAGCTTCGAGGATGGTCGACCTCTATCGGGGATTGCAGGAGAAACAGCTGGCCGTGCTGCACCGGTACGTGCAGGAAGTGGCCGAGAAGATGTCACCTCGGCGGGCCATGCGCTTCCTGCAGATCGAAGCGCAACTGGACGCGCTGGAGGCGTTGCAGATCGGCAAGCAGGTTCCGCTGATCAATTGAGTTTCACGGCACCGGCCGCGTCCATGCCTGGGCGAGTTCCGCATCGCCCAGGCGCATCGTTTTGCTCAGCGTGCCGAGCGAAGCCGCCGCCACAGCGTGGTCCGGCTGATCCCGAGCCGACGCGCAGCCTCGTCAAGGCTGCCCTGGCAGCTGTCCAGCGTCTCCTGTATGTAGCGCAACTGCGCGGTTTTGCCGATGGCGTGCAAATCCTTTGTGCGCGATGGCTCTTTCCGGGACCTGGGCTGAGGCTGGCCTTCGAATAGCTCGGGCAGCACGCGAGCCAGGTAATGCTCATCCACGCCGTGCTCATGGAAGATTTCGCTGGCGGAGAGCATCGCCCGTTCGATGACATTCTCCAGTTCCCTGACGTTTCCGGGCCAGGAATGGCGGACGAGGTAGGGTAGCAGGAGCGTCGTTATGCCTGCGGCACCCGGTGGCTGGCCCTGGACCAGCAGGCGCTGGCTGATTCCCTGGCAAATCAGAGGAATGTCCTCGGGCCGCTCGCGCAGGGGAGTGGTCTGCAAGCGCAGGATATTCAGCCGGTAATACAGGTCGGTGCGAAACTCGCGATCCTTCATGGCGGCCCCCAGGTCCTTGTGGGTGGCGGCGATGATGCGCACGTCGATGGAGATCGGCTCGGTGCCGCCCAGGCGCAAGACCTCTCGCTCCTGCAATACACGAAGGAGGCGAGTCTGCAGCGACACAGGCATGTCGCCGATCTCGTCGAGGAACAGCGTGCCACGGTGAGCCGCCTCGAACAGGCCGGGCTTGCCGCCTTTGCGCGAACCGCTGAAGGCGCCTTCCTCGTAGCCGAACAGTTCGCTTTCCAGTAGCGACTCGGGAAACGCCGCGCAGTTGATGGCGACGAAAGGCCCGTGCCGGCGAGGGCTCTCGTTATGGATCCCTTGGGCGAGCAGTTCCTTGCCGGTGCCGCTTTCGCCAGTGATCAGGATGGTCGAATGGCTGGCGGCAAAGCGCTTGGCCAGTTGCAACATCTCACGGTTGGCCTTGCTCGCGCCGTTGAGTTGTTCGAGCCGGTAACGCGCGGTGAAGGCACCTGGACGGCGAGTGGAGCGGATGCGTTGATCCGCGCGCTGCACGGCGGTGATGTCCTGGCAGGTGAGCACCAGGCCGGTACGCTCGCCATTCTCCAGGATCGGCAGGAGATTGCTGACCACGGCGTGCGAGCCCAGCCGGATCACCCGGTTTTCCTCGCCACCGCCATCCTCTAGCGCCTGTTGCAGGTCAAGCTCCGGGCATAGCTGCTGTAACGGTCGACCCAGAGCCGAGCTGACCGGCAACTCCAGCAACTGGGCAAGGGCAGGGTTGAGCGATTGCACCACACCCTGGTTGTCGACCGCTGCCACACCGCTTGGAATGTGTTGCAGCACCGCGTCCAGATGCCGCCGCTTGGCGATCTCCAGGCGCTGGCTGTCGAGGACTCCCATGGCTTCCTCGAGCGCCTTGCGCGCAGTGTCTTCGCTCAGCGACAGCACGCCGTGCAGGCCTGCCTGTTCCGCCAGCTCCACCACCGTCGACGAACCGATGATGCTGCGGCAACCCAGCCGGGCTACCTCCAGGACAGCCTGGCGAGCCTCTTCCAGGGTGGTGTAGGCGACCTGGTGAACCTGCACCGTGAACAGCGTTCGCATGGCTTGCAGGTCCCGGTCGATGCGGTTGTAGCTGAGCAGGGCGACATGGGAGGAGTGTTCGCGGGCTTGCTCCAGCGCACGCAACAGGTCTCCGCCGCCAACGCGCATCGTCAGAACCGGACGTGCCAGGTGTCTACGCAGGTAGGCGGCAGTGGCGCCAGCACAGACGAACACGTCGGCCTTGCCGCGCTGTTCGAGATCGCGGGCGGTTTGCAGGGCTTCGGATACCGAGGTGTCGAGCACCTCGATATGGACGTCCGGGTAGCCCGCCGCCAGGCCGGCCACCAGGCTGGCGAGGCGACTGCGCTGCCGAGGTCGTTGAAGGTGACTGACCAGCACGACGACCTGGGAAAGGGGAGGACGCATGTCGAGACCTGTTCAGAATTGAATTGTTTCGATACTGAATCAGTTCGTTGCAAAAGTGAAACCCGGATTGCTTCGTCGAGCGCCATGGAAAAACCTGGCGCCAGAGAGCGCGCGGGTTACAGGCATATCCCGAAAATTGGCCCAGGCGTTGCTAAAGCTGTCTGACAACATGACTACAGGCAGGCCCTACAACCCCATGAGCACTCCTCCTACGACCGTACGGGACGGCGAGACATTCGTGGCCCCGGACGACCAGCCACTGGTCGAGTTCATCCGCGAGCACGCCGCAGCGAAGCGGGTGGTCATCCAGGCACGCCAGCGCCTGAGCGGCGGCGCCATCCAGGAAAACTGGCTGCTGGACCTGCTGATCGAAGGCGGCCCCTGGGCTGGCGCCCGGCGTTGGGTGCTGCGCAGCGATGCGCTTTCCGCGCTACCCGCCAGCCTTGACCGAGAACAGGAGTTCGCGGTGCTGCAAGTGGTTCATCAGGCCGGTGTGAAAGTACCGCGCCCGCTGTGGCTGTGCCGCGATATGCGCGTGCATGGGCGGGTGTTCTTCCTGATGGAGTACGTGCCGGGTGTCGCCGCCGGTCGCTTGCTCAGCGCTGGCGCCGGCACCCAGGGCCGGGCGCAGCTGGCGGCGCAGCTTGGCGCCAACCTGGCGCGCCTGCATCAGGTTCGCCCGCCGTGCGCCGCGCTGGATTTCCTGCCGATGCCAACCCGCTCACCGGCCTTGGCGACCATCGACGCCTATCGCCACTACCTCAACACCCTCGCCGATGCCTATCCGGTGCTGGAGTGGGGCCTGCGCTGGTGCGAGCTGCACGCACCGCGCAACAGCATCCTGTGTCTGTTGCACCGTGACTACCGCACCGGCAACTACCTGGCCAGCGAACAGGGACTCGAAGCCGTACTCGACTGGGAGTTCACCGGCTGGGGCGACCCGTGCGAAGACCTCGGCTGGTTCACCGCCCGCTGCTGGCGCTTCACCCGCCCAGACCTCGAGGCCGGCGGTATCGGCCAACTGGAGGACTTCCTGGGGGGCTACCACGAGGTGTCTCCGCTGCGTATCGAGCGCAGCCAACTGCACTACTGGCAGGTCATGGCCACCCTGCGCTGGGCGGTGATCGCCCTGCAGCAAGGCCAGCGCCACCTGTCCGGCGAAGAGCCGTCCATTGAGCTGGCACTGACCGCACGACTGCTGCCGGAGCTTGAGCTCGACATCCTGCACATGACCGGAGCCGAAGCGCCATGACCCAGCCCGATGCCCATGAACTGCTCGACATCGCTCGCTCGACGCTTCTGGAGCAACTGCTGCCAGCGCTGCCCGGCGAGCTGCGTTACCCGGCCCTGATGATCGCCAATGCCATGGCCATCGCAGCCCGCGAAAGCCGCCTGGGGGCTCTGGCCGAGGACCAGGAGCGGACACGTCTGGCCGCCTTGGTCGACGAGGCGCCCGCAGCCTTGCCCGACCTGCGCCGCCAACTGGCACGGGCCATTCGCCTGGGCAGCCATGACGCCCCGCAAAACCATAGAACCCTGGTCGAGACATTGCGCCAGGTCACCCTCGCCCGATTGGCCATCAGCAATCCCAAGGCCTTGCCCTGAACGGCGTCAGCCATCTCATTCCCGACAGACAAGCATCCAGAAGGACAACCATGAACTTCACCCTCCCGGACGAACTGCTCGCCTTGCAGGCCAAGACCCGAGACTTCATCGCCGAACAGGTCATCCCGCTCGAGAACGACCCCCGCCAGGACAGCCACGGCCCCAGCGACGCCCTGCGCCAGGACCTGGTGGCCCGCGCCCGCGCGGCCGGCTTGCTGACGCCCCACGCCAGCCGCGAAATGGGTGGCCTGGCGCTGAGCCACGTGGCCAAGGCGATCGTCTTCGAAGAGGCCGGCTACTCGCCGCTGGGCCCGGTGGCGCTGAACATCCATGCCCCGGACGAAGGCAACATCCACCTGATGGACATGGTCGCCACCGAGGCGCAGAAAGACCGCTGGTTGCGCCCGCTGGTCCAGGGCCATGCCCGTTCCTGCTTCGCCATGACCGAGCCTGCGCCAGGCTCCGGCTCGGACCCCTCGATGCTGCGCACCACCGCCACCCGCGATGGCGACGACTACCTGATCAATGGCCGCAAGTGGCTGATCACCGGCGCAGAAGGCGCCGACTTCGGCATCGTCATGGCGCGCATGGAGGATGGTACGGCGACCATGTTCCTGACCGACATGAAACGCGACGGCATCATCCATGAGCGTCAGCTGGACTCGCTGGACAGCTGCTTCACCGGTGGCCACGGGCAGCTGCGTTTCGACAACCTGCGTATTCCGGCGAGCGATGTGCTCGGCGAGATCGGCAAGGGGTTCCGGTATGCCCAGGTGCGCCTGGCGCCGGCGCGGCTCACCCACTGCATGCGCTGGCTGGGCGCCGCGCGTCGCGCCCACGACATCGCCTGCGACTATGCGCGCACCCGCGACGCCTTCGGCAAGCCGCTGGGCGAGCACCAGGGTGTGGGCTTCATGCTGGCCGACAACATGATGGACCTGCACGTGGTGCGCCTGGCGGTGTGGCACTGTGCCTGGGTGCTCGACCAGGGCCGGCGGGCCAATGTCGACTCCAGCATGGCCAAGGTGATCAGCGCCGAGGCGTTGTGGCGGGTGGTCGATCGTTGCGTCCAGGTACTGGGCGGGCGCGGGGTGACCGGAGACACCGTGGTGGAGCGGATCTTCCGCGACATTCGCCCGTTCCGCATCTATGACGGCCCGAGCGAGGTGCACCGCATGAGCCTGGCGAAGAAACTGCTCGACCAGCGCCTGGAGGCCCGCTGATGCAGCCGAACCTGACCCGACTGTTCGCCCTCGACGGGCGCCGCGCCCTGGTGACCGGAGCCTCCAGCGGCCTGGGCCGCCACTTCGCCATGACCCTGGCCGCCGCAGGCGCCGAGGTGGTGGTGACTGCCAGGCGCCAGGCGCCGCTGCAGGCACTGGTGGAGGCCATCGAGGTGGCGGGAGGGCGGGCGCAGGCCTTTGCCCTCGATGTGACCTGCCGTGAGGATATCTGCCGGGTGCTCGATGCCGCCGGCCCGCTGGATGTGCTGGTCAACAATGCGGGGGTGAGCGACAGCCAGCCCTTGCTGGCCTGCGACGATCAAAGCTGGGACCGCGTGCTCGACACCAACCTCAAGGGCGCCTGGGCGGTGGCCCAGGAAAGCGCCAGGCGCATGGTCGCGGCGGGGAAGGGCGGCAGCCTGATCAATGTCACTTCGATCCTCGCCAGCCGTGTGGCCGGCGCCGTCGGCCCCTACCTGGCGGCCAAGGCCGGCCTGGCCCACCTGACCCGCGCCATGGCGCTGGAGTTGGCGCGCCATGGCATCCGGGTGAACGCCCTGGCGCCCGGCTACGTGATGACCGACCTGAACGAGGCCTTCCTGGCCAGCGAGGCCGGCGACAAGTTGCGCTCGCGTATCCCCAGCCGCCGCTTCAGCGTGCCGGCGGACCTGGACGGCGCCTTGCTGCTGCTCGCCAGCGATGCCGGGCGGGCCATGAGCGGCGCCGAGATCGTGGTCGATGGCGGCCACCTGTGCAGCAGCCTGTAACGCGCCCTGGCGCAATAACAACAAGAACAGGAGGTATGTATGTGCGTGCAAGACCCGAGCAATGTGTCGATGAGGTGGCTGCCATGATGGTTCCGACCCTCGAGCATGAGCTTGCTCCCAACGAAGCCAACCATGTCCCGCTGTCGCCGCTGTCGTTCCTCAAGCGTGCCGCGCAGGTGTACCCGCAGCGCGATGCGGTGGTCTATGGCGCAAGGCGCTACAGCTACCGCCAGTTGCACGAGCGCAGTTGCGCCCTGGCCAGTGCCCTGGAGCGGGTCGGCGTACAAGCGGGCGAGCGGGTGGCGATACTGGCGCCGAATATCCCGGAAATGCTCGAGGCCCACTATGGCGTACCCGGTGCCGGGGCGGTGCTGGTATGCATCAACATTCGCCTGGAGGCACGCAGCATCGCCTTCATCCTGCGCCACTGCGCGGCCAGGGTGCTGATCTGCGACCGTGAGTTCGGTGCCGTGGCCCAGCAGGCGCTGGCCATGCTCGATGCGCCGCCCTTGCTGGTGGGCATCGACGATGACCAGGCCGAGCGAGCCGACCTCGCCCACGACCTGGACTATGAGGCGTTTCTGGCCCAGGGCGACCCGGGGCGGCCGCTGAGTGCGCCGCAGAACGAATGGCAGTCGATCGCCATCAACTACACCTCCGGCACCACGGGGGATCCCAAGGGCGTGGTCCTGCATCACCGCGGCGCCTACCTCAACGCCTGCGCCGGCGCGCTGATCTTCCAGTTGGGGCCGCGCAGCGTCTACCTGTGGACCTTGCCGATGTTCCACTGCAACGGCTGGAGCCATACCTGGGCGGTGACGCTGTCCGGTGGCACGCACGTATGCCTGCGCAAGGTCCAGCCAGATGCGATCCACGCCGCCATTGCCGAGCATGCGGTGACCCACCTGAGCGCCGCGCCGGTGGTGATGTCGATGCTGATCCATGCCGAGCATGCCAGCGTCCCTGCCGTGCCGGTATCGGTGATCACCGGCGGCGCCGCGCCGCCCAGCGCGGTCATCGCCGCCATGGAAGCACGCGGCTTCAGCATCACCCACGCCTACGGCATGACCGAAAGCTACGGCCCCAGCACCCTGTGCCTGTGGCAGCCGGGGGTCGACGAATTGCCGCTGGAGGCCCGGGCCCAGTTCATGAGCCGCCAGGGCGTCGCCCACCCGATGCTCGAGGAGGCCACGGTGCTGGATACCGACACCGGCCGTCCGGTCCCGGCCGACGGCCGCACCCTTGGCGAACTGGTAGTGCGGGGCAACACCGTGATGAAAGGCTACCTGCACAACCCCGAGGCCACCCGTGCCGCGTTGGCCGACGGCTGGTTGCACACCGGCGACCTGGCCGTGCTGCACCCGGACGGCTACGTGGAAATCAAGGACCGGGCCAAGGACATCATCATTTCCGGCGGCGAGAACATCAGCTCGCTGGAGATCGAGGAAGTGCTCTACCAGCACCCCGAGGTGGTCGAGGCCGCGGTGGTGGCGCGCCCGGATTCGCGCTGGGGCGAGACACCCCACGCGTTCGTCGCCTTGCGGGCGGATGCCTTACCCAGAACCACGGGTGACGATCTGGTCCGCTGGTGCCGCGAGCGCCTGGCGCACTTCAAGGCACCGCGGCATGTGACGCTTACCGAACTGCCCAAGACCGCCACCGGCAAGATCCAGAAGTTCGTCCTGCGCGAGTGGGCCCGGCAGGAGGAGGAGGCCGGCGACGCCGGCCGCTGATGGCGCTGCCGCACCCGCACATTCCATAACAATAACTAGGTTGCCCGAGGTGTCCCATGTCCAGCCTGCTATACGCACGTATCCGCGCCAGTGCCCGGTTCCAGCAACTGGTGGCGCGCCGAAACCGTTTCACCCTGAGCCTGCTCCTGCTGATCCTGGCCACGTTCCACGGCTACATCGCGCTGGTATCGTTCTGCCCCGAGCTGATTGCCAGGCGTCTGGCGCAGGGCTCGAACATGACCTTCGGCGTCGCCGCCGGCGTGTTCCTGTTCGTGTTCTTCTGTGCCTTGTCGGCGCTCTATGTGTACCGCGCCAACGGCGAATTCGATCGCCTGACCCAGGCTCTGGTCGCTGGGCTGGAAGAGGAGCAGGGCGCATGAAGAAGCTCCTTCCCCTGGCGTTGTCGCTGCACTCCGGCCTGCTGTTGGCCTCGCCCGCGTTGGACGCTGGCCAGCGCCAGCCGCTCAACCTGCATGCCATCGGCATGTTCATGGTGTTCGTGCTGTTCACCCTGTGCATCACCTGGTGGGCGGCGCGACGGACCCATTCGACGGCGGATTTCTATAGCGCCGGTGGCGGTATCCGGGGCTGGCAGAACGGCCTGGCGCTGGCCGGCGACTACATGTCCGCCTCCACGCTGCTGGGAATCACCGCGCTCATCTACAGCTCCGGGATGGATGGCTACATCTATCTCATCGCCTTCTTCGCGGGCTGGCCGGTACTGCTGCTATTGATGACCGAGCGGCTGCGCAACCTGGGCCGCTTCACCTTCGCCGACATCACCTCGTACCGTCTCGACCAGGGCAAGGTGCGCACCATGGCCGCCATCGGATCGCTGACCGTGGTGTGTTTCTACCTGGTGGCGCAGATGGTCGGGGCCGGGCAGTTGATCAGGCTGCTGTTCGGCCTGGACTACCAGATCGCCCTGGTGATCGTCGGTGCGCTGATGATGCTGTATGTGACCTTCGGCGGTATGGTGGCAACCACCTGGGTGCAGATCGTCAAGGCATTCCTGCTGCTGGTCGGCGGCTCGCTGGTGCTGTTCCTGGCGATGCGCGAATTCGACTTCAGCTATGACAGGCTGGTCAGCCAGGCGATGGATAGCCATGCCCTGGGCGAACGCCTGCTGGCCCCTGGTGGCTTGCTGGCCGACCCGTTGACCGCGCTATCGCTGAGCCTGGGGCTGGTGTTCGGCACCGCCGGGCTGCCGCACATCCTGATGCGTTTCTTCACCGTCGGCGATGCCCGGGAGGCGCGCAAGTCGGTGCTCTACGCCACCGGGTTCATCGGCTACTTCTTCAATGTCATTTTCCTGCTGGGCCTGGCGTCGATCGTGATCGTCAGCCAGCAGCCCCGGTTCTTCGAGGGCGGGGAAGCGGGAGGCAAGCTGCTGGGCGGGGGCAACATGGTGGTCATGCACCTGGCCCAGGCAGTGGGAGGCAACCTGCTGCTGGGCTTCCTCTCCGCCGTGACCTTCGCCACCATCCTGGCCGTGGTGTCAGGCCTGGCCCTGGCCGGGGCGTCCGCCATCGCCCATGACCTGTATGCGCGGGTGATCATGAAGGGCGCGGCCAGCGAGGCGCAGGAGCTGCGGGTAACCAAGCTGGCAACCCTGGGCCTTGGCTTGGTGGCGATAGCCCTGGGCATCGTGTTCGAGAACATCAACGTGGCCTTCATGGTCGCCCTGGCCTTTGGCATCGCCGCTTCGGCCAACTTCCCGGTGCTGTTCCTGTCGATGTTCTGGTCGGGGCTGACCACCCGTGGCGCGTTGGCCGGTGGCTACGTCGGGTTGTTCAGCGCCATGGGCTTCGTGGTTTTCTCCAGGCTGGTGTGGGTGGATGTGTTGCACTTCGCCGAGCCGCTGTTCCCCTATACCCAGCCTGCGCTGTTCTCCATGCCGTTGGCGTTCCTGGTGGCGTATGGCGTTTCCCGCCTGGACCGGACCAAGCGGGCCATGGCGGAAAGGGCAGCCTTCGCCGACCAATACGTACGAGGCCAGGCCGGCCTTGGCGCCAGCGGAGCCATAGACCACTGAGGCGCACACGGTCGCTGTCGAACGGGTGGCAGGCTTCGAGGCTGTCTGTCGCCCGAGGCCTGGCTAGTGCCCCCGGAAGATGTCTCCGATACCGACGGTGGGGTAGTGCTCCATGCGCTGAGCCGTCCCGCGGTTGACGACGGAAGGCTTCGAAAACAGTGCACTCAGGAAGATGACCAGTACAAGGACAGCCAGTAGAAAACCGAATCGGCGCATATGATTCTCCAGCGATTTTTTATAGTTGTTGTCTTCGGGCGCTATCCACGCGGACCTTAGAAGCGCAGCGCAGTCACTGTCCCGCCGCGCTTGCGGTGTCGCATTCGCGGGCGAACAGGCGGGTGACGGCTACGATGTCCTGGTCGCCATAGCCCATGGCTGCCGCGCGTTGCACGGCCTGGCACAGCGCGTCGAAGACCGGCGTCCAGGTCCCTTGTGCGTGCAGGGCTCCGGCGATATGGGCGAAGGCCTGGGCATGTACATCGAGCCTCGCCTGATCGCCTGCGAAATCCTGCGCTTCCAGCCGACGGACCGCTTCCTCGAGTGCATCGGCGACGAAAAAGCGCGACGTGTCGAGCATGAGCCGAGCGGTCTTCGAAGGCGGCAGGCCGAAGTGGACACCAGCCCCCACGGCCTCGAAGAAAGCCACCATCGCGGCAAACGCATGCGCGTGGAGCACGGTGGCGAAGGCCAATGCTTCGTCCCAGGGGAGGAACGTCGTATGGCCGGCAAGCCCCTCAAGCAGCGCCCGATGCCGTTCGAAGGCCTCAGGATCACCGGTATGAATGCTGTGGCTTTCGCGACGACCAACGTTGCGCGGGTAGGCCACGATCATCCCTTTGACGTAATGGCCGCCCGCGCGGTTGACGAGACTCTGAAGCGCCAGGCCCTCGTCCCGGGCGTTGGTCGTGTAATCGACGATCGTACGGTTGGCCAGTGCCTGCATCACACCTGGCATCCCGAGCACCTCGTGGGTCGCCTGGTTGTCCAGGAGCACGAAGATCGTGGCCGGGCTTGCAGCCAGCGCGGCTTCGGCGCTCTCGCACAGGTGAGCGCCAGCGGCGACGAGCGCCGCGGCCTTGCCGGGTGAGCGGTTCCAGATCGCCACGCGCCTGCCTTGCCTGAGCAACGCTTGGGCCATGATGGTTCCCATGGCTCCGAGCCCGATCACGGACACTTCGAACTCGAAGCTTTCATCATTGTGTTCACGCACGCTCGAGGTCTCCTGATTATTGTTCTGGCTGATGTCCAACAGGTCTCCGGCCTGCGCTTCAACACAGGCCGAAGGGTGACCCTGGCAGCTATTCGCCCAGCGCTGCCGCGACCGATTCGCCGAAGGCCCTGAGGCCGTCTTCGAGTTGGTCGGTCGGAGTGTTCAGCGGTGGCATCAGCTTGATGATTTCGCCATTCGGGCCGCAGCGGTCGACCAGCACGCCCGCTTGCAGCACGCGCTGCTGGGCGTCCTTGGCGACCTCGACGTTGCCGCGGCCGAAATCGATGCCGGCGATCATGCCGCGACAACGCGCGGACGCGACGCCTGGAATTTCCGCAAAGCCGGCAACTGCGCGCTCCATGGCCGCGCAGTTGCCGGCCAGCAATTTCAGGAACTGCTCATCGTGCCAATAGCTGAGCGCGATGCGGGCGGTCAGGAACGCCAACTGGTTGCCGCGGAAGGTGCCGATGTGATCGCCCGGTTGCCATACATCCAGCCCGGCACGAAGCAACACGATCGCCATCGGCAGGCCGAAGCCGCCGATCGATTTGGCGCAGGTGATCAGGTCCGGCACCACCCCGGAGCGCTCGAAGCCGAAGAAGTCGCCGGTGCGGCCGCAACCGGCCTGGATCTCGTCGCAGATAAGCAGCACGCCGTGGTCGGTGGTCCACTTGCGCAAGCGTTGCAGCCATTGGTTGGAAGCCGGGTAGACGCCGGCCTGGATCTGCACCGACTCGACGATCACCGCCGCCGGCAGCTCCGAGCCGCTGCCCTGGTCGTTGGCCAGGCGCTCGAGGAAGCCAATGCTGTCGAATTCGCCATAGGGGCTGTCTTCGTAGGGCACGAACACCACGTCGGTGGAAAGCCCAGGGCCACGGCGAGTGCGGTTGCCGGTGACGGCCAGGGCGCCGGCGGTCATGCCGTGGTAAGCCCCGTAGAACGATACGACCTTGGTACGCCCGGTCGCCTTGCGCGCCAGCTTCAACGCCGCCTCGACGGCGTCGGCACCGGTCGGGCCGGTGAACTGGACCTTGTAGTCCCAGCCGCGTGGCTTGAACAGGTCGCGCTCGATCGCTTCCAGGAACTGGCGCTTGGTGGTGGTGTGCAGGTCGAGGGCGTGGGTCACGCCGTTGGCCGACAGATACGCGATCAGCGCATCGCGCATGCGCGGGTCGTTGTGGCCATAGTTCAGGGCGCCGGCGCCGGCGAAGAAGTCCAGGTATTCGCGGCCATCTTCGCCGCGGATCCTGCTGCCTTGGGCGGTATCGAACACCAGGGGCAAGTCGCGGCAGTACATCCGCACGTTGGATTCGAGCCTTTCGAACGTCTCGATGTTGTTCATGCAAACCTCTTGAAAAATGATCTGGGTAGTCCGGGGTGTGGGCGGTCAGTGCTTGAACATCACGTGGCGCACCACGGTGTAGTCTTCCAGGCCGTACATCGACAGGTCCTTGCCGTAGCCGGACAGCTTGACCCCGCCGTGGGGCATTTCGCTGACCAGCATGAAGTGGGTGTTGACCCAGGTGCAGCCGTATTGCAGGCGGGCGGCCAGGCGATGAGCGCGCCCCACATCGGCGGTCCATACCGAAGACGCCAGGCCGTAGTCGGAGTCGTTCGCCCAAGCCAGCGCCTGGGCTTCATCCTCGAACGACGAGACGGTCACCACCGGGCCGAAGATCTCGCGGCGCACCACCTCATCCTCCTGCGTAGCGCCGGCCAGGACCGTCGGCTCGAAGAAGAAGCCGGCACCCTCGGCGCGCTTGCCGCCGGTGACCACTTCGATGTGCGGCAACTCCCTGGCACGGTTCACGAACCCCTCGACACGCTCCAGATGCTCCTTGGTGATCAGCGGTCCCATCTCGGTCGCCGGATCGTCCGGCAGCCCGCACCGGATGCTGGATACGGCCTCGCCGAGCTTGCGAACGAACTCCTGGTAGACCCCTTTCTGCACATAGAGGCGGCACGCGGCGGTACAGTCCTGGCCGGCGTTGTAGAAGCCGAAGGTGCGGATGCCTTCGACGGCGGCGTCGATGTCGGCATCGTCGAAGATCAGTACAGGAGCCTTGCCCCCCAACTCCATGTGCATGCGTTTCACGCTCTCGGCCGTACCTTCGATGATCCGGCTGCCGGTGCGCACGGAGCCGGTCAGCGACACCATGCGCACCTGGGCATGGCTGGTCAGCGGCTCACCCACCGAGGCACCTCGACCGTGGACGATGTTGACCACGCCGGCGGGGAAGATCTCGGCAAGCAGCTCGCCCAGTTTCAAGGTACTCAGCGGCGTGTGCTCCGACGGTTTCAGCACCACGGTGTTGCCGCCGGCCAATGCCGGGCCGAGTTTCCACGCTGCCATCAACAACGGATAGTTCCACGGCGCGATGGAGGCGACCACGCCCACCGCGTCGCGGCGGATCATCGAGGTATGCCCCGCGACGTACTCTCCCGCCGCCGAGCCCTGAAGGCAGCGCACGGCGCCGGCGAAGAAACGGAACACGTCCGACACGGCGGGCAGTTCGTCCAGCAGCACGGCGTTGAAAGGCTTGCCGCAGTTGTCCGCCTCCAGGCGAGCGAACACGTGCGCCTGGGCATCGATGCGCTCGGCGAGCTTGAGCAGCAGGGCCGCGCGATCCTTGGGCGGCGTTTGCGACCAGGCGTCGAAGGCCGCATCCGCGCTCTGCACCGCGGCATGGACCTGGGCACCGCTGGCCTCGGTAATTCGCACCAGGACGTTGCCCTGGGACGGGTTGTACACCGCGTGGCTCTCGCCTTCGCCGGCCACCAGGGCACCATTGATCAGAAGTTTGGTTTGCATATCGATTCTCGCCATTGAAGGGCAGGCTCGAAGCCGGCCTTGTGGTTGTTGTCAGAGCGTTCGATAGAAGGGTGGTCGCTACGCCAGCGCGTCGGGCACCGGGTTGCGGAAGAAGCTGGTCCGGCAAGCGAGATAGACCGCCCCCAGGCCCAGCCAGCTACAGCCCATGATCAGCGCGTCTTTATCCAGGCTGACCAGCATCCACCCGGCCGTGACCAGGCCAACGAGCGGGCAGAGCACCCCGCGCAGCAAGCCCGCCCCGTCTCCGAGGCGGGTATCGAAGGAGAGCCGCAACGCGCAAAGGTTGACTGCACTGAAGGCGAGAAACGCGCCGAAATTGACCAGGGACGTCGCGGTGGCGATCGTCAGGGCAAAACCCGCGCAGCCGAAAATGCCGCAGAGCAGAATGTTGAAGGCCGGGGTCTTGTAGCGAGGATGCAGGACACCGAACAGCTTGCGCGGCAGTTGGTTGTCCCGCCCCAGGGCGTACAGCAGCCGGCCCACGCTGGCCTGGAACGACATGCCTGCGGCGAAGTGGGCGATGATGATCCCCGCCAGGACCACGGCGAAGAACAGGTCGCCGCCGATCATGCGGGCGATCTCGAAGGCGGCGCCGTCCACATGCTCGAAGGCGGGGGAGGGGTGCGCCAGGTACATGAAGTACGACGAGCCGACGTAGACCGAACCGCCGATCAATGCGACCAGCAGGATCGCGCGCGGCAGTGTCCGGCCCGGGTCGCGGGTCTCCTCGCTGAGCGTGGACAGCGCGTCGAAGCCCAGGAACGAGTACGCGGCAATGGCGGCGCCGGCCATGCTGGTGGCGAAAGACACGTCCGGGTTGAAGAACGGCTTGGCCGACAGCAGCCCGCCAGGGCCGTTGGCCGCGACGATGTAGTGCACGCACAGGCCGATGAACACGACGATGATGGCCAGTTGCGCGACCATCAACAGCACGTTGAAGCGGTTGGCGACCTGGATGCCCAGGATATTAAGCAGCGAGGTGGAGACGATGAAGCCGATGATCCACACCCATTGCGGCACCTCTGGAAAGGCCATGTTGAGGTAGCTGGCGCCGAGCAGCCAGATCAGCATCGGGATGAAGAAGTAATCGAGCAGGGCGGCCCAGCCCACCATGAAGCCGAGGTTCGCGCTCAGCATCTTGCGGGTATAGGTGTAGGCCGAACCGGCGACCGGGAACACCCTGACCAGCCGGCCATAGCTCAAGGCCGTGAACACCACGCCGATTGCCGCGATCAGGTAGGCCATCGCAGTGGTGTTGCCGCTGGCCTGCGTGATCACGCCATAGGTGCCGAACACGATCAACGGAGCGAGGAACGCCAGACCGAACAGCAGAACGGAAAACGGACCCAGCGTGCGCTTCAATGAAGCGCCGGCGATTGATTCGCTCATGACGGGCCTCCTTCACGCTACGTAGTGGTAAGCGGCGGCGACGATTTCACGGTAGGTTTCCACCGTCATTTGCTTGGCATTGCTGCCGTCGGAGAAATTCTTCTTCGACTTTTCGGCGATGCTCAGGAAGTCTTCCTCGCGCACGCCTTTCACCTCGGCGAAGCGGGGGATGCCCAGGTCCTTGCTCATCTGGAACAGGTAGCCAACGGCGGCCTCGGCGGCCTCGGCCGGCGAGAGGTTGGGGTCGATACCCAATGCGTAGGCGACCTGCGCGTGGCGGGTGATGTCGGCGTCGCGGTTATGGCCGAACACGAAGGGCAGGAAGATCGCGTTGCCCACGCCGTGTGGCGTGTCGTACATGCCACCGATGGCTTCGGAAATGCAGTGCACGCTGCCGACGTCCGCGTTACCGAAGGCCATGCCGGCGATCAGGCTGGCCACCAGCATTTGCTCGCGTGCATGCAGGTTGCCCGGCTCCAGTACGGCGGGCCTGAGGTATTGGCTGATCAGGCGGATGGCATGCAGCGCCAGCCCGTCGCTGATCGGATTCGACACACGGCAGGTGTAGGCTTCGATGGCGTGGGTGAGGGCATCCATGCCGGTTGCGGCGGCAATCGATGCAGGCAGCGTGTCGAGAATGCGGGAGTCGAGCAATGCCAGAACGGGGCCCACCCGGTAATCCTGGACGCTCATCTTGAAATGCCGGGCGGTATCGGTGATCACCGAGAAGCAGGTCACTTCGCTGCCGGTTCCGGCGGTGGTCGGGATGGCGACGATAGGCGGGATGGCGTGCCTGAGGGTGAAAGAGCCCTCGTAGTCTTCGATCCGACCCTCGTGGGTCAGCAGCAGGCTGATCGCCTTGGCCGCGTCCATCGCGCTGCCGCCGCCGATGGCCAGCAGGCCGTGGATACCTTTGCCGCGATACAGCTGCGCCGCCTGGTTGATGTCTTCGCTGCGAGGGTTTGCCTTGACCTCCGATATCTCGTCGAACGCGATCTCCCACTCATTCAGGCTGGCATACACGCCATTCAACAGGCCTGCGGCCTTTACCCCGGCGTCCGTCACGATCAGCACATGCGCCATGCCGAGTTCCCGCAGGTATTCGCCGGTGCGCTCGCGCAGGTCGGGTCCCATCACGACTTTGGCGGGGAGTAAGAACTTGAATTCCATACGTACCTCTTGCTCGATTTTTGTCGTTGTTGAACGGCAGTGGAGGAATTCACGCGCAGGGCGAACCAACGGCTCCGGCGTGTGATGCATGGCTCTGCGGTCGAGAATCAACCGGGAACCTTTTTGTCTTATGTGGGCCTGGATAAGCACGAACTTCGAAAAGCCCCATGCAAGTCCCGAGGTGTAAAAAGAGGGGCGGCACCCACCCGCCCCTGAAGGGATGTTCCGTACTAATGCATTTGGCCTGCGAGCAGGGAAAGCAGCGTTCCTGTCAGGCAGGCGGGGAAGTCATGCCCCATTCCCGGCAACAGCACCAAGCGTGCCCTGGGAATGGCCGCCGCCGTGGCGAAGCCTCCGCTGGTGGCGACCATGAGGTCTTTCTCAGCATGGATGACCAGTGTGTTGCAGCGAATTCGCTGGAGTTCCTGCGTTCGGTCGCCCGAGTTGATGATGGCGCCGATCTGCCTCGCCATCCCGAGGTTGCTCGCTTCCCCGCCGCCTCGCTCCCAGGCTTGCATGGCGTAGTCGCGATGGGCCTGCTCGTCCCATTCCAGCGTCGTACCGACGGAACGCATGATCTCCACATAGTCGCGAACGCTCTCCCGCTGGTTCCGGGGAGGACGCCGGAGAAGCTGCAAGATGGTCTTGAACGCTGGCTGGCCTACTCGCAGCGATCCTGTCGTCGAGAAGATGGACGCCAGGCTCATGACTCGCTGCGGATAACGAGCGGCAAGTGTCTGGGCGATCATGCCGCCCATCGACATCCCTACGACGTGCGCCGCCCCCAGGCGCAGGCCATCCATGAGGCCGATCACATCGTCGGCCATGTCGCCCAGGTCATACCCCGCAGTCGGTTTGCGGAAGAACTGTTGCAGGGTCGAGGGCGGGGTAACCTCGGTGAAGAAAGACCTGCCCGAGTCACGGTTGTCCAGCGTGATCACGCGCAGGCCCCGCTCGACCAGGCCGGCGATGAGCGCTTCAGGCCAGTAGATCAATTGCAGCCCCAGGCCGACGATGAGGATGACCGCAGGCGCGGTTTCCGGACCGTGGCTGCGATAGCAGAGGCTACGCTTGCCCGGTAGCTCGCAGAACCGATCCGCAGTCATCGCCCGCCGCCCTGAGTCTGAAGCGCCACGCTTCTGTGCAGGTAGGCGTCAGGCACCGTGCTGAACCGGAGGCATTCGTCGGCGACCTTCCCTCGGCGCAAAAGCTTGATGTCACGGAAGTAATCCATCGACATCACCCAGGGCTCGCGAGGCCCCTGGCGCGGCATGCCATCCAATGCCCGCTGGACATATCCGGCCCCGAAATCCAGCAGGGGACGGGTTTCGACACCATCCGGCGCCTTCGGCTCGCAGACGTTATGGCCCTGGCTGTCCATGAAGCCCAGCAAGCGACAGAAGTGGTCGCACAGCAGGCATACTTTCAGCGTCCAGGATGAGTTGGTATAGCCCACCGCAAAGGCAAAATTGGGTACGCCGGAAAGCATCGTGCCCTTGTACGCCAGCGTCTGGCTCAACACTACCGGCTCGCCATCCTTGTGCAGGGCGATACCGCCGAACAACTGCACGTTCAGACCGGTGGCCGTGATGATGATATCGGCCTTCAGTTCCGTGCCGGACTTGAGCAAGACACCGGACTCGGTAAAGCGCTCGATATGGTCGGTAACGACCGAGGCTTTACCTGCACTGATGGCCTTGAAAAGATCGCCTTCGGGAACCGAGCACAAGCGTTGGTCCCAGGGCTTGTAGGGCGGGTTGAAATGAACGTCGACCGGATAGCCTTTCGGTAATTCTCTACGGGTCAGCCATATGAGCAGCTTGCGGGCGAGCCCGGGGAAGCGCTGGCAGAATCGCCAGAAGACCAGGGTGATCTTGGCATTCTTGTAGCGCGTCAGTGAGTAGGCGGTTTGCGCCGGCAGAATCTTGCGAAGAAAAGCGGCAACGGAATCGTTGGCGGGCTGGTTGACGATATAGGAGGGCGTCCGCTGCAACATGGTGATGCTGGCGACCTCGTCGGCCATGGCGGGAATCAGGGTCACCGCCGTTGCGCCGCTGCCGATGACCACCACATGCTTGCCTCGATAGTCCAAGCGCTCGGGCCAGTGTTGCGGGTGGATGATTTGCCCCTTGAACTGCTCCGCGCCCTCGAAGCGTGGGCTGAAGCCTTGGTCATAACGGTAGTAGCCGCCTGCGCTGAACAGCCAGCGGCATTCGATGGTGCGGGTTTCTGCCGTGTGGCCGTCCTCGACGCATACTGCCCACAGCCCTTTGTCGCTCTGCCAATTCGCCGAGACCACTTTCTGCCGGTACTGGATGAAGGGGTCCAACTGGTATTCAGCGACGGCTTCTCGCAGGTATTCGAGAATGTCGGCGGCATCCGCCAGAGATTTCGCCTTGGTCCAAGGCTTGAAGTCGAAGCCGAAGGTGTACAGGTCCGAGTCGGAGCGTATGCCGGGATAGCGGAACAGGTCCCAGGTGCCGCCCATTCGCTCCCGGGACTCGAGAATCGCAAACACCTTGTGCGGCTGGTGACGTCGAAGGTAAGCCGCAGCGCCGATGCCAGACACACCGGCTCCTATGATCAGAACATCGAGCGGCTCAATTGGAAGAGCAGTGTGAGAGGACATGTCGCCTCCTATTGTTGTGTTATAGAGACTTGATCTTTTGACTTGATCGTTTGACCAGAATAGGCGCGAGCGAGTTGCTGGTACAAGGTGCGAAATGCACCAGGTTTCCATCGGTTTGGGTTTATTTGCACCTAGGTGCCGCAGCCAGTTCCCGCCAGGCCATGGCGGAAGGCCTGTTGCATGGACGAGAAGCGCACAGTCAACTTGCAGGACTATGAGGGGGAAGGACCGGCGAGATAGCCGCCCAGGATTCCGCTGGAAGCGGAGGCGGGGAGAGGAGAACTAGAAGAGGCGCCGCACCTGAACTGGCAAGAGGCCCGAAGAGCAGGGGCACGGCGAACCGTGTCACCATGCCCCTCTCTAGAGATGCGCCTTCGAAAAGATCAGAAGCTGGCCACCAACAGCTTCACAGCCTGGCAGGCGGCTTCGGTCTCGGCATTCAGCCGCTCCTGGTCACCATGGGCGGACCAGGCGAGAAGCAAGCCATCGAACAGGTTGATGAGCAAGCGACT
The DNA here is from genome assembly GCF_001457615.1 of Pseudomonas aeruginosa. GTDB lineage: Bacteria > Pseudomonadota > Gammaproteobacteria > Pseudomonadales > Pseudomonadaceae > Pseudomonas > Pseudomonas aeruginosa. The sequence continues at coordinate 3,052,591 of NZ_LN831024.1, read as the reverse complement.
GACAGTGGCCAGCGCTTCCTGGTCCAGCACCGAGCCAGCGACCTGTTCAATGGCCTGCTTCGTCGCTTCGACGGAATCGGTGTAGATCTTGCTCGCCATAGCGGGGTTGTTACGCAGATTCCAGAAAAACAGCTCGAACTGCGTAGTCGCCAGTTCCGGATGCGTGGTGAACCACCCGACCAACTGGCGCAATATCTCTGCTACCGAGTCTGCCGCCGTGGCTCCCGCCGTAACATGCAGCAAGGACTGCTGTGGCTTGTCTATCAGGGACTCATAGACCGCGTCGAACAATTCGTCCTTGGTGTGGAAGACATAGTGCAGGGAGGCCAATGGAGAATTCGCCGCGGCCGCGATGCGACGCGTAGTGGCATTCGCCACACCATATTCCGCGATCACCTTCACGGCGGCCTCAATAAAGTCTTGCCTGCGCACTTCGGCGCCCACTCGAGCCATTCAGCTTCTCCTTCTTCGGTGTTGCCGCCAGGCGACTGGTCCGCTGTCGACCGGGACGAATGCTAACGCATGGCCGTCCCCCAATCCATGAGTCGACACGCTTGAGGACCGAGGCAGCGACCCTTTGTCTCTCCAGATGTTTCGCTCCGACCGCCGGCGATGTGTAGCCGAAGCGAAACAGGATCGAGCCTGGGCAATCCGCTATCGCCAGCGCGAACCCGCGTAGAGCCGGATCTTGATTCGGCAGGCCTTTCCTGAGCGCCGAGATGCCACGCAGAATTATTAATCGTTTGACTTGATCACATGATCATGTCGTATGATCAAACCTCCTTTCCGTGCCAGGCGCAAGGAGAGGGCGGTCTGACCGCATGAGAGTGAACGCTCATGGGCTGAGGTTGATTGCGGAAGCCCTGCAGAACAATGACAACACCACACAGGTAGGCATCAGATGAGTACGCGAAGATTGACGACAGTCAGCTGCGACACCCCGATCGAGCAGGTAGTGGAAATCATCAGGCGTGATGGCGCTGTCGCTATTTGCAACTTCGTCTCGGAAGAAACCTTGAAGTCTCTTACCGAGGACCTGGACAGCTATCTGGGCGTTACCCCCTGCGGCATGGACCCTTACTTCGCCGGCACCCAGACTCGACGTACCGCGCGGATCCTGGCGAAAAGCGACTCCGCCGTGGAAGTGGCACTGACCCCCCTGTTCCTCGAGACGGCAAAGCAGGTATTGCAGACTCCCACCCATGTCTGGGTAGGGAACGATCGGGTCGAGATCACGCCCGATATCCAACTGAGCATGACCCAGGCGATACAGATCGGGCCTGGACAAGGTCTTCAACCCCTGCATCGCGACGATGCCACTTCGCTCTGGCGGCATCCGCAGTATGGTCGCGAGGCTCGCTTGCAGCTCATGCTGGCGATTACCGACTTCACCGAAGAGAACGGCGCGACGCGGGTCATTCCTGGCAGTCATCAATGGGATGACGAACGGATGCCCACCCAGGAAGAAACCATCGGCGCAGAAATGAAGGCAGGCACTGCGCTTCTCTGGCTGGGATCGGTATATCACGGCGGTGGCGCCAACAGATCCGACGCTCCTCGCACAGGCCTGACCATGGCCTATGACCTGGCCTTCCTGCGCCTGGAAGAAAACCACTTCCTTTCCATACCCGTCGAGCGCGTTCGGCAGCTCCCCTCGCAAATGCAGCGTCTGCTGGGATGGAGTGCCAGTTCCACGCTACTGGGTTGGGTGGAGATCGATGGTCAGATGCGTGACCCGCAAGAGCTGTTGGGCATGCCCTCCTTTTCCGAGGCGGGGAAGGGGTTCTAGCGGCACTGCCATGGATCGGCCCATGAGAGGAACAACGTCCGGCAACCCGGGAGTGATGAGAATGAATGCCTTCAACGGAGCGGCACGCAACAATGCCGAACCCATGAGATTCCGCAGCCTTGGCGGATGGGTGGAGCAGCCAGACGACCTGCAGCCGGCGCTGAAAGGCCACGAGCACGCAGACGTAGTCGTGGTCGGCGCCGGGTTCGCCGGCCTGTCAACGGCGCTGGAACTAAGGGCGCGTGGAGCGAACGTCATCGTTCTGGAACAGCAGTTCGCAGGCTTCGGGGCCAGCGGGCGCAATGCCGGCTATCTGCTCGGCAGCATGGGCATAGAATGCGAGGTTTTCGTCAAGCGAGTGGGGCTTGAGCAGGCACGTAAGTTCGTCGGTTTCTATGACGAGGCCGTCACCTATGTGGAAGAGCGTTTGGCTGCGCTGGACATCGATTGCGATTACACGCCCTCGGGAATCATCCGGGCCGCCGTCCATCCCAGCCAGGAAAAGCGACTGCGAGCGAACATGGAGCTTGGCCACGCGCTGGGCTCTGTCACGCGCTTCGTGGATAGCGCCGAGATGCGCGCGCGAGGCATACCGCCCGCATTCCTGTTTGGCAGCGAGCAGCGTGGCGGCACCTTGAATCCGGGAAAGTACGTCAACGGCCTGCGTCGTGCGGCAATCAAGGCTGGCGTGAAATTGTACGAACGCACGCCGGTGCTTTCCTACTGTGAAGGGCAGGTGATTACCTGCAATACGGCCCAGGGTATCGCCACCGCCCCTGTAATGGTTCTGGCGACCAACGCCTACACGCCTCAGCTGGGAGTGCTCCGCAACAAGGTTGCACCGATCCGGGTTTCGGCAATCGAAACCCAGCCGCTATCGGCGGAGCAACTGGCGTCCCTGGGTTGGCAAGAGCGTGAAGGCCTCATTACGCCGCACTACACCATGGAAAGTCATCGCCTGACGGCCCATGACACCCTGCTGCTGACCGTGAAGCAATTGGGTTATGCCTACGGCTCGAAGACACCCAATGTTCCGGACCACGCCGCCTACGCCGCGTTGTCGAGAGTGTTGCGCGAGCGTTTTCCTTCCTTGCAGGGCCTTGCCATTCGGCATTGCTGGAGCGGGTATATCAGCGGGGCCTACGACTTCCTCCCCGTGGTCGGGGTGACAGGGGCCAGGCAGAACATCTTCTATACGGCGGGATGTTCAGGGCATGGCCTTGCCACTCAATCGCTCATGGGCGCGCTTTTCGCCGAGCGAATCGGCGGTGGAGAGCCTCCGCTGCTAGCGGCGCTGGAACACAAGACGCCATCCATGCTACCCGAGCCACTTCAATGGTGCGCCATAAAGACGGCCTTTGCGGCCGCCAGGCTACTGGATGCATGGACCGACAAGAAAGTGCGCAAAGACAAAGCCTTGAACGGCTGATAACGATGCGGGGAGTTAATGGGGTTATGCCCGTACTCCCTTGCACCGATTAGACACAAGGCATCGATACAACTCTATCTGAAGGGGCAGTTAACGTGGAACCGAGAGACTTGTTCGCTCTGCTCTCATGTATTCTCCTGGTGATTTCCGGATTGTTTTATGGCGCTGCATTCATCAGGCGGAAAAACTATTTGCTTGGCCTGGAGTTCTTGATCGTAGGTATCTCGGCATCGAACTTCACTACATTCATAGCCACCGGCTGGCAAGCCAACTACAACATCGCGATCTTTCTCGACGCCTTTTCGCGAGGGGTGGGAGTGCCAGTTATCGCTACGCTCGGGCTAATGGCAGTTACCCACGATTACAAACCGTCGCCCGCCAAGGACATCCTCATTTTTGTAGCTGGCTTTGCCGCTACCGGCGTCTATTTCCTGTCTGGAATCATCGAGGGATTCCTCCCTTATTTCTATGTATTCATGTGGTCAGCCTATACCTTGTATCTTTGCTACTTCACCTTGCAACTGGCCCGTGCAGGCGAAGCCCTCCATACTCTGGCCACCATCGCTGGCGGGCTGGCGGGCCTGGTAGTAGCACTCAGATATGACTTCTTCCCGATTCCGGGAGACGACACGAAGATGGTCTTCATGACCATGGCCTTCCTGGCTTGGTCCTATTCCATGGTGCAGTTGTACTATGCCTATGGTGCGCTGGAGCGTTCGAACAAGGTATACGGCCAAGCGTTTCCTCGTCCGCGATAAACAATACGGCGCGACAAGTTTTTCTTTCTTACCGATAACCTGGCAGAACTGTTCTGCTGTAACTCCATGGCAGGCCCTGGCCCTGCCTTTTACCGCCCTTCGGGGCGGTTTTTTTTGCAGGCATTACATCCGCTATAGTCCCGCTCCGCCGCGGAGCGTGCATTGTCGGATAAAGTTGCTCGATTCATGACCGGTCATATCCGATCGCTCCCTCTGACCCGAGGCGAAACGACAATTAAAAATGCCCGAGCCGATATCTACGAAAGTTCCCCTCAAGCTCTCTTGTGCCCTGTTACCAAGCATCTCCAGGTAACACATGTTTCTTTACTTCCCAAGGTGGTGCACAGGGCACTGGGCCTGGAACAGAACTTTTTCCATAACCGCCTGATTTATAACAATTAAAAAAACATGAAAGAGAACTGGCATATGGTTTGCCTCATGATCGTCCGACATGGTCAATTGATCAGGTCAAATGATCATTATCGACAGGAGCCGACTTCTTCCCCTTGGGAGGTCGAGCAACCGGTCCATGCCCTGTGTGAGGAGCCATCCAATGAAAGATGTAACTGAACGGCTGGAAGGTGAAGCGCCCACCCGTCGTGTTTTCCAGCAGCAGTTGTTCATGACCCTCGCGGTATCGACCGTGCTCTGTTCGGTCCAGGCTGCGCCCCAGGGCCCCGAGGCGCTGGGGTCGAAACTGACCCCCTTGGGCGGGGAGATCGCAGCGAGTGCAAGCGGGGATATTCCTGCCTGGACGCAGCCTGGACAGCAGGACGAGGGATGGAGCTACGGCCAGGTGCGAGGAGAGCACTGGAAGTTCAAGGGCGACAAGCCGCTCTACAGCATCGACGCGAACAATCTCGCGCAACACTCGAGCAAGCTGTCCCCCGGACAGGTCGAGCTGTTCAAGAGGATTCCCGGCTATCGCATGGATGTGTATCCGACCCGTCGGACCTGTAGCGCTCCGGACTTCGTGGTCGAGAACACCCGGCAGAACGTTGGTTTCGCCAAGCTCGATGCTGCCGGCCTCGCTCTGGACGAGGCTCACGTTCCGGGCATCCCGTTCCCCATGCCGAGTACCGGTGCCGAGGTGATGTGGAACATGAAGATGCGCTACCGCGGCGTTGGCGTCGAAATTCCCCGGACCATTTCCGGAATTTCTCCACGCAAAGGGGGGGAATGGTTACGTCAGTCGACAGATACCTTCTTCTTCACGCCCTGGGGGAAAAAGGGGAGTGCGCTCTTCTCGTCAGTTGGCCGCCTGGAGAATGCGACCTTCTTCAACTACCTCGAGCCGGCTGCTCTGGCCGGCCAGTCCGCGGTACAGACTGCCGTGGCCGGCGAACAGGCCACGACCTTCTACTACTTCCCCGGCCAGCGCCGCGTGCGGCGAATGCCGTCGTACTCCTACGATGCGCCACAGATCGGCCTGGATAACCAGTACACCGTCGACGAGGCGAACGTCTTCTTCGGCACCATGGACCGTTTCGACTGGAAGCTGATCGGCAAGCAGGAGTTGCTGGTGCCTTACAACGATTTCGGTGCCTACGACACTGGCGCCAAGGTGGAGACGTTTGCCGGCAACGACTCGATCGCGCCGCAGTCGCGTCGCTATGAGCTGCATCGGGTCTGGGTCGTCGAGGCCAATGTCCGTCAAGGCATGCGCCATCAGGCGCCGAAGCGCATGTTCTACATCGACGAGGACAGCTGGAACCCGTTGCTGGCGGTGGACTACGACAAGCAAGGGCAGATCTGGAAAGTGCGCGAAGGGTTCTCGATTCCCGTGTACGAGACAGGCGCCTGCGACGTCCAGGCCCAGGTCCAGTACAACCTGGCGGATGGCCGCTACCTCTTCGACATGACCTCGATCGGGGCGGGCAAGAACGATATTCGCTGGCTCACCGAAGACAACGGCTCCCCCCGCCTGAAGCGTGACTTCTTCACCTCCGACAATCTGCGAGCCATCAGCGAGCGCTAACCGACGCCAGATCGAGAGCCAGCATGAAAAAAATAATTACGAAAGCCTCAGGCCTTGTCATCGCGTGCACAACCCCACTGGCAATGGGATTCACGTTCGAAACCGAAACCCTCAATGGCTCCTTCGACTCCACGATCACCGCAGGCATGGGTCTGCGTACCGAGTCACGGGGCTGCAACCTGATCAACCAGGGACCGACCGGGCACAACGCGCCCTCCGGCTGCCTGGCGCAGAGCTCCGGCGTGGCCGACCAGGGCGACCTGAACTACGACCGCGGCGACATGTTCACCAACTACCTCAAGGGCACCCATGAGCTGTTGCTGAAGATGCCCGAGGACATCACCTTCATGGCGCGCGGCACCTGGATCCGCGACTTCGCTGCCACCGATACCACCGGCACGCTGTCGTTCAACACCCCGGAGAGCGTCGGCAGCAACGGGCTGAGCGACGACGCCCGCGACGACCTCGCGTTCAAGGCCCGCCTGCTGGACCTGTGGGTGAGCAAAGGCTTCGACGTGGGCGGGCAGCGGGTCCGCGCACGCCTGGGCAACCAGGTGATCAACTGGGGCGAAAGCCTGTTCGTGGCCGGTGGCATCAACAATACCAACGCCTATGATTACCAGGCCTTGGCGCGCCCCGGCGTGCAGCTCAAGGAGGCCGTGCTGCCGGCGCCGATGCTCAGTGTCGCGTCGGGCCTGGGCTCGGGTGTCAACGTCGAGGCCTACTATCAATTCCGCTGGAACAAGAGCGAATTGCCGCCGGTGGGCAGCTACTGGTCCACCACCAACGCGCTGGGTGAGGGCAGGGGGGACTACGGATTCTCCGAAAAGGACGCCCGCGACAGCGGCCAGTGGGGCCTTTCGCTGCGCTGGCAGCCGGAGGACAGCGACGTCGCCTATGGCTTCTACGTGATGCGTTATCACGACAAGTTGCCATCGTTGCGTGTCGCCATTCTCGACCCGAACACCTTCGCGGCGGCACCGACCTGGGAGTACCAGGAAGACCGGATGATGTACGGCATCAGTGCCAACATGCCGATCGGTGACTGGGCCGTCGGTACGGAGCTGTCGTACCGGCCGAAGGACTCGGTCATGCTCAACCCGGTCATCGACCTGTGTACCGGCAACGGCGGCAAATGCTGGAAGGACGAGAAGAAATTCCAGTGGCACCTGACAGGCCTGTACAGCTTCACGCCGTCCAATTCCCCGACGCTTCTGGATTTCAGCGGGGCCAGCACGGGCAGCTTGCTGACCGAACTGGTGGTCATCAAGTACCCGGGGCTGCATGACGAGGTCAATGGCGAACCGCTCGCCGCGGGGCTCAATGCCTGGCAGCTGGATCCTGCCAGAGCGCCGAAGTCCCGTGGCGACAAGACCTCTTCAGGGATCAACCTGGACTTCAGCCTGACCTATGACGGCACCTTGTTGCCGGGCTGGCAGGTCACGCCGGGCGTCTTCTATGCACGGTCGCTGGGAGGACGGACACCGAACCTCAGCGCAACCTTCACCGAGGACGCGAGCAGCATGAACCTGTACCTGAACTTCGTGCGGAACCCGGCCAGTTGGCAGATTTCCCTCAACTACGCGAAGTTCATGGGCGGTGAGACGCCCTACGACCAGCTTTATCGTGACCGCGATTATGTCGGCATCGCGATCTCCCGCACCTTGTGAGGCTTGCCGTGAACGGTTCTGTAAAGCTACCTGAGGCCCCGACACGTGGCCTGTTGTCATATGTCGAAGGTGTGTTGTTCAGGCATCGCCGGCTGGTGCTGGCGAGCCTGGCGGTATTCACGCTGATCATGGGCTGGTTCGCCGTACAGCTGCGCATGGATGCCGGCTTCGAAAAGCAATTGCCGGTAGGCCACGAATACATCGAGACATTCGAGGCCTACCGCAATGACCTGCTGGGGGCGAACCGACTGACCATCGTGGTCAAGGCCCGAGAGGGCGATATCTGGAGCGCCCCGGGCCTGAAGCGGCTGTATGACGTCACCCAGGCGGTGACCTTCCTCCCGGGAGTATCGCGCAGCAGCGTGCGCTCCCTGTGGACGCCCAACGCCTTCGTCAACGAAATCACCGAGGAAGGTTTTCGTGCTGATCCGCTGGTACCCGGAACGGTTTCTCCCGAGCACCTGGATGACCGGATCATCGCGAAGATCGCCAATTCCACTGCCCAGGGCGGCTTCATCGGTACGCTGGTTTCCCGGGACCAGAGCAGCGCGATGATCACGGTGGAACTCAACGAGTACGATAGCCAGGGCGCCCATCTGGACTACGTAACCTTCAACCATCGGCTGGAGAAAGAGATCCGCCAGCGCTTCGAAGACGGCGATTTCGAAATCCAGATCATCGGTTTCGCCAAGCAGATCGGCGACATCGCCGACGGAGCTTCAGCCGTGCTGGAGTTCTGTTTGCTGGCGTTGCTGCTGACGGCGGGGGCGGTGTACTGGTATTGCCACTCGCTGCGTTTCACCTTGCTGGCATTGGTCTGTTCGCTGGCCTCGCTGGTCTGGCAGTTCGGCAGCCTGCGCCTGTTGGGCTATGGGCTCGATCCGCTGGCAGTGCTGGTGCCCTTCCTGGTGTTCGCCATCGGGGTTTCCCATGGCGTGCAGCAAATCAACTTCATCGTGCGCGAGATCGCCATCGGCAAGAGCGCCGAAGAGGCGGCACGCTCGAGCTTCACCGGGTTGCTGGTTCCCGGGACGCTGGCGCTGGTGACCGCGCTGGTTTCCTTCGTGACGCTGCTGTTGATCCCGATCCCGATGGTGCGGGAACTGGCGATCACGGCTTCGCTTGGCGTGGCCTACAAGATCGTCACCAACCTGGTGATGTTGCCGTTGATGGCGTCGTTGCTGCGCGTCGACGACAAGTACGCAGCCGCCCAGGAGGTTTCCCGGCAGCGTCGCAGCCGTTGGCTGCGGGGCCTGGCCCGGCTCGCCGAGCCACGCAAGGCGCAGTGGGTGCTCGGCGCGGCCTTGGCGGTGTTCCTGGCGGCGATCTGGCAAAGCCATGACCGCGTCGTCGGCACGCTGCAGGCGGGTGCGCCGGAGTTGCGCGAGGACTCGCGCTTCAATCGCGACGCGGTCTCCATCGCCAGCAACTACGACATTGGCCTGGACTGGCTCAGCGTGGTGTTCGAAGTCGACAAGGCTCCTTCCGAGGTGGCCTGCGAGGATGTCGCCCTGGGCCAGTACCAGGATCGTTTCGTGTGGGCCATGCAGGGGGTGCCCGGCGTCCTCTCGGTCGCGTCCTTTTCCACCACCATGCGTCAGTTCAACGAGGGCTACAACGAAGGCAACCCGAAGATGGCGGCGGTGCCCATCGACCCGATGAACTACGCCGCGCTGGCCACCGAGGTTGCGCGAACCCCCGGGCTGATGCGCACCGATTGCAGCATGTCGGCCGTGCACCTGTACCTGGCCGATCACAAGGCCACGACCATCAACCGAGTGGTGGACGCCGCCAAGGCGTTCCGCAGCGAGTATCCGATGTCAGGCATTTCGATCCGCCTCGCCTCCGGCAACGCCGGCGTCCTGGCAGCGATCAACGAAGAGGTGGAGAAGAGCGAAACCCCCATGCTGCTTTACGTCTATGCCGCCATCGCCTTGCTGGTGTTCGTGGTCTATCGCGACTTGCGGGCAGTCCTGGTGTGTTGCCTGCCGCTGACCATCGGCACCTTCATTGGCTACTGGTTCATGAAGGAGCTGCAGATCGGCCTGACCATCGCCACCTTGCCGGTGATGGTGCTGGCAGTGGGCATTGGCGTCGATTACGCCTTCTACATCTACAACCGCCTGCAACTGCACCTGGCCCATGGCCAGACGATCACCAAGGCGGTGGAGTACGCGCTGCTCGAGGTGGGCGTCGCCACCATTTTCACCGCCATCACCCTGGCCGTTGGCGTGGCCACCTGGGCCTTCTCGGAGCTCAAGTTCCAGGCCGACATGGGCAAGCTGCTGGCCTTCATGTTCGTCGTCAACATGGTCATGGCCATGACCGTGCTGCCGGCCTTCGCCGTATGGCTGGAGCGGGCGTTCCCGCGCAAACGTCCCGTGCGCATGATCGGCGCGCTGGTGCACTGAGGAGAGAAGCATGAAGTTCAGGGTTTCATTCACCGCGGCCTTGCTCGCAGCAGGATTGCCGCTGATGTCTCTCCAGGCCGCGCCGTTGCAGGCCGTGCCGGCCGTGCAGGCGGGCAATGCCACGCAGGCCACCATGCTGGCCGCCGGCTGGGCCGGAGAGCGAGTGGTTGCCGTGGGCGACCACGGTGTCGTGTTGTTGTCCGATGACCAGGGCAGGCAGTGGCGCCAGGCACGCTCGGTCCCACTATCCACGCCATTGACGGGTGTGTCCTTCGTGGATGCCAGGCACGGCTGGGCGGTGGGTCACTGGGGGGCGATCCTGTCCACCGCCGACGGCGGGGAATCCTGGCAGGTCCAGCGCCTGTCGAGCGAAGAAGACCGGCCGCTGTTCGCCGTGCACTTTTTCGATGCCCGGCAGGGCGTTGCGGTAGGCCTCTGGTCGTTGGTGCTGACCACCGAGGATGGCGGCAAGACATGGACGGAGCAGCCGTTGCAAGCGCCTCCAGGAGCCAAGCGGGCCGACCTCAACCTGATGGGGCTGTTTGCCGACAACCACGGCACCCTGTACGCCACGGCCGAGCATGGGCAGGTGCTGCGCTCCGACGACCAGGGGAAGAACTGGCGTTACCTGGATACCGGCTATGAGGGCACCCTGTGGTCTGGCGCGGTGCTGGCCGATGGGCGTCTGCTGCTGGGTGGTCAGCGTGGCACCCTGTTGCAGGGCTCTGCCGATGGCAAGGCTTTTCTCAGAGTGCCAACGCAAGGCAAGGGCTCGGTCACATCCATAGCAGTGGCTGGCGCTCGGGTATTGGCGGTCGGGCTTGACGGACTGAAGGTACGGAGCAGGGATGGTGGAAACAGTTTCCAGGAAGCACCGTCGGCTGACGGCCTTTCGCTGACGGCGGCGCTGTTCAACGCCGACGGCACGCCGCTGCTGTTTTCACGTCGCGGAGTAATGCCCCGCCAGGAATGAAAGTGTTCACCGGCCTCTTTGCTTGTCCGGGGACTCGGTTGGGCCTGGCGCCTTCGGGGCCAGGCCGGCCAGCGTGGAAGGCTTCTAGAGCTGGAGATAGTCGGCCAGGTCTGCGTAGTTATGTTGCCACAGGCCTGGGCTGCCATTGGGGTACTGGGAGCGGAAGCCGAGGATCTTCTGAACGCGCGGAGCAAGCGTTCTGACCAGTTCGAGCGGCACGATCAACGGGTAGGCCTCTTCAGGCGTGATGATCGAAGCCTGCATCGGGATGGTGAGCCCGCGACGGTAGAAGTCAGCGGTCACGTTGGCCCCGCCGCCATGAACGACTTTCCCGCCGAACAGCACGGCATCTCCTGCTTTCAACAGGGCAGGGATCGTCATTTCTGGGGTTCCTACATCGTCGAAGTCATCCCAGTCCTGGCTCCCGGGGATCAAGCGCGTGGCACCGTTTTCCTCGGTGAAATCGGTCAGCGCCAGCATCAGGTTGGTGATGGTGCGCGGCGCATGTTTATTCATGGCCACGAACGGTTGGTACTGCGCCATGTCGCGGTGCAGCATTTGCGCTTTGTTGCCTGGGCCGATCTCGATCAACTGGGCCGTGGTCAGCCACCAGTCACCGCACTCCGCGGCGTAGAGCACGTTCCCCAGGTCGTGAAAGAGGTCGTCATCGAGGATCTCCTCGCGAAAGGTCTTGCTGTGGGTGACGAGGTTGGTGAGCCGTTTGGTCTGGCGGCCATGGAACTCGGCGATCAGCTCGTGCTGGTGCTTGGAGCCGGCCTCGAGCGCGGCCAGGGGAGCGTCCAGTTCGTTGTTGATCCGTGCGACTTGTTCGGGGGTCATGAAGTTGCGGATGATCACCGCACCTGCCTGGTCGCTCAGCAGTGCAATCTCTTGCGCTGGAGTCGAGCGGGTTACGACGGGCAGGCTGAAGGTATCGCGAGAGGCTGACATTGAAAGAACTCCGGATTGAAGGAACGGTTGGCGCAGGCGGGTCGCTGCCCGGGCAACGGGCACCGGCGAACAAGCCCGCTTGCCACTGCGCTAAACCCCAAAAAAAGAACATGGAGCGTCACGGCGCCTCCTTGTATTTTTTGTTCAGGCAGTGAGTTCATGCTAGGTTTCCCCCAACCTTGCGCCAAGGTACGAACTGCACCATTTCCTCTGTGATTTTTGAGTGATTTGCACCGCCCATGACCAGTACGCCATCCTCCTGGCCACGCCCATCGGAAGCCGTTCGTGAACTCATGCGCAAAGGCGCCGAGCTCGCTCAGACGCTGCCGCCGGAGTGGGTCGAGCGCCTCAATCAGGCGCTGTTCTCTTCACCGGAAGATGCCAAGCTGCTGGAGGACCCGGTCATCCTCGCGGCGTGCCGGCGCGCCAACCGCGCAGAGTTGCTGCATTGGGCGAACGCCAATCTGCAGCGCCCCGGAGAACCGGTGCAACCCTACGTCTCGGCCGACATGGTGGACACGGCCAGGGAACTCGCCCGCAGAGGGCTGTCCGAGCTGCTGATGAATGTCGCGAGGTCGACACAGAACACCGCCTGGGAGCTCTGGATGAAGATGGCCTTCAACCTGACGCAGGATCCCAGGGTGCTTGAGGAATTCCTGGAGGTCTCGTCGCGGTCCATCTCGGAGTTCATCGACAGCAACATGCGTGTGGTGACCCAGATCATCCTCGAAGAAAAGAGCGCCCAGGCCCATGACGACCCGATCGACAAACGAAGCCTGATCAGTCGGCTGCTCGAGGGCAGGGATGTGGATACGGAGCAATTCGGCAGGCGGCTGGGCTACAGCCTTTTCCAGAAGCACTACGCCGGCCTGGTCTGGTGCGAAAGCCCGGACGCCGAGATCCGCCTTCTGGAGGATGTGGCGCGTACCCTGGCGCAACTCACGGGCACGGCGGCGCCGTTGATCGTATTCGCCGGCCCCGCGACCCTGTGGGTCTGGAGCCATGCGGCGAAACCGCTGGACCTGAACCTGCTGCAAGGCATCGCACTGCGGTTTTCAGGGATTCGCGCGGCAATCGGCTCGCCGGGCACGGGAGTCAATGGCTTCCGTCGCTCGCATCTGGAGGCCCTGACGACGCAAAGGCTGATGGGCCGCCTGGCGGGCGCACCCGCCGTTGCCACCATCGACCAGGTGAGGATGGTGTCGCTGATGACCCAGGACGACCGCGCGGCCAGGCAGTTCGTCTTGAGCACCCTGGGGCGTCTGGCGACGGAGCCTTCGGTGCTTCAGCGCTCGCTGCACGCCTTCCTGGCCAATGGCTGCAATATCACCCAGACCGCAGAAGCGCTGGGCACGCATCGCAACACATTGCTGCGCCGGCTGGAGCGTGCCCAGGACCTGTTGCCCGTCCGGCTTGCCGATCATCGCATTCAGATCGCCGCGGCCCTTGAACTGGTGATCTGGAGTACTCCCCTGATCGATGATGATAAATAACCATAAAGACCGAACGCGCTCTTCACAGTAAAAAGGATGCCCCGGTCAGGAAAAGACCGCCAATAAGGAAGAGGGTGATCAGACGAGTGCTGAGCCTGAGAGGAGGCTGATGCTCGACAGTCTTGTCCAGGGCGAAATAAAGCTTTCTGAGTATTTGCCGCTCATCGATATCGTCTGCATCGAATATTGAATCGATCACCGAGTCCGCGCTTGGAAATGGGTTATGCAAGAGCGGAGCGACATCGAATGCACTTTTCTGGAGCGCACGCGCGGAAAGCAGAGCCGAAGTGACCAGGGCCGCAAGCGCTGCGATAGCAAGAACCACCTCCAGGGGAGTGATCATGCTGATACTGGCCGAAGTGCCAAAGCGAAGCATGGTCCCATATAGAGTTATCACGCCGGCGAGGGCACCGAGTGACAACGTGAACATGAGGCGAAGGTAGACCGTCACCAGGTTCCTTGAGGAAGAAACCTGCTCAAGATAGATTTTCACCAGTGCTTCAATGGTCAGTCGGCGCGCTTCGAATACAAGCCGACGCTCGTCGGGGGAGGGGCTAGGTGACATCCGTCGTCCTTCTGCTATGGTTGCCTGCTGGTTTCATCTTCAAATAGAAAGATGAGTCCCGCCAGAGCACTTTTTTAATATTCAATGCAGGACGGCGCTTGCCGCAGCAGCGCCGTCATCGTCAATGGAACATACCTACAATTTCATCTTCATGTCATGTTCCGGTTTCGACCCAAGACAGCGGACGTCGTCCCAATGCATTCAACGTCGATGTATCCATTCGACTGTTGATTGCCAATCCATTGTCCAGACGGAGTGCCAGAGCAGCCGGCAGGCTGCGAGTACGTGGCACAGGGTGAAAAAATCAGCCATGGGGCCAATGAGCCGCGGTACAGATGCAGCTTCATGGCTGCGCGATATTCAGCGTGCAGACGGGCATTTGCTCATGTCGGGTCCGTGTCGGGCGATACCGCATTGTTGCAATCGGCTCCGTGCGAAGGAGGTAGCAGAGGTCTTGTGCGGGTGCTGCCAAATCTGTCCGGGATTTAACCTGGGCAGCAAGCCGTCGAGGTGTGGGACTCGACTGAAGGCTTCAAACCAAGCATGGAAGCGGGAACGGAGCGCAAAAGAGCAAGGGTCTAATAAACGATTTACACAATTTAACATAATATACATTATGCGAATCTACAGGTTCACAGGACCTAGGGCAGGCATCACGCATTTCGAAGCGACTCCATGGCGGCTTCCGTCTGGAGCCCTCGTGCGATCGCTCGCCGACCTAGCTTCTGCAACAGCCGTAACCCTGCACCTGCGTTTCGCTGTCGACCACTTCGCGCCACCAGCGTCGGCCGGCATGCGGTGCTTGCAGGTCGATCCGCTCGCCCATCATCGGCGTGGAAACCCGCACGCCGTGTTCGGTGGCCAGTTCGAGTATCCGTTCGAACGGCTCGTACCAGGCATGCATGGCCAGGTCGAAGGTGCCGTTGTGGATCGGCAGCAGCCAGCGCCCGCCAAGATCCCGGTGAGCCTGGAGGGTCTGCTGCGGGTGCATGTGCACGTACGGCCAATGTTCGTTGTAGGCGCCGGTTTCCAGCATGGTCAGATCGAACGGTCCGTAGCGGCGGCCAATCTCGGCGAAACCATCGAAGTAACCGCTGTCTCCGCTGAAGAACAGCTTCAGTTCGGCGCTTTCGATCACCCAGGAACACCACAGCGTACGGTTCCCATCATGTAGCCCACGGCCTGAGAAGTGCTGTGCCGGCGTGGCAGTCAGGCGCAAACCGCCAGCCTCGATACCTTGCCACCAGTCCAGTTGGCGCACCTTGCCTGGCGGTACGCCCCAGGCCAGCAGGCGGTCGCCTACGCCGAGCGGCGCCAGGAACAGTTCGACGAGCGGGACCAGGGCCTTGATCGCGGCGCGGTCCAGGTGGTCGTAGTGATCGTGGGAAAGAATTACCCCACGGATCGGCGGGAGATCCGCCAATGCCACCGGCGGCGCATGGAAACGCTTCGGCCCGGCGAACGGCAACGGCGAGGCGCGCTCGGAAAATACCGGGTCGGTCAACCACCAGCTACCGGCCAGTTTCAGCAGCAAGGTCGAATGACCCAGGCGGAACAGACTGCCATCGACGGTCGCATCGAGCTCGGCACGACTCGGGCTGAGCACGGGTAAAGGCTGCCGCGGGACGGTGCTTCTCGGCTTGTTGAAAAGCGCGTTCCAGAGCACCCGGGCACCGGGTGCCGGCATGTCCGCCGGCCTGGGGCTGAGATTGTGGAAACGCCCCTGGCGCAATTGCGGGGAATCGTGATGTCCGCCGATGGCGGCTCGCCGTATCGAGGGAAGTTTCAAAGCGTCATTATTCCTGTCTGGCATTTCGACAACCGTAGCGCAGCCGCCGACATTCGTTCGCGGTCACTATTGGGCATCCTCCCCTCCTCGTCATTGCCTATTCCTCGGGAGTCCTTGCCCGATCGTGCGGGCCTGCTCAAACGGTCGAATGCCCCGCTCGCCCCGATCGTTGAGCGTCATCGACGAGGCCGTTCCGAAGCGCCCGAAACTGTCATCGGCGCAGAGTCAAACCGACTACATGCGGGTCATTACGACCGCAAAAAGATCATGTCAATATGACTCATAGACCTTCAAATCATTGATCTACATCAATAAAAAACCTGGCATGGGAAATGGAAAGCCAATGGCGACTCCTTCCCATTCAGGATTTCCCATGAAACACATGCTCCCCCTCATCGCACTGGCCCTGGCAACCACGACTCCCCTCGCCCACTCCGCCGAAGTGATTTCCGCAGATAGGGACCGAACGGTCGGCTACGGCGCCGGCGGCGTGGTTGGCGTCATGGTCGGCGCGGCCCTCGGCGGTCCCCTGGGCGCTATCGCCGGGGCCGCGCTGGGAGCCCTGGGAGGCGCCTCCGTCCAGCAGGCAACCGGTCTGAGCGAAAACGCCTACACCGTTCGCTACGAGGACGGCACGACCGAACGCTTCCGCTCTCCCAACGCCCGGTTCGACGCCGGCGACCAGGTGCAGGTACAGGGCATCCGCCTCATCCCTGCCCCGTCGCTCTCGCGTTGATCCATCCCTATCGAAGACCCGTATCTCCATCACCCCACGAGGGATTCCCATGAGTGAATTCAACGACCGGTTCGCCGTCGTCACCGGCGCGAGTTCCGGCATCGGCCTGAAACTGACCGAAACGTTGCTCGGGCACGGCGCGACTGTCCTGGCGATGGCAAGGCGCGAAGGACCGCCGGAAAGCCTGCACGCCCACTCCGGCAAGCGTCTGCACTGGCTGGCGGGCGACGTCACCCGCGAACGGGACCTGGACGCCCTGGCTTCGCGTGCCGCGTCCATCGGCCCCGTCGATTACCTGGTACCCAACGCCGGCATCGCCCAGCTCGCCGACGGCCTGGACAGCCTGGCGTTCGAGCAGCAGTGGCGGGTCAACGGCGCCGGGGCGCTGAACACCTTTTCCGTGCTCAGCCGGCAAACGAGCAAACCGGCCAGCGTAGTCTTCATCGGTACCTTCCTCAGCCAAGTGACCTTCCCCGGGCTCGCCGCCTACATCGCTTCCAAGGCGGCCCTGATCGCCCAGGCCAGGACGCTGGCGGTGGAATGGGCAGAAAAAGGCGTGCGGATCAACCTCGTCTCCCCCGGCCCTACCGCCACCCCGATATGGGCGTCGCTGGGCCTGAGCGATGCCCAGGCGGAGTCTGTCACCCGGAGCATCAACCAGCGCCTGGTCGACGGCAGCTTCCTCAGCCCCGGGGAAATCGTCGACGTGGTGATGTTCCTGCTGTCGTCGAAATCCGCCGGGCTCTACGGCCAGGAGTTGATCGTCGACAAGGGCTACGGGCTGCGCTGAGGGCCGCCGATGCCGGACGTCGTATCGCGACGTCCGGCGCCTTTGCGGTTTCCTGTCGGGACCCCACGGCAGCTCAACTAGGGGGCCTGGATGCCCCCGGCTCGCCGAGGCTATCGACGCATCCGGAGGGTCTGGCGGCTTGACAGCGGGCGAAGGCTTGGCGGACTCTATATTGTATTTAGTCGATACCATCTTGCATCTTAGAGAACCCTCCCATGCCCCTGCCTGCCCTACCCCTGGATGCCCTTCTCACCGGCCGCGCCCGGCCCTTCACCCGCCCCGGCTCGCGCAGCGGCATCGCCAAGTCTCCGCGCGACGGTGCGCTCAGGGTCACCCCCGTCGGCCTGGAAGGCGACGAACAGGGCGACCTGCGCGTCCATGGCGGCGTCGAGAAAGCGATCCACCATTACCCACGCGAACACTACGCCGCCTGGATCGCCGAACTGGGCGAACACCCCCTGCTGATGCAGGCGGGCGCCTTCGGCGAGAACTTCAGCACCAGCGGCTGGAGCGAAGCCGACGTCTGCCTCGGCGACCGCGTGCGGGCCGGGACCGCGCTGCTGGAAGTGTCCCAGGGGCGCATGCCCTGCTGGAAGCTCAACGACCGCTTCGAGGTCGCCGGGATGTCCCTGAGGGTGCAGGAGTCCGGGCGCACCGGCTGGTACTACCGGGTGCTGGAGGAAGGCGTGGTGGCGGCTGGCGATATCCTGCAACTGGTCGAACGGCGCCATCCGGATTGGTCGTTGTTGCGCCTGTCCGAGGTGCTGTTCGACAGGCGGGCCGACGCCGAGCTGCTGCGCCAGTGCCTGGCGCTGCCGCTGACGCCATCCTGGCGGCGCACCCTGGAGCGGCGCCTGGAAAAAGGCCAGGTCGAGGACTGGGGGCCGCGCCTGGAGGGAGCCCCCGGCCAGGCCGAGACGCCCAGGCCGACCTGAGGAAGCGCCGACGCCCCCCGCAGGCAGGGAATCGGCCTGGGGATGCATGGAGTGCCGGAAAGCGGGTATAAAGCGCCAGCGTTAAGCGACCCAGACGTCTGCCAAAGGACCCCTTTCATGCTGCGGCTCTCGATGCCGGCCCTGCTCCTGGCTCTTGCCGGCTGCGCCACCAAGCCCCCCGCCAATCCCGACAACCTCTGCGAGATCTTCCGCGAAAAACCGAAATGGCACGAGGCGGCGCTGAAGATGCAGCAGCGCTGGGGCGCGCCGGTCCAGGTGCCGATGGCGATGATGTACCAGGAATCTTCCTTCAAGCATGACGCCCTGCCGCCGCGCTACTACTTCCTCGGTTTCATCCCCTGGGGCCGGGTCAGCTCCGCCTACGGCTACGCCCAGGCCAAGGACGAGACCTGGGCCGACTACAAGCGCGAGGCCGGCGGCTGGGGCGCCAGCCGCGACGACTTCGCCGACGCCCTGGACTTCATGGGCTGGTACATCCAGAAGAGCCAGCGGGTCAACGGCGTCTCCAAGTGGGACGCCTACGGCCAGTACCTGAACTACCACGAGGGCTGGGGCGGCTACCGCAACCGCAGCTACGACGCCAAGCCATGGCTGAAGAACGTCTCGCAGAAGGTCCAGTCCCGCGCCTCGCTGTTCGGCGCCCAGTACCGCAGTTGCCAGCAGGAGCTGTCGCGCGGCGGCTGGTTCTGGTAGAGCCGTCCGCGCACGCCGCGGGCCCGAACCTCTTCCGCCTTCGACGAGGGCAACGGACAACGTCCGCCAAGCCCCCCAGGTCGGACCGGCACGCTCGAACGGCCAACCTGCGTCATGGAACCGCAGGCGCATCCTGCCCAGGCAGCCCGCAGCGCCAGTGGACAGGCGGGTCTTCGAACCGGCGGCTGGCCACCTGACCGAGCGGCCTGCCCTCACCTTTCACCCCGCTTCGCTTCTCAGGCCAGAGCGCTCGCGGATTGGCGGCGTCAGATTTCCTCGTCTACTGTTTGGATAAAAGTTTGGCGCCAGAAATACGTCAATAAATTGACTAAAAAAACTTACCCAGACTACGGATATTTCCCTGGGAATGCTAAGATAGCTATCACAAAGCCACTATCGACGAATGAACCTATTCGACGGGAAAATGACTAAACCGCGTGGCAAATGAAAAATAGTCACTAAATTGACGCTTCACCGCCTTGCTCTTCCCTATCCACTCAATGGACTGCCCGTGATCGGCAGAGCAAACAACATGCATTCGAAGTCGGTAGATAGCCTGTCGCTGACACGGGCTGGATTCATCGAGTACTTCCTGGTCGCGACCAAACTGGTACACGCGCTCACCGCCATCGCCCCGGCGCTGTTCCTGCTGTACTACCCCGGCCTGGTTCCCGTGGAGCTGCGCAGCAACATGCTCGGGCTGCTGCTGTTCTTCGGCGCGCTCACGGTGATCATGTTCCAGGCACTGGACGTCTACTCCGACGATATCTTCAGCAACCGCCTGCGCTTCCGCATCATGTTCTTCGCCTGGGCCTCGGCGTTCTGCCTGCTGTTGTTCATGTACCAGGGCCTGGGCCTGTTTCCCTACCTCAGCAGCAAGCTGGTGATCTTCTGGTTCACCGGCAGCCTGCTGCTGTTCGGCGTGCAGCGCCTGCTGGTGCTGCGCCTGTACCGGGCCTGGATGAAACGCGGCATGTACCTGCAACGCACGGTGATCCTCGGCTTCACCGAGAGCGGCATGCACCTGGCCGAATACCTGGTACGCAACCACGACATCCGCTCCGGCATCATCGGCTTCATCGACGACCGCTCTGAGCGGGTCCCGGAGAACTACAACTCGCTGCCGCTGCTGGGCAACACCAAGGACCTGGAGAAGCTGATCCGCCAGGAACAGGTCGACCAGGTGCTGGTCGCCCTGCCCTGGTTCGCCGAGGGGCGCATCGGCGCCATCGTCCATCGCCTGCGGCAATTGCCGGTGAACGTCCTGCTGGTGCCGGACATGGCTGCCTTCCGGCATGCCCACAACCGCATCGTCGATGTCTCCGGGATCCCCATGTTCAACGCGTCCGAGCTGCCGCTGCGCGGCTGGTCGCCGCTGATCAAGCGCTGCGAGGACCTGGTCCTGGCGAGCATCGCGCTGGTCCTCTTCGCCCCGCTGATGGCCCTGGTGGCCCTGGCGATCAGGCTCGACTCCAAGGGGCCTGTGCTGTTCCGGCAGAAACGCTACGGCTACAACAACCGGCTGATCTGGGTCTTCAAGTTCCGCTCGATGTACACGGAAAGGACCGACGCCAACGCCGAACGCCAGACCACCCGCGACGACGACCGCATCACCCGGGTCGGCCGCTTCATCCGCAAGACCAGCATCGACGAGCTGCCGCAGCTGTTCAACGTGCTCGCCGGCAGCATGTCGATGGTCGGCCCGCGCCCCCACGCCACCGCGACCAAGGCCGCCGGCATTCCCTTCGAGGAGGCGGTCAGCGAATACAGCTCGCGCCACCGGGTCAAGCCCGGCATCACCGGCTGGGCGCAGATCAACGGCTACCGGGGTGAGACCGACACCCTGCACAAGATCAAGAAACGCGTGGAATACGACCTCGAATACATCGCCAAGTGGTCGGTGTGGTTCGACCTCTACATCCTGTTCCGTACGGTGCCAGCCGTACTCCTGACCAAGGAAGTCTACTGATGAACGCCGTCGCCCCGCTGATCCCCTGCATCGTTTCCGGCGGTTCCGGGACCCGCCTGTGGCCGGTTTCCCGGGAGAGCATGCCGAAACCCTTCATGCGCCTGGCCGATGACCAGAGCCTGTTGCAGAAGACCTTCCTGCGTATCGCCGGGCTGCCGGACGTCGCCCGCCTGCTCACGGTGACCAACCGCGATCTGCTGTTCCGTACCCTGGACGACTACCGCGCGGTCAACCGCAGCGGCCTGGCCCAGGACCTGCTGCTGGAGCCGATGGGACGCAATACCGCGCCGGCCATCGCCGCCGCCGCGCTGCATGTGCAGGAGCACTTCGGCGACCAGGCGCAGTTGCTGATCCTTCCCGCCGACCACCTGATCCGCGACGAGCAGGCCTTCGCCGCGGCGGTGGCCGAGGCTCGCGGACTCGCGGCCCAAGGCTACCTGGTGACCTTCGGCATCACCCCGGAGCGCGCCGAGACCGGCTTCGGCTATATCGAACAGGGCGCCCCGCTGGGCAACGGCTTCCGGGTCGCACGCTTCGTCGAGAAACCCGACCAGGCCACCGCCCAGTCCTACCTGGACAGCGGCAAGTACCTGTGGAACGCCGGCATGTTCTGCTTCCAGGCCGCCACCGTGTTGCAGGAACTGGAGCGCCACGCGCCGGAGGTGCTGATCGCCGCCCGCGCCGCCCTGGCCGACGGCAGCAGCCTGGAGAACGGCCAGTGCCGCCAGCGCGAGCTGGCCGCCGGGGCCTTCGCCGAGGCGCCGGACATCTCCGTCGACTACGCGCTGATGGAGCGCTCGGACAAGGTCGCCGTGGTGCCCTGCTCCATCGGCTGGAGCGACATCGGCTCCTGGCAGGCGCTGCGCGAACTCAGCGCGGCGGACGAGAACGGCAACCAGGTACGCGGCGAGAGCGTGCTGCACGACGTCAGCAACTGCTACATCGATTCGCCGAAGCGCCTGGTCGGCGCCGTCGGCGTGCACGACCTGATCATCGTCGACACCCCCGACGCCCTGCTGGTGGCCGACGCGGCGCGCAGCCAGGACGTCAAGTTCGTCGCCCAGGAACTCAAGCGTCGCGGCCACGACGCCTTCCGCCTGCACCGCACGGTCAGCCGGCCCTGGGGCACCTACACCGTGCTCGAGGAAGGCCGCCGCTTCAAGATCAAGCGCATCGTGGTGCGCCCCAAGGCTTCGCTGTCGTTGCAGATGCACCACCATCGCAGCGAGCACTGGATCGTGGTCAGCGGCATGGCGCTGGTGGAGAATGGCGAGCGCGAGTTTCTCCTCAACACCAACGAATCCACCTTCATCCCCGCCGGGCATAGCCACCGCCTGAGCAACCCGGGGATCATCGACCTGGTGATGATCGAGGTACAGAGCGGCGAGTACCTCGGCGAGGACGACATCGTCCGCTTCAACGACATATACGGTCGCGCCCCCGCCAGCGACGAGAAGAAAGCCTGATGCGCTGCGCCCTGGTCATTCCCACGCGCAACGCCGGCGCGCACCTGGACCGGCTGCTGCCGGCCCTGGCCGCGCAACGGCGGCAGCCGGACAGCATCCTGGTGGTGGACAGCCGCTCCAGCGACGACACGGTGGAGCGCTTCCGCGCCTTCGGCGCGCGGGTCGAGGTCATCGAGCCGGCCAGCTTCAACCACGGCGGGACGCGGCGCTGGGCCAGCCAGCAGGTCGAGGCCGACGCGCTGATCTACCTGACCCAGGACGCCATTCCCGCCTCGCCCGACAGTTTCGCCAACCTGCTCGACGAACTCTATGCCGAGGCCGACATCGGCGTGGCCTACGGCCGCCAGTTGCCGCACCCCGGCGCCGGCCTGCTCGGCGCCCAGGCGCGGCGCTTCAACTACCCGCCGGAAAGCCGCAGCAAGCGCCTGGCCGACGCCTCGGAACTGGGGATCAAGACCTGCTTCAGTTCCGACTCGTTCTCCGCCTACCGCAGCGACGCCCTGGCGGCCGTCGGCGGCTTCCCCGAAGACGTCATCGGCAGCGAGGACGCCTACGTCGCCGCGCGCCTGCTGCAGGCCGGCTACGCGGTGCGCTACGCGGCCAGCGCCGAGGTCTACCATTCCCACGATTACCGCTTGCTGGAAGAGTTCCGCCGCTATTTCGACATCGGCGTGTTCTACGGCCGCGAGCGTTGGATACGTGCCGCCTTCGGCGGCGCGGGTGGCGAGGGCAAGCGCTATGTCCTCGCCGAGATACAGGCCTTGCGTGCCGCCGGTGCCCTGTATCGCGTACCTGAAATAGCGCTGCGTAGCGCGTTCAAGCTGCTCGGCTACCGCCTTGGCCAGCTGGAACGCCACCTGCCGGTCGCCCTCAAGCGCCGCATCAGCATGTTTCCAGGCTACTGGAAGTGAACATCATGACCTACAGGAAGTGCTCCCTCATGAAACGCACCCTCCTCATGCTCGCCATGCTCGCCCTGGCCGCATGCAACACCCCCGCACGGATTCCCGCACCGGACAGCGACACCGTGGACAGCGGCAAGCGTGCCCTGGAAGAACTCGCCAGGCTACCGCCGGCGATGGAGCGGGTGCGCGTCGGGGACACCCTGCGGATCGTCCGCGATGCCGGGGAGATGCCGACCCTCTCGGCGTTCAACGTCGCCACCATCTATGAACTGACGCTGTACACCGTGCTCAACGACGGCAGCATCTACTATCCGTTCATCGGTCGCATCCAGGCCGCGCACCGCACGCCGCAGGAAATCGCCAACGAGCTGACCACCAAGCTCGCGCCGATCTACCGCGAGCCGCGGGTCACGGTGAACATCAACCAGGCGCCGGGCAATACGGTGTTCGTCGGCGGCGCGGTGCGCAACCCGTCGGCCGTGCCGATCCCCGCCGCCAACAACATGGAGCAGGCGATCCTCGGCGCCGGCGGCATCCTGCCGGTGGGCGACGCCCGCCGCGTGGCGCTCATGCGCGAGGACTCGGAAGGCCGCTACCACGCCTACTTCCTCGACTTCAGCCAGTTGATGAAGATCGGGCCGGAAGGCCGCAAGCCCCTGGCCATGCAGCGTGGCGACATCGTCTTCGTGCCCAAGTCGATGGTCGGCGACCGTATCGAGGGCGTCGACGTCTACCTGAACCAGTTGCTGCCCTTCGCCAAGTCCATCGGCGTCGGCGTCAGCTACACCGTCAACAACGATCGCTGAGGAGCGACATCGCCATGATAGAAATTCGTTCCTTGCGTGATCTGTTGCGCCTGCTGTTCATCTACCAGCGCGAGTTCAAGCTGGCGGCCCTCAGCGCGGTGGTGATCATCGTCCTCGGCGCCTTCCTGCTGCCGGCCAAGTACGAGTCCAACGCACGCCTGCTGGTCAAGCCGGGCCGTGACTCGACCCTGCCGATCGAGATCAGCAACCGCCAGGCGCTGGTGATGCCGAGCACCCAGCGCGACCCTATCGTCGACGAAGAACGCCTGCTCACCGGCCGACCGATCGTCCGCCAGGTGGCCGAGCGCTACCTCGAGGTGCTGGCCAACCGGCCGCCGCCGGAGGGCCTGTGGAAGCGCACCAAGTTCTATGTGAAGAAGGCCATCGGCGCGGTGTTCGACGGGATTCGCGTGACCCTGGAAACCTTCGGCGTGATCGAGGAAACCACCGCGGTCGAGCGCCTGGCCAAGGACCTCGAGAAGAAATTCGAGGTCACCCATGCGGCCGGCTCGACGGTGATGGAGATCAGCTTCACCTGGAGCGAGCCGGAAGTCGCCCAGGAAGTGGTCAAGGCCTGGATCGAGATCTACATGGAAGAGCGCACCCAGGCGCTCGGCCGCAAGAGCCTGTACGCCTTCTACGAGGCGCAGACTGCCGACAGCGCGGCGCAGATCAAGAGCTACAAGGCGCAGATCCTCAAGCACCTCAACGAGATCGGCGCATCCAGCATCGAGGACCGCCTGCAGGACCTGTCCGAGCGGATCAACGTGCTGCGCGGCGAGCGTTTCAACTCGATCCGCCTGATCGCCTCCTCCGACAGCGCCCTGGAATCCACCCGCCAGCAACTCAAGGGGCTGCCCAGGGAGATCGTCACGGTGCGGCAGATCGCGCTGAACCCGGCGCAGCAGGACCTGCGCCGGCTGCTCAACCAGAAGCGCCTGGAACGCGCCGACATGATGCGCACCTACACCGACGATGCGCCGCCGGTGAAGGCCCTGGACGCCTCGATCCGTGCCCTGGAGAAGGAAGTCCAGGACGAAGGCGCCACCGTGCAGAGTTCCGAGGACCGCGCGCCGAACACCCTGACCACTCACCTGGAACGGGTCCTGCTGGACGAGACCAGCAACAACGCGGCCCTGCGCACCCAGCTCGCGGAGCAGGAAAAGCAGCTCGCCGAACTCGAGGCGCAACGGCGCGAAGCGCTGGACATCGAGCCGACCCTGGCGCGCCTGCAGCGCGAGCTGAACGCCACCGAGCGCAACTACGCGCTGTACGTCGACAGCCTGGAGAAATCGCGGATCGACCGTGAACTGGACAAGAGCCAGATCAGCAACATCTCGGTGATCGAGGAAGCCACCTACAACCCCGGGCGGATCTTCCCGAAAACCCTGCTGATGCTGTTCCTCGCCGTGCCCTTCGGCCTCGCCGTCGGCCTGCTGGTGGTCTATCTCTGCTACCTGCTCGACCAGCGCATCCACGACGGCGGCCTGGTCGAGGAGAAATTCGGCCTGCCGCTGTGGACCACCCTGCCGGAGCTGAGCAACAGCACCGCGGAGAGCAGCAACGCCTTCACCGCCAGCATCTACCGGCTGTACGGGCTGCTGCCCTACGCACGCATCGAGGAAAAGGGCCTGACCCTGGGCCTGACCTCGGCGCGCCACGGCGAAGGTGTGACTTTCATCATCGAGCAACTGCGCCGTCTGCTGGAGGAAAACGGCGTGCGCGTGCGGGTCGGCGGCGAGCCGGCCCAGCCGGGCGAAGTGGTATTGCTCGACGCGCCGGCCCTGCTGGACAGCCGCGAGGCCTTCATCGCCCTGCGCCGCGCCGACCTGATCGCCCTGGTGGTAGAGGCGCAGAAGAGCACCGTGCCGGTGGTCGAGCATGCGCTGACCATCCTCACCACGGCGTTCGGCAAGGTCGACGGGATCATCATCAACCGGCGCCGCTTCGAGGTGCCGAGCAAGGTCTTGCAGACCATCGCCCGCTACCGGAGCGCGTTCTGATGCGGATCGCCCTCCTCGCGCCCCTGCCGCCGGAAAAGAATGGCATCGCCGACTACGCCAGTCATTTCCGCAACGCCCTGCAGGGTCTCGGCATCGAAGTAGCCACGCCGCTCGCCGGCGTGGCGGCCGACAGCGCGAATATCGCCAGCCGGCTGGACAGCGTCGACTGGAACGCCTTCGACCTGGTCCATGCCGAACTCGGCGGCGGCCGCCTGGGTGAGTTCATCGCCCTGCGCGAGCTGCGCAAGCGTTTCCCGCGCCTGCCGCTGAGCGCCACGGTGCACGATCCGGAGCGCATGGTCTGGCGCCGCGAGCGCCTGCCCTGGCCGCTGAACCTGCTGGAACGCCTGCCCTCTCCCCTGCCCCAGGCCGCCGTGGTGCTCGCCGACCCGCTGACCCTGCGCGAAGAGCGTGCCGTGGCCCAGGGCCTGACGCGCCTGGTGACCCTCACCGGCCTGGGCGGCGAGTGCCTGGCCCGGCGGATGCGCCTGCCGCCCGGGCGGGTCGAGGTGATCAACCACGGCAACCTGGAGATCGCCACGGTGCCGCTGCCGTCGCTGGACACCCTGCGCCTGCTGTACTTCGGATTCATCTATCGCGGCAAAGGCATCGAGGACCTGCTCGAGGCCCTCGCCGACCTGTTCGCCAGCGCGCCGGAGATGCGCCAGCGCGTGCGCCTGACCCTGGCCGGCGGCACCGCCGCGGAAATGGCCTTCGGCGCCGGCGGCAACTACCTCGACCAGTTGAAGGCACAGATCGCCGAGCTTGGCCTGGCCGACGCCATCGACTGGAACCTGAACCTGGCCGCCGCGGACATCCCGCGTACCATCCAGGCCCACCACGTGATGGTCCTGCCGTACCGCGAGTCGAAGAAACTCGGTCTGCTCGGCCAGCAGCGCGGCACCAGCGGCGCCCTGTCCTGGGCGGCAGCCTGCGGGCGCGGCGCGATCACCTCGGACGCTCGCGCCTTCGCCGAGGAAGTCGCCAGCGGCAACGGCGCCATCTACCCTCAGGGAGACGTGGCAGCCCTCTCCGAACAGTTGTTGAACCTCGCTCGCGAACCCCGCCTGGCACAGGCCTGGGCCGAGCGCGCCGGAGCGATCGGCCATGCGCGGACCTGGCCGCGCACCGCGCTGCGCTTCCAGGCACTGTTCAACGACATGGTGGGAACCGTTCATGGCACGTAAGGGACTCTATCTGGGCGGCAGCGCGCTGCTGCTCGCCGTGGTACTGCTGCTGGTGTTCTGGGGGCGTCCCGCCGACGCCGAGATCCAGGTACTGAAGGCGCCTCGCGCGGTGGTCTGGAAAGACTTCCTCGGGGTCAACGCGCAGTTCCTCTGGTTCAGCCCGGAGCGTTACAACAAGCAGATCGACCGCCTGCAGGACCTGGGGCTGGAGTGGGTGCGCCTGGACCTGCACTGGGACCGCCTGGAAACCGCCGAGGACCAGTACCAGCTGGCCTCCCTCGACCAGTTGGTCAAGGATCTCGAGGCGCGCCAGCTGAAGTCGGTGTTCTACCTGGTCGGCTCGGCCCGCTTCATCACCACCGCGCCGTTCTACTCGCCCTTCCAGGACCAGTATCCGCCGCGCGACCCGGAAGTCTTCGCCCGGCGCATGGCGATGCTCTCGCAGCGCTACCCGAGCGTGGCCGCCTGGCAGGTATGGAACGAGCCCAACCTGATCGGCTTCTGGCGGCCCAAGGCCGACCCGGAAGGCTACGCCAAGCTGCTCCAGGCCAGCACCATCGCCCTGCGCATGGTCGACCCGGAGAAGCCGGTGGTTTCCGCCGGCATGGCCTTCTTCAGCGAGATGCCCGACGGCCGCACCATGTTCGACGCCCTCGGCCACCTGGGCGTGGAGAGCCTCGGCACCATCGCCACCTACCATCCCTATACCCAGTTGCCGGAAGGCAACTACCCGTGGAACCTGGACTTCGTCTCCCACGCCAACCAGATCAACCGCGCCCTGCGCAACGCCGGCGTGCCGGCGATCTGGAGCACCGAGTGGGGCTGGTCGGCCTACAAGGGCCGAAGGAGTTGCAGGACATCATCGGCGTCGAAGGCCAGGCCGACTACGTGCTGCGCCGCCTGGCGCTGATGAGTGCGCTGGACTACGACCGGATCTTCCTCTTCACCCTCAGCGATCTCGACCAGCGCGCCAGCGTGCGCGACCGCGACTACGGCCTGCTCGACCTGGACGCCAACCCCAAGCCGGTCTACCTGGCCCTGCAACGCTTCCTCAAGGTCACCGGGCCGAAGCTGCGCCCGGCCGACCCGCCGGTCACCGAGGACCTGCCCGACGGTTCCTTCAGCATCGGCTGGACCCGCGAGGACGGTCGCAACGTCTGGCTGTTCTGGTCGGCCCGCGGCGGCAACGTGCGCCTGCCGAAGCTCAAAGAGGCCACCCTGCACGATCCGCTCAGCGGCAAGGTCACGCCCTTGAGCGGCAGCGACGGCCTGGAAGTCCCGGTGAAGTCCAGCCTGCAGATGCTGGTCTGGGAGTGAAGCCACCCATGCGTATTCTCTGGATCCTGCCCTACTCGCCCTGGCCCACCACCAGCGGCGGCAAGACCCGCCAGTACCACCTGCTGCGCAGCCTCGCGGCACGCGGCCACCGGATCACCGTGCTGCTGCACAGCAAGCAGCCGGTGAGCGCCGAGGACCGCCAGGCCCTGGAGCCCTTCCTCGAACGCCTGGTCGTGCTGCCGCGCCGGCCGCTGCGCAGCCTCTCCACGCTGCTCGCCGCGCTGTTCGCGCCCTACCCGCTGCTGGCCAGCGTCAACGGCCTGTCGGCGGAGCTGCAACGCACCGCCACGGAGTTGCTGCGCGAGCCCTGGGACGTGGTCCAGGTCGAGCACAGCTATAGCTTCCAGCCCTACGAGCGACCGCTGCGCGACGCCGGCCAGCCGTTCGTGCTCACCGAGCACAACGTCGAGTCGTCCCTCGGTGCCGCCACCTACGACCGCCTGCCGGGCTGGGCGCTGCCCTTCGTGCGCTACGACCAGTGGCGTTACCGCCGCTGGGAACGCCGGGTGATGAGCCAGGCGGCAGCGGTCGTCGCCGTGACCGAGAAAGATGCGCGGCAGCTCGGCGCGATGCTCGGCCGCCCGGTGCCAGTGGTGGTCAACGGGGTCGACTGCGAGCACTTCGCCGCCGCCCGGCCGACGCCCGAAGCGCAGCGCGTGCTGTTCCTCGGCAACTACGAATACGCACCGAACGTCGATGCCGTGGAATGGATGCTCGACGAGATCCTGCCGCGGGTCTGGGCACACTGCCCCGAGGCGCGCATGAGCGTCTGCGGCTATGCGCTGCCGGCGGAGTGGGCGCAACGCTGGAGCGATCCGCGCATCGAATGGCAAGGCTTCGTTCCCGACCTGCTGCAACTGCAATCGAGCAGTTCGGTGTTCCTCGCCGCGCTGCGCCATGGCGGCGGTTCGAAGCTGAAGGTGCTCGAGGCCCTGGCCGCCGGGCTGCCGCTGGCGAGTACCGCGCAGGGCGTTTCCGGCCTGGAACTGCGGGACGGCGAGGACTACCTCGGCGGCGAATCCGCCGAGCAGCTCGCCAACGCCGTGGTGCGCCTGTTGCAGGACCCGGCGCAGGCCCGCGCGCTGGGCGAGAACGGCCGCGCCTACGTACGTCGCGCGCACGACTGGAGCGTCGCCGCCAGCCAACTGGAACAGGTCTACGCCGGCCTCGCCGAAGGAGCGCCGGCATGCGCATAGGACTCGACTACCGCACCGTCGGCAGCTCGCCGCACTCGGGCATCAGCCGCCAGGTCTATGCCATGGAGCAGGCCCTGGAAAGCCTGCCCGGCACGCAGGTGACCCGCTTCACCGTGGCCCCTCTCGACGACCCGCTGCGCCAGCGGGCGGTCTGCCCGCCGTGGGGCTGCCCGCGCACCGCGATGCACCAGCCGCACCAGCGCCTGCGCTTCGAAGCCGGGTTCCTCCCACGCGTCTTGCGCGAGCAGGACATCGACCTGTACATCAGCACCTTCAACATGGGCCTGCCGCTACCGCCGCGTCCGCCGGGCGTGCGCTATGCGCTGCTGATCCACGACCTGTTCCAGATCACCCTGAAGAACTACCACGCCAACCGCCTCAAGGCACTGGTCTATCGGGTCAGCGACTACCTGTCGATCGCCTATGCGCTGCGTGTCGCCGACCGTGTCTGGACCCCTTCGCAGTACAGCGCCGACGAGGCTGTGCGGCTGTTTCCCGGGGTCGCCGGGAAAGTCCGGGTGCTGCCCAACCAGGTCGACGGCTTCGCCGGCGGACCCGCCGACCTCTCGGCACGCGGCCTGCCGCCACGCTACTGGCTGCTGGTGGGTACCCGCGAACTGCGCAAGAACGTGCCCTGGTTCGTCAGTGCCTGGGCCCGGGCACGCGCCCAGGCGCCCGGCGTGCCGCCGCTGGTGCTGGTCGGCAGCCTCGACCACCTGCCCGAGGAACAACGCGGCTTGCCCGGCCTGCACGCGCTCGGCGGGCTCGACGACGCCGAACTGCACGCGCTGTACCGCCAGGCCGAGCGGCTCTGGCAACCGTCCTACGCGGAAGGCTTCGGCCTGCCGGTGGTCGAGGCGCTGAGCGTCGGCACGCCGGTGGCGGTGGCCAGCGGCACCTCGCTGGACGAAGTCACCCCGCCGTCGGCGCCGCGCTTCTCGCCCAGCGACGGCGCCGCCCTGGAACGCCTGATGCTGCGCCTGGCCGATGCGCCGCGCGAAGCCTCGGCGGAAGAACTCATCGCCTGGGCCGCGCGCTTCAACCGCGAAGCCTACCGGCAACGGCTGGCCGCACTGATCGAGGAACTGAGTTGAGAATGTCGTTGGGAAACCTCGTCGCTGTCGTCTTCGGCCTGGCCTTCGGCGGAGCGCTGCTGATGCTCAGCCCGGCCAAGGCCGGCGCCGCCATGGTCGGCCTGGCGGCCGCGGTCACCATCCTGCGCTTCCCGTTCTGGGGGCTGCTGCTGTTCGCCCTGGTGGCGACCTTCATGCCCTACTCCACGGTCAACGTGGGGATCCGTTCGACGGTCAGCGAAGCGATCCTCGCCCTGACCTGGGGCGCGGTGCTCTGGCACATCTTCCTCTCGCGCCTGCCGCCGGCGCCGGCGCTGCGCTACCGCTCCACCGAGCGCATGCTGCTGTGGCTGATGCTGTTCACCGTGCTGCCGTTCGTGGTCGGCCAGGTCAGCATCAAGGCCGAGGCCAGCGGCCTGTCGAACTGGCTGCGCTGGCTGCTCAACCTGTCCATCGTGTTCCTCGCCGGACGCCTGCTGGTGGAGCGCAAGAACCGCGAGACCCTGGTCATCGCCCTGCTGCTGGGCACCCTGGCGATGCTGCTGATGTCCATCGCGGTGTTCATCCGCTACCGCTCGGCGTCGGGGATGGCGCCGATCCTGGCGATGTTCAACTACGCCAACCTGGACACCCTCAAGTTCGGCCTGGAGGCGCTTTCCTCGCGGATGGGCTCGCCATGGATGCACCCCAACGCCACCGGCGGGATCATGGCCCTGCTGCTGCCCCTGGCGTTCTGCTACGGGGTCGCCAACCAGGGCTGGCGGCGCGGCCTGGGCCTCGCCGTGGCGGTCCTCGGCGCCGCCGCGATCCTCCTCGCCAGTTCCCGCGGGGCGATGCTCAGCCTGGCGGTGGTGCTGTTCTGGATGTCCCTGCGCAAGGTGCCCTACACCGGCCGCCTGCTGTTGCTCGGGGTCGGCCTGGTGGTGGTCCTGGTGCTCAGCTACCCGCCGTTGCAGGAACGCCTGGCGACCATCTTCTCGCCGCAGAACGCCAGTACCGAGGTGCGCTTCGACGAATACCGGATGTTCCCCAAGGCCGTCGCCCGCTATCCGCTGGGAATCGGCTTCAAGGTCGACCCGCCGGTGCCGGGTACCGACCTCCTGGGCATCTCCAACCTGTGGCTGAACTTCATGTACAAGGTCGGCCTCGGCGGCATGCTGCTGTTCATCGCGGTGACCTGGCGCTGGTGGCGCGAAGCCCGTCCGGAGAAAGGCCCGATCCGCCTGACCCGCGACAACGCGATCTGGCTGGGCAGTACGGGCGGCATCCTGGCGGCGCTGGTCAGCGGCCTGTTCGACCACTACTTCAGCTTCGCCGTGGTGATGATCGGCCTGTTCTGGCTGCTGGTCGGGATCAACCTGCTGGAAGCCCGCCGGCTGTTCCCGGAACGCCAGCCGCAACCGCGGGCGGTGGGTTATCGCAAGCTCAAGCGACAGCTCGAGCGCGGGGCCGAGGCCTGAGATGCTCGGCTCCGCCTTCTGGCTGACCCTTGCCACCCTGCTCGGCCTGTGCCTGGGCTTCGCCCGCGAATGGCTGCTGGTGGCCTCCTGGGGCGCCGGCGAGCGCAGCGACGCCTTCCTCATCGCCCTGTTCCTGCCCGAGGCCCTGCGCATGTCGCTGGCCGGCGGCGTGCTCAGCGCGGCGGCCCTGCCACTGTTTCTCGAACGCCAGGGCGAACGTCGCCTCGACTGGCTGGCGGCGATCCTCCCGGCGCTGCTCGGTATCGCCGTGGCGCTCAGCCTCCTGCTGCTGGCGGCGGCGCCCTGGCTGGTGCGCTTGCTCGGCCCGGGCCTGGCCGAGACGGCCAGCGCCCAGGCCGCGGCCAACTTGCGGGTCCTCGCCTGGTGCGTGCCGGGGCTGATGCTCCATGCGCTATTCAGCATCCCCCTGCAGGCCGCCGAGCGCTTCGTCCTGGCCGGGCTCGGCTCGCTGCTGTTCAACCTGCCGCCGGTGCTCTACCTGGCCTTGCACGGCCAGGCCAGCCAGCCCGAACAACTGGCCCTGGCCTGCCTGCTCGGCAGCCTGCTGATGCCGCTGGTGCTGCTGCCTTCGCTATGGATCGAGGGCTGGCGGCCCTGGCACTGGCGCCTTTCCGGCGTCGAACTGGGCGAGCTTGGCGGGCGCATCGCTCCGCTGCTGCTGAGCAACGCCGCCAGCCAGGGCCTGGCGCTGGTCGAGCGGCTGGTGGCCTCGCTGCTCGGCGAAGGCGCGGTGACCTGGGTCAACCTGGCGCGCAAGCTGATGAACCTGCCGCTGATCGCCCTGATGAGCCTCAACCAGGTGTTGCTCGGCATGATGAGCCGACGCCAGGGTGGCGAGCGTCTGGCCCTGCTTCGCCGCGGCCTGGAGACCGCCAGCCTGCTGACCCTGCCGGCCGGGGTCGGGCTGGTCGCTGCCGCACCCGGCCTGGTGGCCCTGTTGCTGCCGCGGCAGACCGCCGGCTCGCCGTTGCCGGCGCTGCTGGCCTGGTTCGCCGTGCCACTGGTGTTCGGCGCCTGGAATGCCTTGCTGGCGCGTTACGCCTACGCCGCCGGCGATACTCGCCTGCCGCTGCGCTGCGAGCTGCTCGGCAGCGCGCTGAACGCCGCGCTGCTGGCGGTCCTGCCGTTGATTTTCGGACTGCCGGGGATTCCCCTCGCGGCCCTTGGCGGGGTGCTCTGCACCGCGCTGCTGCTGATGCGTCGCCAGGCCCTGCTCGGCGCCCTGCCCTGGGCCCGGCTGTGGCTACTGAACGCCCTGGCCATGGCGCTCGCCGCCGGCCTGCTGTTCCGCATCGACGGTATCTGGCTGCAATTGGGCCTGGGCACCGTCGCCGGCTGCCTGGCGCTGCTCGGCATGGCGCTCTGGCTGCGGCCCTGGCGCACCGATTGACCCATGGCTCCGGGTAGGGAGCCTGGCCCTGGGGGCCTTCGAACAACCACTGTGAGTTAGCGCGTCAAGCGGGAGTTGCAAAGTGAAAAAACGCTGGATTCAGATGGATGTGACCCGCGGCGTGGGCATCCTGATCATCGTCTTTGGGCACAGCTGGTTCGTCGCCAGTTCGCCGACCGTGCTCTATCCGTTGCTCTCTCCGTTCATCCTGCCACTGTTCTTCTTCATTTCCGGGGTGTTCTTCAGGACCGAGCAACCCTTCGGCGAGATGGCCCTGCGCAAGGCCGACGCCCTCCTCAAGCCGTTCTTCGTGACCATGCTCGGCTACGTCATCCTCCGCGACCTGCTGCGCGGCCAGCCGCTGCTGCCGGACATCGGCGGAGTGCTGTACGCCTCGGTCGACACCCTGCCCTGGCAGGCGCTCTGGTACCTGCCGCACTTCTGGGTAGCGACCCTGTTCGCCTGGTTCATGCTGCGCGTCATCCAGCGTCTCGGCCTGTCCCTCGCCGCCAGTTGCGTGCTGCTGGCCGTGCAACTGGGCCTGGGCATCCTGTTCCTCAAGACGTTCTGGCAGATCCCGGTGGAGTTCGGCGGCGAACAGTACCTGCTGCCGGGCCTGCCGTTCAGCCTGGACATCACCCTGATCAGCAGCGCCCACTTCATGTTCGGCTATGTCCTGCGCGACGTCCTGCGTCGCCACCAGAGTTCGTTGCTGACCCTGTGCATCGCCCTTGCCGTGACCACCGCCAGCTTCCTCTACTACCCGACGGTGGTGGACATGGCGCAGCGCCGCTACGACCACTGGTTCTGGGCCACCGTCCAGGCAGTGAGCGGCGTCTACCTGTGCTGGGCGCTGTCCGGGCTGATGATGAAGATCGACTGGCTGGGCAAGGCGATGACCTACATCGGCCAGTCGACCCTGATCCTGCTGATCTTCCACGGCGAGATCCAGCACAAGACCTTCAACCTGCTGGTCCACCTGGGTCTGTCGGAACCGGCCGCTGCCAGCGTCGCCCTGGTGATCTCGGTGATCGTCTCGCTGCTGATCGGCGAAGTGATCAAGCGCGTCGCGCTGCTGCGCGCCCTCTACTTTCCCTTCCCGGTGCGCAAGAAGACCGCCGCGGTCCAGGGCGGCGGCGAAGCGCGCTGACGCCCTCGGCCCGGTGCGCCTGCGCCGGGCCTTTCCCCTCCCGTCTCCCTTTTCCCTAACGGGCGGCCGACCTCGCTTCGACCTGGCCGATGATCGCCCGCTCCTTTCGCTGAGCGGGTTGGTACGCGGGCATTGCCTCCCTAGAATATGGAACATCGTTCCGAAATATTGAAAAAGGGAGAAGCCATGACCTCTGCGGCCGTCGAGACCACCCCGCTAACCTGTGACGTGCTGGTCGTCGGCTCCGGCGCCGCCGGGCTGGCGGCGGCGGTGACCGCGGCCTGGCACGGGCGCCGGGTAGTCCTGGTGGAGAAGGACCCGGTGTTCGGCGGCGCCAGCGCCTGGTCCGGCGGCTGGGCCTGGTTGCCGCGCAACCCGCTGGCGCGTCGCGCCGGTATCGAGGAGGACATCGAGCAACCGCGTACCTACCTGCGCCACGAACTGGGCGAGCGTTACGACGCCGCGCGGATCGACGCCTTCCTCGAAGCCTGCCCGCACATGGTGGCCTTCTTCGAGCGCCACACCCACCTGCGGTTCGTCGACGGCAACGGCATCCCGGACATGCATGGCGACACGCCGGGCGCCGCCGAGGGCGGCCACCAGTTGGTCGCCGCGCCCTATGACGCACGGCAACTGGGCCCGCTGCTGCCGCGCCTGCGCAAGACCCTGCGGGAGACCTCGTTCATGGGCATGCCGATCATGGCCGGCGCCGACCTCGCCGCCTTCCTCGACCTGACCCGCTCGCTGCCGGCCTTCCTGCATGTCGCCCGGCGCTTTTCCAGCCACCTCTGGCACCTGCTGCGCTACGGTCGCGCCATGCACCTGGTCAATGGCGTGGCCCTGGTAGCGCGCCTGGCCAAGTCCGCCGAAGCCCTGGGTGTGCGCCTGATCGAATCGGCGCCAGCCCGCGAACTGCTGCTGCGTGACGGCAAGGTGGTCGGCGCGCTGGTCGAGAGCGCCGAGGGACTCCTGCGCATCGAGGCAGGCGCCGTGGTCCTGGCCTGCGGCGGCTTTCCCCATGATCCGCAGCGCCGCGCCGAGCTGGCCCCCACCCTGGACACCCTGCTGCCGCTGCCGCCGCCGGGCTGCAACGGCGACGGCTTGCGCCTGGGGGAAAGCGCCGGCGGCCGGGTGGCCGACGACCTGCGCTCGCCGATCGCCTGGGCGCCGGTCTCGCGAGTTCCCCACGGCGATGGCGAGACCGGGCACTTCCCGCACATCATTGAGCGCGGCAAGCCCGGGCTGATCGGCGTGCTGGCCAACGGCAGGCGCTTCGTCAATGAGGCGCACGGTTACCACGACTATGTCGCCGCCCTGCTCGAGGCCACCCCGCCCGGGCAGCCGGCACGCTCCTGGCTGGTCTGCGACCGGCGCTTCCTGCGTCGCTACGGCCTCGGCTACGTGCGTCCGGCGCCGCTGCCGATCGCCGCGCACCTGCGCAGCGGCTATCTCAAGCGCGGGACCAGCCTGGATCAGTTGGCAAGGAGCTGCGGCATCGACCCGTCCGGCCTGGCCGCCACCGTCGCCGAATACAACCGCCACGCCCGCGAGGGCCGCGACCCAGAGTTCGGCCGCGGCGGCACGGCATTCAACCGCAAGCAGGGCGACCCGGCGTATCCGGGGCCGAATCCCTGCGTCGCCCCCATCGAACGCGGACCGTACTACGCGGTGCAGGTCGAGCCCGGCTGCTTCGGCACCTTCGCCGGGCTGAAGACCGACGCCCAGGCCCGCGTGCTGGACGGCGGCGGGCAGCCGATCCCCGGCCTGTACGCGGCGGGCGCGGACATGGCGAGCCTGTTCGCCGGCCACTATCCCTCCGGCGGCATCAACCTGGGGCCGGCGCTGACCTTCGGCTACATCGCCGGCCGCCATATCGCCGGCGCCCTCGGCTACGAGCAGGAGCAAGCGCAGCGCGGTTGAACGTTCCAGCGGGCGCAGCGGCCTAAACAGGCAAGCTTTCCTTCGGAACCCAAGCATGAGCGCAGCGCCACCGGATATCCCCGCCCTGCCCGCCGGCCTCTGCTACGTCGACGACCGCCAGCCGGGCATCCGTCGACGCCGGCAGGGCAAGCGCTTCGTCTATTTCGATGCCGACGGCCAGCGCATCGGCGACGCCGAGGAGATCCGCCGGCTGGACAAGCTGGCCATTCCGCCGGCCTATCGCGAGGTCTGGATCTGTCCCGACCCCAACGGCCATCTCCAGGCCACCGGCCGCGACGCCCGTGGGCGCAAGCAGTACCGCTACCACCCGCGCTGGCGCGAGGTACGCGATGCCGACAAGTACGAGCGCCTGCTGCGCTTCGGCCAGGCGCTGCCGGGGCTGCGCCGGCACATCGACGCCCAGTTGCGCCTGCCCGGCCTCGGTCGCGACAAGGTGGTGGCCCTGGCGGTTGCGCTGCTCGACGCCACCCTGATCCGCGTCGGCAACCACCGCTACGCCCGCGACAACCGCTCCTACGGCCTGACCACCCTGCGTACCCGGCACGTGGACGTGAACGGCAGTCGCATCCGGTTCCGCTTCAAGGGCAAGAGCGGCATCGAGCACGACGTCAGCCTGGAGCATCCGCGCCTGGCGCGGGTGCTGCGGCGCTGCCTGGAATTGCCCGGCCAGGACCTGTTGCAGTACCTGGACGAGGACGGCCAGCCGCACCGCATCGGCTCCCACGACATCAACGAGTACCTGCGCCGGCATACCGGCGAGGATTTCAGCGCCAAGGACTACCGTACCTGGGCCGGCAGCGCGCTGGCGCTGGAGCGCCTGCGGCGTGCCGAAGCCGACGGGCTTGGCGCGGTGGTGGCGGAGGTCGCCGCCGAATTGGGCAACAGCGTGGCGATCTGCCGGCAATGCTACATCCACCCGGCGATCATCGAGGCCTACCAGGCCGGGCAACTGGGCCAGCTCAGGCGCGCCCGCAAGCGCCGCTGGCTGAGTGCCGAGGAAGCGACCCTGCTGGCCTTCCTCGACACGCCCGGCTGATCAGTTGCCCGGGTGCGGATCGATGCCGTGCCGGCGCAGCAGGCCGAGCAGGCGGCCAATCTCGGTCTGGCAGGCTTCCAGTTCCTTGCGCAGGGTGTGTTCGCGGCGCTGCTGCTCCAGCTTCACGCGTTCGAGTTCGGCGCGCGCCTCACGGCGGATCTGCCGCTCGCGCTCCTTGTCGGAATGCTCGGCGCCGAGGGCCTCTTCGGCCTTGCGCGCGCGGTATTCGCGCATCCGCTGGGCGGCCGACTTGGCCTTGCCGCTCGGCTTGGGCCCGGGTTTGCTGGCTTTCATGAACGCCTCCATCTGCGTAACGTTACGCAATCAGAATAGCGTAACGTTACGCAGATAGACAGGGTCTATGCTTAGAGCGGCGGGGCCGAGCGCAGCATCACCGACTTCAGCGCGAAGGCCGACTTGATGCCAGCCACGCCGGGAATGCAGGTCAGG
Source organism: Pseudomonas aeruginosa (assembly GCF_001457615.1). Lineage (GTDB taxonomy): Bacteria > Pseudomonadota > Gammaproteobacteria > Pseudomonadales > Pseudomonadaceae > Pseudomonas > Pseudomonas aeruginosa. The sequence continues at coordinate 3,014,219 of NZ_LN831024.1, read as the reverse complement.
GTATTGGTGAGGAACGCCTGGTAGGCGGCGAGATCCTTGACCACAACCCGCAGCATGTAGTCCGCATCGCCGGTCATCTGGAAACAGCTCATGACCTGTGGCGCATCGACGATGCGTTCCTCGAAGCGAGCGAGGTAGTCGCCGGTCTGCTTTTCCAGGGACACCGAGACGAACACGCTCATCGCCCCGGACAGGCGCTCCTCGTCGAGCCGGGCGAAGTAGCCCTGGATGTAGTGTTCCTCTTCCAGGCGGCGTACCCGGCGCAGCGTCGGCGTCAGCGACAGGCCGACCTTCTGGGCGAGATCGCGCCAGCTCAGGCGGCCGTCGTCGGCCAGGGCACGGAGGATTTTCAGGTCGATGCGGTCGAGTTCAGCCATGGTGCGTTGTTTCTCTTGTCAGCGATTCTTGTAGTTCAAACAACCCAATACTGCCGGAATACCTTAGTCAATTTGGAGCAAAAAACTAGCACCCGAAGCCTATACTGAAATTACAAAAACAAAACCCGAGGGCCTCACCATGAGTGACGTCACCCAGTACGACCGCGCCTGCCGTACCCCGGCATGCCTGCAACCCGCCCCCACCCACAGGACGGGAACCCGCCATCCGCCCAGTCCGCCGCTTCGAGCGCCGTTCGCCCGTTTCTGATCTCTCCAACCGTTTGGCCCGGACCGGGCCGGAGGCCTGTCATGAGTGATTACGAGCCGTTGCGTCTGCATGTCCCGGAGCCCACCGGGCGTCCTGGCTGCAAGACCGACTTTTCCTATCTGCACCTGTCCCCCGCCGGCGAGGTACGCAAGCCGCCGGTGGATGTCGAGCCCGCCGAGACCAGCGACCTGGCCTACAGCCTGGTACGCGTGCTCGACGACGACGGCCACGCCGTCGGTCCCTGGAATCCGCAGCTCAGCAACGAACAACTGCTGCGCGGCATGCGGGCGATGCTCAAGACCCGCCTGTTCGACGCGCGCATGCTCACCGCGCAACGGCAGAAAAAGCTTTCCTTCTATATGCAATGCCTCGGCGAGGAAGCCATCGCCACCGCCCACACCCTGGCCCTGCGCGACGGCGACATGTGCTTTCCGACCTATCGCCAGCAAGGCATCCTGATCACCCGCGAATACCCGCTGGTGGACATGATCTGCCAGCTTCTCTCCAACGAGGCCGACCCGCTCAAGGGCCGCCAGCTGCCGATCATGTACTCGAGCAAGGAGGCCGGTTTCTTCTCCATCTCCGGCAACCTCGCCACCCAGTTCATCCAGGCGGTCGGCTGGGGCATGGCCTCGGCGATCAAGGGCGACACGCGCATCGCCTCGGCCTGGATCGGCGACGGCGCCACCGCCGAGTCGGACTTCCACACCGCCCTCACCTTCGCCCATGTCTACCGCGCGCCGGTAATCCTCAACGTGGTCAACAACCAGTGGGCGATCTCCACCTTCCAGGCCATCGCCGGCGGCGAAGGCACCACCTTCGCCAACCGTGGCGTGGGCTGCGGGATCGCCTCGCTGCGGGTCGACGGCAATGACTTCCTGGCGGTCTACGCCGCCTCCGAGTGGGCCGCCGAGCGCGCCCGGCGCAACCTCGGGCCGAGCCTGATCGAATGGGTCACCTACCGCGCCGGCCCGCACTCGACTTCGGACGACCCGTCCAAGTACCGCCCCGCCGACGACTGGACCAACTTCCCGCTGGGCGACCCGATCGCCCGCCTGAAGCGGCACATGATCGGCCTCGGCATCTGGTCGGAGGAACAGCACGAAGCCACCCACAAGGCCCTCGAAGCCGAAGTGCTGGCCGCGCAGAAACAGGCGGAGAGCCATGGCACCCTGATCGACGGCCGGGTGCCGAGCGCCGCCAGCATGTTCGAGGACGTCTATGCAGAACTGCCGGAGCACCTGCGCCGGCAACGCCAGGAGCTCGGGGTATGAATGCCATGAACCCGCAACACGAGAACGCCCAGACGGTCACCAGCATGACCATGATCCAGGCGCTGCGCTCGGCGATGGACATCATGCTCGAGCGCGACGACGACGTGGTGGTATTCGGCCAGGACGTCGGCTACTTCGGCGGCGTGTTCCGCTGCACCGAAGGCCTGCAGAAGAAATACGGCACCTCGCGGGTGTTCGATGCGCCGATCTCCGAGAGCGGCATCATCGGCGCCGCGGTCGGCATGGGTGCCTACGGCCTGCGCCCGGTGGTGGAGATCCAGTTCGCCGACTACGTCTACCCGGCCTCCGACCAGTTGATCTCCGAGGCGGCGCGCCTGCGCTATCGCTCGGCCGGCGACTTCATCGTGCCGATGACCGTACGCATGCCCTGTGGCGGCGGCATCTACGGCGGGCAAACGCACAGCCAGAGCCCGGAGGCGATGTTCACCCAGGTCTGCGGCCTGCGCACGGTGATGCCGTCCAACCCCTACGACGCCAAAGGCCTGCTGATCGCCTGCATCGAGAACGACGACCCGGTGATCTTCCTCGAGCCCAAGCGCCTCTACAACGGCCCGTTCGATGGCCACCACGACCGCCCGGTGACGCCCTGGTCCAAGCATCCGGCCAGCCAGGTGCCGGACGGCTACTACAAGGTGCCGCTGGACAAGGCGGCGATCGTCCGCCCCGGCGCGGCGCTGACCGTGCTGACCTACGGCACCATGGTCTACGTGGCCCAGGCCGCGGCCGACGAGACCGGCCTGGACGCCGAGATCATCGACCTGCGCAGCCTCTGGCCGCTGGACCTGGAAACCATCGTCGCCTCGGTGAAGAAGACCGGCCGCTGCGTCATCGCCCACGAGGCGACCCGCACCTGCGGGTTCGGCGCCGAGCTGATGTCGCTGGTGCAGGAGCACTGCTTCCACCACCTGGAGGCGCCGATCGAGCGCGTCACCGGTTGGGACACCCCCTACCCGCATGCCCAGGAGTGGGCGTATTTCCCCGGCCCCGCGCGCGTCGGCGCGGCATTCAAGCGTGTGATGGAGGTCTGAATGGGTACCCATGTGATCAAGATGCCGGACATCGGGGAAGGCATCGCCGAGGTCGAACTGGTGGAGTGGCATGTCCAGGTCGGCGACTCGGTCAATGAAGACCAGGTCCTCGCCGAGGTGATGACCGACAAGGCCACGGTGGAGATTCCCTCGCCGGTGGCCGGACGCATCCTCGCCCTCGGCGGCCAGCCGGGCCAGGTGATGGCGGTGGGCGGCGAACTGATCCGCCTGGAGGTGGAAGGTGCCGGCAACCTCGCCGAGAGTCCGGCCGCGGCGACGCCGGCCGCGCCCGTCGCCGCCACCCCGGAGAAACCGAAGGAAGCCCCGGTCGCGGCGCCGAAAGCCGCCGCCGAAGCGCCGCGCGCCTTGCGCGACAGCGAGGCGCCACGGCAGCGGCGCCAGCCCGGCGAACGCCCGCTGGCCTCCCCCGCGGTGCGCCAGCGCGCCCGCGACCTGGGCATCGAGTTGCAGTTCGTGCAGGGCAGCGGTCCCGCCGGACGCGTCCTCCACGAGGACCTCGATGCCTACCTGACCCAGGATGGCAGCGTCGCGCGCAGCGGCGCCGCCGCGCAGGGGTATGCCGAGCGACACGACGAACAGGCGGTGCCGGTGATCGGCCTGCGTCGCAAGATCGCCCAGAAGATGCAGGACGCCAAGCGACGCATCCCGCATTTCAGCTATGTCGAGGAAATCGACGTCACCGATCTGGAAGCCCTGCGCGCCCATCTCAACCAGAAATGGGGTGGCCAGCGCGGCAAGCTGACCCTGCTGCCGTTCCTGGTCCGCGCCATGGTCGTGGCGCTGCGCGACTTCCCGCAGTTGAACGCGCGCTACGACGACGAGGCCGAGGTGGTCACCCGCTACGGCGCGGTGCACGTCGGCATCGCCACCCAGAGCGACAACGGCCTGATGGTGCCGGTGCTGCGCCACGCCGAATCGCGCGACCTCTGGGGCAACGCCAGCGAAGTGGCGCGCCTGGCCGAAGCCGCACGCAGCGGCAAGGCGCAACGCCAGGAGCTGTCCGGCTCGACCATCACCCTGAGCAGCCTCGGCGCGCTCGGCGGGATCGTCAGCACACCGGTGATCAACCATCCGGAGGTGGCCATCGTCGGCGTCAACCGCATCGTCGAGCGACCGATGGTGGTCGGCGGCAACATCGTCGTGCGCAAGATGATGAACCTCTCCTCCTCCTTCGACCACCGGGTGGTCGACGGGATGGACGCGGCGGCCTTCATCCAGGCCGTGCGCGGCCTGCTCGAACATCCTGCCACCCTGTTCCTGGAGTAAGCGATGAGCCAGATCCTGAAGACTTCCCTGCTGATCGTCGGCGGCGGTCCCGGCGGCTACGTCGCGGCGATCCGTGCCGGGCAACTGGGCATTCCCACCGTACTGGTGGAGGGCGCCGCCCTCGGCGGCACCTGCCTGAACGTCGGCTGCATCCCGTCGAAGGCGCTGATCCACGCCGCCGAGGAATACCTCAAGGCCCGCCACTATGCCGGCCGGTCGGCGCTGGGCATCCAGGTACAGGCGCCGAGCATCGACATCGCCCGCACCGTGGAATGGAAGGACGCCATCGTCGACCGCCTCACCAGCGGCGTCGCCGCGCTGCTGAAGAAACACGGGGTCGATGTCGTCCAGGGCTGGGCGAGGATCCTCGACGGCAAAAGCGTGGCGGTCGAACTCGCCGGCGGCGGCAGCCAGCGCATCGAGTGCGAGCACCTGCTGCTGGCCGCCGGCTCGCAGAGCGTCGAGCTACCGATCCTGCCGCTGGGCGGCAAGGTGATCTCCTCCACCGAGGCGCTGGCGCCCGGCAGCCTGCCCAAGCGCCTGGTGGTGGTCGGCGGCGGCTACATCGGCCTGGAGCTGGGTACCGCCTACCGCAAGCTCGGCGTCGAGGTGGCGGTGGTGGAAGCGCAACCACGCATCCTGCCGGGCTACGACGAAGAACTGACCAAGCCGGTGGCCCAGGCCTTGCGCAAGCTGGGCGTCGAGCTGTACCTCGGGCACAGCCTGCTGGGCCCGAGCGAGAACGGCGTGCGGGTCCGCGACGGCGCCGGCGAGGAGCGCGAGATCGCCGCCGACCAGGTACTGGTGGCGGTCGGCCGCAAGCCGCGCAGCGAAGGCTGGAACCTGGAAAGCCTGGGCCTGGACATGAACGGCCGGGCGGTGAAGGTCGACGACCAGTGCCGCACCTCGATGCGCAATGTCTGGGCCATAGGCGATCTCGCCGGCGAGCCGATGCTCGCGCACCGGGCCATGGCCCAGGGCGAGATGGTCGCCGAGCTGATCGCCGGCAAGCGTCGCCAGTTCGCCCCGGTGGCGATCCCCGCGGTGTGCTTCACCGATCCGGAAGTGGTGGTCGCCGGGTTGTCCCCGGAGCAGGCGAAGGATGCCGGCCTGGACTGCCTGGTGGCGAGTTTCCCGTTCGCCGCCAACGGCCGCGCCATGACCCTGGAGGCCAACGAAGGCTTCGTCCGCGTGGTGGCGCGTCGCGACAACCACCTGATCATCGGCTGGCAGGCGGTGGGCAAGGCGGTCTCGGAACTGTCCACGGCCTTCGCCCAGTCGCTGGAGATGGGCGCCCGCCTGGAAGACATCGCCGGCACCATCCACGCCCATCCGACCCTCGGCGAAGCGGTCCAGGAAGCCGCCCTGCGCGCGCTGGGACACGCCCTGCACATCTGATTCCCGCGAACCTCGGTAGCCGGCCAACCACCGGCGCACATTACCCCCTTGCCCGTCGGGCAAGGGGCTTTTTTCGTGGCCGCGAACCGGGTCGTCAGCAGGTCTCACCGCCCTGCGCGATCCCCCGCCCCTCACTCCGTCTCCAGCAACCCATGCCGCAAGCTCCCCGCCGCCAGGCGCTGGCGAATATCCTCGTCGATCCGCGGATCGTCCGGGCGGTACAGGCGCACCTGGCGGTAGGCGTTGATCCGGTTGATTTCCGCACCGAGGTACTCCCAGACCACCCGGCTGCATGCCGGGGTCCGCCGGTCACCGCTGGAAACGCCCATCTTCAGGCCGTTCAGGCGGGTGATACGGCTCTTGAAACTGGGAATGAGGATGGTCTGGCTCATCTCGTTGAGGGTCAGCGACTCGTAGTCGATCAGGAACACCCGGTCCTGCAACTGGAAGGCCGCGCCGAGGTAGCGGCAGCGCGCCCACTCCTCCGCCTGCACGTCGGTACTGCTGGTGCGCTCCTGGCGTTCCTGGCGCTCGAAGAGGAACACCCCGTCTTCCTCGTAGAGATGCACCAGGGAGAGCAGGATGCTGCCCGGCACCGACATGCAGTTGGCATATTCGAAGTAGTAGCCGCAGTAGCGGCTCAGGTCGCCGGCCTCGGCGCGCAGCGGTTGCAGCAGCCGCAACAGCGGGTCGTTGCTGGACTGGCGCGGCTGGGCGCTGGCACGGGCGCCGATCAGGCGGGCGAACTGCTCGGGCGGCAAGCCCAGCTCGTAGTCCTCGACGCCGAAGAAGTCGCCTATCCGCTTGCGGTTGTAGGGCGTCGGCTGGCTCTGGCCGCTGAGGTACTTGTTGAACTGCGCGCGATTGATCGCCAATTGCCGGCAAACCTCGGAAATCGAGCGGTAATGGCTGCAAAGCAGCTTGAGATTGGCGCCCAGGTGCTCGGACATCGATGGCTCCAAAACTGATGCTATGGACGCGATTCTAGCATCAGGTCGCATCAAGCAGGAGCAACCCGCGAAATTGTAACCAGGTGCGTCATGGCCAACCATGCGCCGCGCACCAAGGCGCTGCCGCAGCGCACGCCGGTACCAGAATAAGAACCGAGGTAGACCTCCATGCTTGAAATGCTCAACGATTTCCTTTCCGGAAAAGTCCTCATCGTCCTGATCGTCGGCCTGGGTGCCTACTTCACGATCCGTTCGCGTTTCGTCCAGTTCCGCCACTTCGGCCACATGTTCGGCGTATTCAGGGAATCGCTGCGCGGCCAGGCCGGCCAGCTCAGTTCCTTCCAGGCCCTGATGCTGAGCCTCGCCGGCCGGGTCGGCGCCGGCAACATCGCCGGGGTCGGCATCGCCGTGACCCTCGGCGGTCCGGGGCGGTGTTCTGGATGTGGGTCACCGCGCTGGTCGGCATGTCCAGCAGCTTCTTCGAATGCACCCTGGCCCAGGTCTACAAGCGCAGCGACGGCGACGGCCTGTATCGCGGCGGCCCGTCCTACTACATCCAGCACGGCCTGAAGCTGCGCTCGATGGCGGTGGTCTTCGCGGTACTCCTGCTGGTGACCTACGGCTTCGCCTTCAACGGCCTGCAGTCCTACACCGTCACCCATTCGCTGCAGAACGCCTTCGGCTTCGCCCCGCAGCACACCGGGATCGCCCTGGCGGTGCTGCTCGGCGTGGTCTTCATCGGCGGCATCAAGCGCATCGCCGCGGTCTCCGACCTGCTGGTGCCGATCAAGACCCTGGCCTACATCGGCGTCACCCTGTACGTCATCGCCAGCCAGATCGAGCACGTCCCGGCAATGCTGGAAACCATCGTCAAGAGCGCCTTCGGCCTAGACCCGGCGTTCGGCGGCCTGCTCGGCAGCGCCATCGTGATGGGCGTCAAGCGTGGCGTCTTCGCCAACGAGGCCGGCCTGGGCAGCGCGCCGAACGTCGCCGCGGTCGCCGCCGTGCGCCATCCGGCGGCACAGGGCGTGGTCCAGGCCTTCAGCGTGTTCCTCGACACCTTCGTGATCTGCACCTGCACCGCCCTGCTGATCCTGCTCTCGGGCTTCTACACCCCGGGCTTCGAAGGCGACGGCATCGTCCTCACCCAGAACTCCCTGGCCGCGGTGGTCGGCGACTGGGGCCGGGTGTTCGTCAGCGTGGCCCTGTCGCTGTTCGTCTTCACCTGCATCCTCTACAACTTCTACCTGGGCGAGAACAGCCTGCAGTTCCTCAGCCGCAACCGCCTGGTGCTGATCGGCTACCGCGCGCTGGTGCTGGCCCTGGTGGTCTGGGGCTCGGTGCAGGACCTGTCCACCGTGTTCGCCTTCGCCGACATCACCATGACCTGCCTGGCCTTCGTCAACCTGATGGCCCTGGCCCTGCTGTTCAAGGTCGGCCTGCGGGTGATGCGCGACTATGACGTGCAGCGCCGCGCCGGGATCAAGCAACCGGTGTTCGACTCGGCGCAGTTCGCCGACCTCGACCTGGACCGCGAAGCCTGGCCCGCCGGCCAGCGCGCCGAGCCCCCGGCGCAGGCGGACGCCGAGCCGCTGCCGAGCGGCAATCGCTGAGTCTCGCGCAGGCGCCCTCCCCCCGGAGCGGCGCCTGCGCCACAATGGTGTCCCCTCTTCGCACGTCCGGCGCGAAAAGGCCCGACACAAGGATTACGGATGCTCCCAGTCAAGAACCTCTTCGTGCTCTACACCGGCGGCACCATCGGCATGCTGCAGACCCCTCAGGGACTGGCTCCGGCCGGTGGCTTCGAAGCGCGCATGCGCGACCACCTGCAAAGCCTCGGCGACGCCCCGGACCTGCGCTGGCGCTTCGCCGAACTGCAACCGCCGCTGGACAGCGCCAACATGACCCAGGGCAACTGGCTGGCGATGCGCGACGCCATCGTCGCCGCGCTCGACGCCGGCCACGACGGCGTGCTGCTCCTGCACGGCACCGACACCCTGGCCTACAGCGCCGCGGCGCTGTCCTTCCTGCTCCTCGACCTGCCGATCCCGGTGCTGCTGACCGGCTCCATGCTGCCGGCCGGCGCGCCGGGCAGCGATGCCTGGGACAACCTGGTCGGCGCCCTGCGCGTCCTCCAGGAGGGCCACGCGCGCGGCGTACAGGTCTATTTCAACGATGCCCTGCTGCACGGCGCGCGAGTCAGCAAGCTGCGCAGCGACGCGTTCGACGCCTTCGCCGAACTGCCGCGACCGCGCCACGCCGAGCATGCGCCGGTGCCTGCGGCGCTCGGCTACCGCCAGCCGCGCCGGGAAGTGAACCTCGCCGTGCTGCCGCTCTATCCAGGGCTGCGCGCCGCGCACCTGCGCGGGCTGCTCGACAGCGGCGTGGAAGCGCTGCTGCTGGAATGCTATGGCAGCGGCACCGGCCCGTCCGACGACGAGGAGCTGCTGGCGCTGCTGCGCGAAGCCCACGCCCGCGGCGTGCTGCTCGCTGCGGTCAGCCAGTGCGCCTACGGCCAGGTCGAGTTCGGCGTCTACGCCGCCGGCAGCCGCCTGCGCGACGCCGGCCTGCTCTCGGCTGGCGGAATGACCCGCGAGGCGGCCCTGGGCAAGCTCTTCGGCCTGCTCGGCGCCGGCCTCGGACGCGACGAAGCGCAACGCTGGTTCGCCCTCGACCTGTGCGGCGAGAACGCCGACTGACCGCCCTGCGGCCGCCCGCCGGCGGCCGTTTCCTTCAGCCCTCCCCGCGATACGCGACAACGCCGGCGGCCCGGCCGTGCCCGGCGCCCATCGTCAAGCTTCAGCGAACAGTGTTTCCGGCCTTCCCCGGTTTATCCCCCGGCGGCGAGTCCACAGGATGTCGCCTTCCGCTGCCGGCCCGCCGGCATCCGCCCACAAGGAGGAAACACCTGCATGTACGCCATCGCCGAAGACACCCTTCCCGCACGCGTATTGAAAGAACTGTTGCTCTATCGCCGCCGTTACCCCGAGCATCGCCAGAGCGCCAGCGAAGCGGACGAGATCCGCCGCATCGAACAGGTCCAGTTGCCGCGCATCGCCGCCTTCATCGAAGCCGGCGAGCCCATCGAATTCGTCCTGCCGGCGTTTCCGGCCAAGTCGCCGAACCCCGGCAAGGTCCTCGACAGCCGTCCGGACATGGCCGAGCGCCTGTCGCTGTCGTTCCTCAACCACCTGTGCCAGCGCATCCAGCTGTTCTATGCACCGGGCGCGAAGATCACCGTCTGCTCCGACGGCCGGGTGTTCGGCGACCTGGTGAGGATCGGCGATGCGCACATCAGCGCCTACCAGGATGCCTTGCGCCTGATGATCGAGGAGATCGGCGCCACCCATATCGGCGTGTTCAACCTGGAGGACGTACGCGCCTTCGAGGCCCAGCGCGACAACCACGAGCAGCTCCGCCAGTTGCTGATCGACGGCTACGCCGAGCCGCTGGAAAGCATCCGCGAGACCCTGCTGGCCAGCGAAGAAGGCCTGCTGCTGTACCGCGCCATCACCCGTTTCCTCTACGAGGACGGCCTGACCCCCGACTACCAGGGCTCGAAGACTGCCCTGCAACGCGACGCCAAGGAGCGCGCCTACGGGGTGATCCAGCGCAGCTGGGCCTGGGGCGCGCTGCTGGCCGACCAGTTCCCCCGCGCGATCCGCCTGTCCATCCATCCGCAGCCGGCGGACAGTCTGAAGTTCGGCATCCACATGATGCCGACCCGCGACGACTGGCTGACGCCCTGGCACGGCGTGGCGGTGAACACCGAGGACCGCTTCGTGCTGATGAAGCGCAGCGAGGTGCTGGAACTCGGCGGCGAGCTGGTGCAGATCAACGGCCAGCCCAGTCACTACCGCCTGCCGGCCAGGGCCGCCCGGCGCGCCGCCGTGGCCTGAGCCCGAGGAGCCAGACGATGAACGCCTATCTCAGCGATCAACCGGTACGTCTCTCGCCGCTGCGCGACGAACAGGGCAACCAGCCGCGCTTCGGCCTGCTGCTGGAGCCCGGCCGCCCCGGCATGCACGTCGGCGAGCTGCCGGCGCAGTGGCTCAAGGGCCTGGCTCGCAGCCACCACCTGCTGCTCCTGCGCGGCTTCGCCGCCTTCGCCGACGCCGAGAGCCTGACCCGCTACTGCCACGACTTCGGCGAAGTCATGCTGTGGCCGTTCGGCGCGGTGCTCGAGCTGGTGGAACAGGAAGGCGCCGAGGACCACATCTTCGCCAACAACTACGTGCCGCTGCACTGGGACGGCATGTACCTGGAGACGGTCCCGGAATTCCAGGTGTTCCACTGTGTCGACGCGCCCGGCGACAGCGACGGCGGCCGCACCACCTTCAGCTCGACCCCGGCGGCGCTGCAACTGGCCGACAGTAGCGAGCTGGAACTCTGGCGCCGCGCCAGCGGCCGGTACCAGCGCAGCGCGGCGCACTACAGCAGCCGCTCGGCGGCGCCGATAGTCGAGCGCCACCCGCGCCGCGAATTCCCCACCCTGCGTTTCTGCGAACCGCCGATCGAGGGCGACGCCAGCTTCATCAACCCCTCCGAGTTCCACTACGACGGCATCGCCCCGGAACAGCGCGGCGAACTGCTCGCCAGCCTGCGCCGCTGCCTGTACCACCCACAGGCGCACTACGCCCACCGCTGGCGCAGCGACGACCTGGTGATCGCCGACAACCTGACCCTGTTGCACGGTCGCGAGGCCTTCGCCCACCGCGCGCCGCGCCACCTGCGGCGGGTGCATATCCACGCCGAGCCGGCGCTGCGCAACCCGCACCTGCAGCGCGACTGACCGCCCCGCCGGCCGTGCGCGCCACGGCCGGCGTCCCGACAAGGAACCAGCATGAGCCATTCCGTCCCCAACGCGCTGATGACCGGCGCCGACTATCTCGACAGCCTGCGCGACGGTCGCCAGGTCTACCTCAACGGCGAACGGGTCGCCGATGTCACCCGGCACAGGGCGTTCCGCAACGCCTGCCGCAGCATCGCCGGGCTCTACGACGGCCTCCACGGCGAGCAGCGCGACGTCCTCACCCGGGTCGATGCCCAGGGCCGCCGCAGCCACCGCTTCTTCACCCCCGCGCAGAACGCCGAGGACCTGCTCGGCGCGCGCGAGGCGATCGGCTGCTGGTCGCGCATGACCTACGGCTTCATGGGGCGTACCCCGGACTACAAGGCGGCGTTCATGTCCGGGCTGGAGGCCGGCGCCGGCTTCTACGGCGACTACCGGCAGAACGCCTGCGCCTGGCACCGCGCCTTCGCCGACCGCGGGCTGTTCCTCAACCACGCGATCATCAATCCGCCGCTGGACCGCAGCAAGGCGATCCACGAGATGCGCGACGTGTTCGTCCACGTCGAACGCGAGACCGACCAGGGTATCGTCGTCAGCGGGGCGAAGATGCTCGCCACCGGCAGCGCCATCACCAACGCCACCTTCGTCGCCCCGGTCGCCTCGGCGCAGATGGAAGCCGGCAAGGCCGAGGACTTCGCCCTGGTGTTCTTCGCCCGCATGGACAACCCCGGCCTGCGCCTGATGTGCCGGCCATCCTACGAGGAGCGCGCGAGCAGTCCCTTCGACTATCCGCTGTCCAGCCGCTTCGACGAGAACGACAGCGTGCTGCTGTTCGACAAGGCGCTGATTCCCTGGGAGGACGTCCTGGTCTACCGCGACCTGCGCCGCGCCACCGGTTTCTATGCCGAGTCGGGCTTCGCCAACCTGTACAACTTCCAGTCCGGCATCCGCCTCGGGGTGAAGCTGGAGCTGATGATCGGCCTGCTTTCCCTCGGCGTGCGCGCCAATGGCACCCAGGGCTTCCGCGGGATACAGGCTGCCCTCGGCGAGCTGATCGCCCTGCAGCACCTGCTGCAGGCGCTGACCACCGCCATGGCCCGCGACCCGGAGCGCAACGCCGCCGGGTCGGCGGTGCCGCGCCTGGAGTACGCCAATGCCCTGCGCATCCAGGTGCCGCAGATCTGGAAGCGGGTCCGCGAGCTGCTGGAAAGCGCCCTCGGCGGCGCCCCGCTGGTCACCGTCTCGGGCGCCGCCGACCTGCGCGACGGAGAGGCGCGGCGGCTGGTGGACAGCTACTACCGCGGTGCCGAGCTGGAGCCGGAGCAGCGCCTGAAGCTGTTCAAGCTGATCTGGGACGCCACCGGCAGCGAGTTCGGCGCGCGCCACGCGGTCTATGAGAGCCATTATTCCGGCAATGCCGAGCAGATCCGCCTCGACTCGCTGGCCTGGGCCAGCCGTCGCGGGCACCTGGCCTACTGCGAGGCGATGGTCCAGCGCTGTATGGCCGACTACGACATCCACGGCTGGCTGCGGGGGCCCTGGCAGCATGACTGAGCGCAAACGCTGGCTGGCCGGCTGCCTCTCGGCCCTGCTTTCCCTGCCGCTGGCCGCCGCCGTGCCGGGCCCGGACGCGCCCGCCGACCTGGCGCGCGGCAAGGCGATGGCGCAGAAAATGTGCTCGCGCTGCCACGACGACGACGGCAACGGCGGGCCGCGGCCGAACCGCAGCTACCCGAAGCTCGCCGGGCTCGACCGGGAATACCTGTACAAGCAGATCTACGACCTCAAGACCCAGCGCCGGCGCAACCCGGCCACCAACGGCCGCGGCGAGGAGCTGAGCGCGGCGGACGTGGTCAACGTCTCCGCCTGGTTCGCCGCCCAGCGCATGAGTACCGGCGAACAGACCCTGGCCGACCCGAGGCAACGCGAACGCGGCCGCCAGCTCTTCGAGAACGGCCTGGCGCAGCGCGGCGTACCGCCCTGCGTCACCTGCCACGGGCCCGCCGCCCAGGGCCTGGCGGCGCTGAAGGCGCCGCGCCTGGCCGGGCAATGGGCGGAATACCTGGCAACCCAGTTGCACGGCTTCCGCGACGGCAAGCGCGGCAACAGCGCGACCATGCGCGCGGTCGCCGGCGGCCTGGAGGATAGCGACATCCAGGCGCTCGCCGGCTACCTGGGCAGCCTGGGGCCGTAGGGCGAATAACCGCTCGCGGTTATCCGCCGCCTATCCCTGGCATCGGCGGCGGATAACGCCTGTGGCGTTATTCGCCCTACGCCAGTTGGAATGGCTTGCGACCGAGATGCTGCCGAAGCCCGATCCGTAGGGCGAATAACCGCTTGCGGTTATCCGCCGCCTATCCGCGACGCCAGCGGCGGATAACGCCTGTGGCGTTATTCGCCCTACAGCCCCCCAGCACGGATGCCCAGCCTCATTCGCCCTGCGCCAGGCGGAACGGCTCGCGACCGAGATGCTCGCGCAGCGACTCGATGAACGCCCTGACCCGCACCGGCATGTAGCGCGCCGAGGGGTACAGGGCATAGATGCCGCCCTGCGGCAGGTGCCAGCCAGGTAGCAGCCGGACCAGCCGCCCGCGGGCGATCTCGCGGGCCACCAGGAAGCTCGGCAGCACGCTGACGCCGGCACCGTCGAGCACCAGGCGGTACACCGCCAGGGTGTTGTTCGCCAGCAGGCGCCCTCGGGTCTGTACCGTGGCACGCTCGCGCTGGCGTTCGAAGGTCCAGGTCCAGGGCGTGCTCAGGCGGGTATGGCCGATCCATTCGCAACGCGCCAGGTCGTGCGGCTGGAGCACCGGCGGCAGGCCGGCGAGGTATCCCGGCGTCGCCACGGCAACCTGCTGGAAGTCGCACAGCTTGCTGGCATGCAGGCCGGAGTCGCGCGGCCAGCCGATACGTACTGCGAGATCGATGCGCTGGCCGACCAGATCGCTGAACTGGTCATCGGCCAGCATTTCCACCTGGACCTTGGGAAACTGCCGGATGAACGCCGCGGAAACGCTGCTGATGTGCCACTTGACGAAGTCCTGCGGCGCGGTGATGCGCAACCGGCCACTGGGCTCGCCCTGCAGGTCGCGCACATCGGAGAGCGCGCCGTCCAGCTCGCCGAGCATGCGCTGGGCCACGCCGAACAGCAGTTCGCCGCGATCGGTAAGGGTCATGCGACGGGTGGTACGGGTCAGCAACTGGATCCCGAGGTCGGCCTCCAGGCGTCGCAACTGCTCGCTGAGTAGCGATTTCGACAAGCCCAGGGCCTCCGCCGCGGCGGTGAAGCTGTTGTGTTCGGCGACGGCGACGAAGGCATACAAGTGATTCAGGTTCAGATGATTCAATCGCTCCAGGGCGGCGCTCATCCTGTCATTCCTTAGCCGGGAAGTGGGTCCGGACGGGTCTTGTCGAAAAATCCTGCTGCGACGGAACGGCGGCATTCGACAGGACCCGCAACGATCGGTGAGCGTGATGACGCGACCGGGCGGTCAGGTCGTCGATAAAGACCGCCAGGCGCGCATAAGTTTCAGCGCGCCACCTTCGTTTTCCGATAAATGAGAACTGCTTCAGACGGTCGGCCGGGTGCTTTTCATGTCAGCGAAGCTCGCCTGATTGATCGCTTTCTACCGACAAAACCTTCTTAAAGTAGTTTCTCAAGTATTGGACAAACTTCCTTTTTATTTATGGAGATATGGCACATTCATTCCATTCGACATTAATAATTGCAAACCATCATTCGAAACGATTATTCGGTTTTCATGAACAACGTCCTGGCCTCATGCCTGGCTCGGCCCCGGTAGGCGTTTTTTTCCCGTTGACGGGCATCGGCCTTCTGGTATTTTCTGAAACCGGTTTCAACTCCTGGCATCCGCTGGCGAAGACCAGCCGGACACACCAATAAGAACAGCACCAAGAGGTACCAGGTCCGTGAATGGTTCAGTACTGCCCAGCCGTGGCCGCGTCACCATCAACCAGGTGGCCGAGGCCGCCGGCGTCTCCAAGGCCAGCGTGTCGCGCTATATCGGCGGCGACCGCCAGTTGCTCGCCGATGCCACCGCCCGGCGCATCGAGCGCGCCATCGACCAGCTCGACTACCGCCCCAACCAGATGGCCCGAGGCCTCAAGCGCGGGCGCACACGGCTGATCGGAATGCTGGTGGCGGACATCCTCAACCCCTACTCCGTGGCCGTCATGCATGGCGTGGAAACCGCCTGCCGCGAACACGGCTACAGCCTGGTGGTGTGCAATACCGACCGCGACGACGAGCAGGAGCGTCATCACCTGGCCGCCCTGCAGTCCTACAACGTCGAAGGACTGATCGTGAACACCCTCGGCCACCATCCCGGCGAATTGCGCGCCCTGCACCGCGAACTGCCGATGGTGCTGGTGGACCGCCAGTTGGCCGAGCTGGATACCGACCTGGTCGGCCTGGACAACGCCGACGCCGTCGAACAGGCCCTCGACCACCTGCAGCACCGCGGCTTCCGCGACATCCTGCTGGTCACCGAAC
This sequence comes from Pseudomonas aeruginosa, assembly GCF_001457615.1. GTDB lineage: Bacteria > Pseudomonadota > Gammaproteobacteria > Pseudomonadales > Pseudomonadaceae > Pseudomonas > Pseudomonas aeruginosa. Next base: position 2,998,311 of record NZ_LN831024.1, on the reverse strand, counting down.
CGCTCGACGGCACCAGCTCGCGGATCGAGCGGGTCCAGGCCTTCAATGCCTCCATCGGCCGGCGACCGGCGCTCAAGGGCCAGGTCCTGCAAACCGACGACTTCTTCCGCGACGGCCTGCGCGCCTTCCTTTCGGCCAGCGGCCCCGGGCCGAAGGCGCTGTTCACCTGCAACGGCGTCGCCACCCTCTGCGCCACCCGCCAACTGCGCGACCTCGGCTGCCGGCTGTTCGATGAGGTCGGCCTGCTGGCCCTGGACGAACTCGACTGGTACCCACTGGTGGGCAGCGGCATCACCGCCCTCGCCCAACCCACCGACGAAATCGGCCGCACCGCCTTCGAGCGCCTCCTGGCGCGACTCGAAGGCGACCGCGAGCCGGCGCGCCGGGTGACCTTCCCGGCGCAACTGATCGTTCGCGGCTCGACCCATCCACGCGGCTAGCGGCCCGCCGCCGGCGCGTTGCCGGCGGCTTTCGCACGGCTTGAAATGAAACCGGTTTCAGAGGATCGCCAATGTCCCTTCACCCCGTCTCCATCAGTCTTTCCAGCTATGGCGCGGACCTCGTTCGCAGTCGCGGCCAGGCCAGCTTCCTGCCCTTGCTGGCGATGGCCGGCGCGCAGCGCGTGGAACTGCGCGAGGAACTCTTCGCCGGCCCGCCGGATACCGAGGCGCTGACCGCCGCCATCCAGTTGCAGGGGCTGGAGTGCGTGTTCTCCTCACCCCTCGAGCTGTGGCGCGAAGACGGCCAGTTGAACCCCGAGCTGGAGCCGACCCTGCGCCGCGCCGAAGCTTGCGGAGCCGGATGGCTCAAGGTCTCGCTCGGCCTTCTGCCGGAACAGCCCGATCTCGCCGCCCTCGGCCGGCGCCTGGCGCGCCACGGCTTGCAACTGCTGGTGGAGAACGACCAGACGCCCCAGGGCGGCCGGATCGAGGTGCTGGAACGCTTCTTCCGCCTCGCCGAACGCCAGCAGCTGGACCTGGCGATGACCTTCGACATCGGCAACTGGCGCTGGCAGGAGCAGGCGGCCGACGAAGCCGCCCTGCGCCTTGGCCGCTATGTCGGCTACGTGCACTGCAAGGCGGTGATCCGCAACCGCGACGGCAAGCTGGTCGCGGTGCCGCCGTCGGCCGCCGACCTGCAGTACTGGCAGCGCCTGCTGCAGCATTTCCCGGAAGGCGTGGCGCGGGCCATCGAATACCCGCTGCAGGGCGACGACCTGCTCAGTCTCAGCCGCCGGCACATCGCCGCCCTCGCCCGCCTCGGCCAGCCCCAGGAGGAACGCCAGCATGGCTGACTTCGAGATCCTCTGCTTCGGCGAGACCATGGCCATGTTCGTCGCCGAACAGCCCGGCGAACTGGACCGGGTCGAGCAGTTCGGCAAGCGCATCGCCGGCGCCGACAGCAACGTCGCCATCGGCCTCGCCCGCCTCGGCTTCACGGTGGCCTGGCTGAGCCGGGTCGGCGACGACTCGCTCGGCCGCTTCGTACTCGACAGCCTGACCCGCGAGGGCCTCGACTGCCGCTTCGTCGAGGTCGACGCGCAAGCGCCCACCGGGTTCCAGATGAAGTCCCGCGAGGTCGATGGTGCCGACCCGCGGGTCGAGTACTTCCGCCGCGGCTCGGCGGCCAGCCGGTTGGGCCTCGCCCATATCCGCGAAGAAATGCTCGGCGCCCGCCACCTGCACGCCACCGGCATTCCGCCGGCACTCTCGGCGAGTGCCTGCGAACTGTCCCACGAACTGATGCGGCGCATGCGCGGCAAGGGCGCCAGCCTGTCCTTCGACCCCAACCTGCGGCCCTCGCTGTGGCCCAGCGAGCGCCGCATGATCGCCGAGATCAACGCCCTCGCCGCGCATGCCCACTGGGTCCTGCCGGGCCTGGAGGAAGGCCGCCTGCTCAGCGGCTGGCAGGAACCCGCGGATATCGCCGCGTTCTACCTGGACATGGGCGTCGACGCGGTGGCGATCAAGCTCGGCCCGAGCGGCGCCTACTATCGCGATGCCCACGGCGAAGGGCTGGTCCCCGGCGTGCCGGTGGCGACCGTGGTGGACACCGTGGGCGCCGGCGACGGCTTCGCGGTCGGGGTGGTCAGCGCGCTGCTGGAAGGCCTGCCGCTGCCCGACGCGGTGGCGCGCGGCAACTGGATCGGCAGCCGCGCGGTACAGGTCCGCGGCGACATGGAGGGGCTGCCGAAACGCAGCCAACTGCTCGACCGCGAGCGCCGCAGGAGCGCCTGAACCCGCCGCCCACGCGGCACCTGTTGCGACAAGAACAAGACAAGCTCAGGAGATACCCGACCATGACCATGCCTCGCCTCGCCAGCAGCCGCTGGTGGTACATCATGCCGATCGTTTTCGTCACCTACAGCCTGGCCTACCTGGACCGCGCCAACTACGGCTTCGCCGCCGCCTCCGGGATGGCCGACGACCTGCGGATCACTCCCGGGCTGTCCTCGCTGCTGGGCGCGCTGTTCTTCCTCGGTTACTTCTTCTTCCAGGTGCCGGGGGCGATCTACGCGGAAAAGCGCAGCGTCAAGAAGCTGATCTTCGTCAGCCTGATCCTCTGGGGCGGGCTGGCCACCCTGACCGGGATGGTCGCCAACGTCTACCTGCTGATCGGCATCCGCTTCCTCCTCGGCGTGGTCGAGGCGGCGGTGATGCCAGCGATGCTGGTCTACCTCTGCCACTGGTTCACCCGCGCCGAGCGCTCGCGGGCGAACACCTTCCTGATCCTCGGCAACCCGGTGACCATCCTCTGGATGTCGGTGGTCTCCGGCTACCTGGTGGAGCATTTCAGCTGGCGCTGGATGTTCATCATCGAAGGCCTGCCGGCGGTGATCTGGGCCTTCATCTGGTGGCGCCTGGTGGATGACCGCCCGCGCCAGGCCGCCTGGCTGAGCGGCTCGGAAAAACGCGACCTGGAAGACGCCCTGGCCGCCGAGCAGCAGGGCATCAAGCCAGTGAAGAACTACCGCGAGGCGTTCCGTTCGCCAAAGGTCATCGTCCTCTCGCTGCAGTACTTCTGTTGGAGCATCGGCGTCTATGGCTTCGTCCTCTGGCTGCCGTCGATCCTCAAGCACGGCGCCAACATCGACATCATAGAAGCCGGCTGGCTGTCGGCGCTGCCCTACCTGGCGGCGGTGATCGCCATGCTCGGGGTGTCCTGGGCCTCGGACCGGTTGCAGAAACGCAAGCGTTTCGTCTGGCCGCCGCTGCTCATCGCGTCCATCGCCTTCTACGGTTCCTACGCCCTCGGCAGCGAGCACTTCTGGCTGTCCTACGCCCTGCTGGTGCTGGCCGGGGCCTGCATGTACGCGCCCTACGGACCGTTCTTCGCCATCGTCCCGGAAGTCCTCCCGGCCAACGTCGCCGGCGGCGCCATGGCGCTGATCAACAGCATGGGCGCGCTGGGCTCGTTCTCCGGCTCCTGGCTGGTCGGCTACCTGAACGGCATCACCGGCGGGCCCGGGGCTTCCTATCTGTTCATGAGCGGAGCGCTGCTGCTGTCGGTGCTGCTCACCGTGTTCCTCAACCCGCACGCCGACAAGCGCGAGCCCGATGCCGCTCGCGCGCACGCCTCGCGGCGGGCGGCGCCGGCCCACCCCTGACCGACTCCGGAGCATCCGATGAAGAAAGTGGTTCTCTACAAACGTCTCTCCGCGCCCCTGATGGAACGCCTGCGCGAACGGGTCGAGGTGCTCCTGGTCGAGGAGCCCGGCCGCGACGGCCTGGCCCGCCTGCGCGACGCCCTGCCCGAGGCCCACGGCCTGCTCGGCGCCAGCCTGCGCCTGGACGCCGGACTGCTCGACCTGGCACCGCGACTGGAAGCCATCGCCAGCGTCTCGGTGGGCGTCGACAACTATGACATCGACTACCTCGACCGCCGCGGCATCCTCCTCAGCAATACCCCCGACGTGCTCACCGAGACCACCGCCGACACCGGCTTCGCGCTGATCCTGGCGACAGCCCGGCGGGTAGTGGAACTGGCCGGCTGGGTGCGCGCCGGGGAATGGAAGAAGAGCGTCGGCGCCGCCCAGTTCGGTACCGACGTGCATGGCAAGACCCTCGGTATCGTCGGCATGGGCCGCATCGGCGAGGCCCTGGCCCGGCGCGGGCACCACGGCTTCGGCATGCGCGTGCTGTACCACAGCCATAGCCCGAAGCCCCACGTCGAAGAACGCTACGCAGCGAGCTACCGCCCCCTCGACGCGCTGCTCGAGGAATCCGACTTCGTCTGCCTGACCCTGCCGCTGACCGCCGCCACCGAAGGCCTGATCGGTGCCGCGCAGTTCGCCCGGATGCGCCCGCAGGCGATCTTCATCAACATCTCCCGTGGCCGGGTGGTCGACGAGGCGGCCCTGATCGAGGCCCTGGCCCAGCGGCGGATCCGCGCCGCCGGCCTCGACGTGTTCGAGCGCGAGCCGCTGTCTCCCGACTCGCCGCTGCTGCGCCTGCCGAACGTGGTGGCCACTCCCCACATCGGCTCGGCCACCGAGGAAACCCGCGAAGCCATGGCCCGCTGCGCGGTAGACAACCTGCTGGCCGCCCTCGCCGGCGAGCGGCCGCTGAACCTGGTCAATCCTTCGGCCTGGGCGCGACGGCGAGGCGCCTGAAGGCCGCGCCGGGCCGACGCCCGGCGCGCCGTTCTGCTTCACTTGCCGGTATTGGCCTGCCTGAATCCTTGCTGAAACGTTTTTTCAACGTGACACATGAACTTATAATTAGCCTGCTAATCATTATCAGAAAGACGAAACCGTGATGATCCAGAGAGGACCCCACCATGCCCGATGACAAGGCCGTCAACGGCCGCCGCGACTTCCTGCGCAAGACCCTGACCGTGATCCCGGCGGTGACCCTGGCCGGCTATGGCGTCGGCCATGCCATGCAGACGCCCGCCGCCGAGCAGGACAAACCCCGCGAACGCTACCAGCCTCGCTTCTTCACCAACACCGAATGGGCTTTCGTCAACGCCGCGGTGGCGCGACTGATCCCCAGCGACGACAACGGCCCCGGCGCCATCGAGGCCGGGGTGCCGGAGTTCATCGACCGACAGATGGAAACCCCCTACGGGCACGGCGCACTCTGGTACATGCAGGGGCCGTTCGTCACCGACGCCGCGCCGGAGTTCGGCCATCAGTTGAAGCTGGTGCCACGCGACATCTACCGGGTCGGCATCGCCGCCCTGGAACGCTGGAGCAAGGCCAACCAGGGCAAGCCGTTCGCCGAGCTGGAGCCGTCGGCGCAGGACGACATCCTGCAACGCCTGGAAGCCGGCCAGATCGACCTGCAGGACCTGCCGGCCAAGCTGCTCTTCGGCCAGTTGCTGCAAAACACCCACGAAGGCTTCTTCTCCGATCCGCAGCACGGCGGCAATCGCGGCCTGGTGGGCTGGAAGCTGGTCGGTTTCCCCGGCGCCCGCGCCGACTTCATGGACTGGGCCGACCGCGGCGAGAAGTATCCCTTCCCGCCGGTGGCGATTTCCGGCGAGAGGGGTTGAACATGGCGACGACACTCAAACCGGTGGACGCGGTGGTGGTCGGCTTCGGCTGGACCGGAGCGATCCTGGCCAAGGAGCTGACCGAGGCCGGGCTCAACGTGGTGGCGCTGGAGCGCGGCGAGAACCGCGATACCTATCCCGACGGCGCCTACCCGAACACCCTCGACGAGCTGACCTACAACACACGCGGCAAGCTGTTCCAGAATCTCTCCAAGAGCACCGTGAGCATCCGCCACGGGATCAACGACACCGCGCTGCCCTACCGTCAGCTCTCCGCCTTCCTTCCCGGCGACGGCGTCGGTGGCGCCGGCCTGCACTGGTCCGGCGTGCATTTCCGGATCATGCCCGAGGAACTGCGCCTGCGCAGCCATTACGAGGAACGCTACGGCAAGAAATTCATCCCCGAAGGCATGACCATCCAGGACTACGGGGTCAGCTACGAAGAGCTGGAGCCGCACTTCGATTTCGCCGAGAAGGTCTTCGGCACCTCCGGCACCGCGCATACGGTCAAGGGCCAGGTGGTCGGCAAGGGCAATCCGTTCGCCGCCGACCGCTCGGACGACTTCCCGCTGCCGGCGCTGCGCCAGGTGTACTCCGCGCAACTGTTCCGCAAGGCCGCCGAGGAACTCGGCCTGCACCCCTACGACCTGCCGGCGGCCAACGCTTCGGGGCCCTGGACCAACCCCTACGGGGTGCAGATGGGGCCGTGCAACTTCTGCGGCTTCTGCAGCGGCTACGCCTGCTACATGTATTCCAAGGCCTCGCCGAACCTGAACATCCTGCCGGCGCTGCGCCAGACCCCGCTGTTCGAACTGCGCGCCAACTGCAACGTGCTCAAGGTCAACCTCGACAGCGACGGCAGGCAGGCCACCGGCGTGACCTACGTCGACGCCCAGGGGCGCGAGATCGTGCAGCCGGCGAAGCTGGTGATCATCAGCGCCTTCCAGTTCCACAACGTGCGCCTGCTGCTGCTCTCCGGCATCGGCAAGCCCTACGACCCGCGCACCGGCGAGGGCGTGGTGGGAAAGAACTTCGCCTACCAGAACATGGCCACCATCAAGGCGTTCTTCGACAAGGACGTGCATACCAACCCCTTCGTCGGCACCGGCGGTGGCGGCGTCGCGGTGGACGACTTCAACGCCGACAACTTCGACCACGGACCGCTGGGCTTCGTCGGCGGCTCGCCGATGTGGGTCAACCAGGCCGGCTCCAAGCCGATCGGCGGCCTCGCCGTGCCGCCCGGCACGCCGAGCTGGGGTAGCGGCTGGAAACAGGCGGTCAAGGACGCCTACACGCACACCGTGTCGATGGACGCCCACGGCAGCAACATGACCTACCGCGACAACTACCTCGACCTCGACCCGACCTACAAGGACGCCTACGGCCAGCCACTGCTGCGCATGACCTTCGACTGGAAGGACAACGAGATCCGCATGAGCCGCTACGTCACCGAGCACATGCGCAAGATCGCCGAAGCGATGAACCCGAAGGCCATCTCGGTGAACGTCAAGAACTTCGGCGACCACTTCAATACACGGGTCTACCAGACCACCCACCTGCTCGGCGGGGCGATCATGGGCAGCGATCCGAAGACCAGCGTGCTCAACCGCTACCTGCAGAGCTGGGACGTGCACAACGTCTTCGTCATGGGCGCCTCGGCCTTCCCCCAGGGCACCGGCTACAACCCCACTGGGCTGGTGGCGGCGCTGGCCTACTGGTCGGCCAAGGCGATCCGCGAGCAATACCTGAAGAACCCCGGTCCGCTGGTGCAGGCATGAGGAGCGCAACGATGAAACCGACAGCCTTCCTCGCCCTCTCCGCCCTCGCCTGCGGCATCGCCCAGGCCGCCGCAGCGCCGGACCCGGCCCTGGTCAGGCAGGGTGAATACCTGGCCCGCGCCGGCGATTGCGTGGCCTGCCACACCGCCAGGGACGGCAAGCCGTTCGCCGGGGGCCTGCCGATGGAAACGCCGATCGGCGCGGTGTACTCGACCAACATCACCCCGGACCGCAAGACCGGCATCGGCGACTACAGCTTCGAGGACTTCGACCGTGCCGTGCGCCACGGCGTGGCCAGGTCCGGCGACACGCTCTACCCGGCGATGCCCTACCCGTCCTACGCGCGAGTCAGCGAAGCGGACATGCGCGCCCTCTACGCCTACTTCATGCATGGCGTGGAGCCGGTGGAGCAGCCCAACAAGGCCAGCGACATCCCCTGGCCGCTGTCGATGCGCTGGCCGCTGGCATTCTGGCGCTGGACCTTCGCTCCCGAGGTGAAGGACTTCCAGGCCGCCGCCGGGCAGGACCCGGTGCTGGCGCGCGGCGCCTACCTGGTCGAAGGCCTTGGCCACTGTGGCGCCTGCCATACCCCGCGTGGGCTGGGCATGCAGGAGAAGGCCCTGGCGGCGAGCGATGGCGCGGCCTACCTGTCCGGCAGCGCGCCGCTGGAGAACTGGATCGCCAAGAGCCTGCGCGGCGACCACCGGACCGGACTGGGCAGCTGGAGCGAAGCCGACCTGGTCAGCTTCCTGCGTACCGGCCGCAGCGAGCGCAGCGCGGTGTTCGGCGGCATGTCCGACGTGGTGGTGCACAGCATGCAGTACATGACCGACGCCGACCTCACCGCCATCGCCCGCTACCTCAAGTCGCTGCCGCCGGCGGACCCCGCCGACCAGCCGCACGTCTACGACGAGAGCGTGGCCCAGGCACTGTTCCACGGCGACGACAGCAAGACCGGCGCGGCGCTCTACGTCGACAACTGCGGGGCCTGCCACCGCACCGACGGCAAGGGCTATGCGCGGGTCTTCCCGGCCCTGGCCGGCAACCCGGTAGTGACCGGCAGCGACCCGACCTCCCTGGTGCACATCGTGCTCAAGGGCGGCACCCTGCCGGCCACCCACCAGGCACCGTCGAGCTTCACCATGCCGCCGTTCGGCTGGCGGATGAACGACCAGGAGATCGCCGACGTGGTCAACTTCATCCGCACCAGCTGGGGCAACCAGGCGCCAAGCGTCAGCGTCGACGAGGTCAGGCGCCTGCGCAAGGACACCGGCGCGGCGGCGGTGGGCGACATTCCGCCGCCGGGACCGGCCGCGGCGGATCGCGGCTGAGCGCCAGGCCTGCCATTCCAGCCCCTCTCCCGCTCGCGGGAGAGGGTTGCCATACCAGGCACGGCCACCCCTTCACTCATCTCCCAATCGCACATGCCGCCCCAGCTCGTCGAACAACGCGACCACCGAGCGCAACGCCCGGCAGTCCGGACGGGTCAGCAGCCACAGGGCGCTGGCGCAGCCCTCGAGGTCGGCGTCCAGTACCCGCAGGCCGTCGCCGTCGCGTAGCAGGTAGGCAGGGATCGCCGCCAGGCCGAGGCCGGCGCGGGCCATCTCGGCGACCGCCAGCACGCCGTTGCAGCGGTAGGCCGGCAGCACCCCGGGATAGTGTCGACGACGCCAGACCACGCTCGGGTGGTCGGGAAGGAAATCGTCCGGGGCGATCCAGTGCAGCATGGCGGGCTCCGTCGCGTCGCGGCCCTCCAGGTAGCGTTCGCTGGCGCAGAGCACGTAGCGCACCTCGCCGAGGTTGCGCCCGACCAGGTGTTCCGGCGGCGTGCGGGTCATGCGCAGGGCGATGTCGGCGTCGCGCCGGCTGAGGTTGGCAAAGTCGTTGGAGGTCGCCAGCTCCAGTTGCAGGGCCGGATAGCCAGGCATGAAGCGCGCCAGCGCCGGCAGCAGCAGGCCATGCAGGACGGCGTCGGAGCAGGTCATGCGCACGGTACCGCTGAGCACCTCGCGCTCCAGTTCGAGGCCGATGCGCGCCGCCTCCAGCGCCTGCTCCGCCAGTTCCGCCTGCTGCGCCAGACGGCGGGCGGTCTGGTTCGCCAGGTAGCCGCTGCGGCTCTTGTCGAACAATGCCTTGCCGAGGTTCTTCTCCAGCCGGCGGATGGCCCGGAAGACCGTCGACACATCGACCCTGAGCAACTCTGCGGCCCGCGCCAGGCTGCCGCCGCGAACCAGGGCGAGGACCAGGGCAAGATCGGCATGGTCCAGGCGATATTGCAGCGGTGCATTCATCTTTTGCATTGGCGCCGATATCGAGTGCGGAAACGCAACTATAGAGTGAGCGCCAGGGCCCGCCAACCGGCGTGGCGAAACTGGAGCGAAAACGGATGTCCACCCCTCCCGCGGCGCCGCTGCGCATTGCCCTGGTCGGCGACCACGACCCGCACATCACCGCCCACCGGGCGATTCCCCTGGCCCTGCGCCTGGCCGGCGAGGCACTCGGCCTGGAGATCGCATTCGACTGGCTGGCCAGCGACCGCCTGCCCGCCGAGCCGGCGCTGGAGCGCTATGACGGGTTCTGGTGCGTGCCGGGCAGCCCCTATCGCGACGCCGACGCGGTGCTGCGCCTGATCGCCCATGCCCGGGGCCGGCGCCGGCCGTTCCTCGGTACCTGCGCCGGCTTCCAGCACACGATCCTCGAGTTCGCCCGCAACGCCCTCGGCTGGCAGGCGGCGACCCATGGTGAGGAGCATCCGCACAGCGACCAGGCGGTGATCGCCGCCCTGCCCTGCGCTCTGCTCGAAGCCCGCGAGGAAGTCCGCCTGCTGCGCGGCTCGCGCCTGGCCCTGGCGTATGCCGCCGACTGGATCGAGGCGGACTACCATTGCCGCTACGCAATCGCCCCGCGCTTCGCCGCGGAACTTACCGGCGGCGCACTGCGGGCCAGCGCCTGGAGCGCCGACGGAGCGATCCGCGCGGTGGAGCTGGAACAGCATCCGTTCTTCGTCGCCACCCTGTTCCAACCCGAGCGGGCAGCCCTGGCCGGCGTCCTGCCGCCACTGCCGAAGGCATTCGTCGAGGCGTGCCGGACGCAGCGCCGCGACCGCCCCCGGCGCGGCCCGACACCTTATTACGCAGTGATCTTCAGCTCCCATCGCAGCGCCGTCGACGACGGCTACGCCGAAGCGGCCGAGCGCATGCTGGAACTGGCCAGCCGCCAGCCGGGCTATCTCGGCGTGGAGTCGGTCCGCGGCGCCGACGGTTTCGGCATCACCGTCTCCTACTGGGACAGCGAGGCGGCGATCCGTGCCTGGAGCCGCCACGCGGAGCACCGCGACGCCCAGGCGCGCGGCCGGCGCGACTGGTACGCCGGTTTCAGCGCGCGGATCGCCCGGGTCGAACGCGAATACGCCTTCCCGGCTCAGCCGGACACCGCGCAGTCTCCGGCCTCGTCCTGAGCCAGCACCCGGAAGCAGGCCAGGGCCAGCAGCCAGGCCAGCCAGCCGGCGCCGACCGCGACGAGGAAACCGCTGGCGGCGCCGTAGCCCTCCACCACCCAACCGGCCAGCGCCGAGCCCAAGGCCATGCCGATGCCCAGCCCGGTGATGGCCCAGGTCAGGCCTTCGGTGAGGCGCGCCGGGTCCACCGCGCGCTCGACCAGGCCCATGGCCAGGATCATCGTCGGCGCCACGCTGAAGCCGGCCACCAGCACGGTCAGGGCAAGCGCAAGGATGCTCTCCACCCCTAGCAGCGGCATCAGGCTCAGGGCCATCAGCGTAACCATGCAGAGCAGTTGCCGGGAAAGCGCCAGGCGCCAGCGCAGCAGCCCGAACAGCAATCCCGCGAGACATGAGCCGACGGCATAGACCGACAACACCAGGCTTGCCGCAGCCTTGTTGCCGTGCGCCTCGGCGAAGGCCACGCTGACCACTTCCACCGCGCCGAAGATCACCCCGATGGCGGCCAGCACCAGCGCCAGCACGCGTACCGCCGGATAGGCCAGCGCGCTGCCGGCGCGGCGCCGCGGATGGGCATGCAGCGGCGGTTCGGTGCCGCGTTGCAGGCTGAACAGGCTCACCCCGGCGACCAGGAACAGCGTCGCCAGCAGCGGCCCCGCCTCGGCGAACCAGCCGACGCTGAGGCTCACCGCCAGCACCGGCCCGATGATGTAGCACACCTCGTCCATCACCGATTCGAAGGAAAACGCCGTGTGCAGCTTCGGCGAGCCCCGGTACAGCTCGGTCCAGCGCGCCCGTACCATGGCCGGCATGCTCGGCATCGCCCCGGCGAGCAAGGCGAACAGGTAGAGCCAGGCATTCGGCGCTCGATAGTGCGTACACAGCAACAGCGCGCTCATCGCCAGGGCGCTGGCCAGCGCGGCCGGGAGCAGCACCCGGCCCTGGCCGAAGCAGTCCACCAGGCGCGATACCTGCGGCGCGAGCAAGGCATTGCAGAACACGAAGGTGGCCGCCACGGTACCGGCCAGCCAGTAGTCGGCATGCACCTGGGAAAGCATGGTGACGATGCCCAGGCCGGTCATCGACAGGGGCATCCGCGCCAGCAGGCCGGCGGCTGAAAAGCCCTTGGCGCCGGGCGCGGCGAACAGTTCGAGATAGGGGTTGCTCATGGAAAGCCTCGGCTGGCCGGCTCCAGCGGAACCGGCGACGATGGGAGAAGACGAAATTAACATACGCTGCGTATGTCAAAAATCATGGAGACATACGCAGCGTATGTCAATTATCCTGAAGCCCCTTTGCCACCCGGAGACCTCGCATGGCCCGCAAGCCTCGCGCCGAGATGATCGAGGAAACCCGCGCCAAGCTGATCGACGCCGCGCGCCGAGCGTTCGCCGACAACGGCTACGCCGGCGCCTCGATGGACGAACTGACCGCCAGCGCCGGCCTCACCCGCGGCGCGCTGTATCACCACTTCGGCGACAAGAAAGGCCTGCTGGCCGCGGTGGTGCAGCAGATCGACGACGAGATGAATCTTCGCCTCGGCGCCATCCTGGCTGCCGGCGAGGACCTCTGGAGCGGCTTCCGTGCCTACAACCGGGCCTACCTGGAAATGGCCCTGGAAGCGGAAATCCAGCGCATCGTCCTGCGCGATGCCCCGGCCATCCTCGGCAGCCCCAGCAGCGAGGCCAGCCAACTGCGCTGCCTAAGCTCGATGACCGGGCAACTGCGCGAACTGATGGACAGCGGGCGCGTCCGCCGCACCGACGCCGAGGCCCTGGCCTGGCTGCTCAACGGCGCGCTGGTGGACGCCGCCCTGCGTATCGCCAACGCCGAACACCCGCCGGAGAGCCTGGCCAGGGCCTGCCAGGCCCTGGACGTGCTGCTCGACGGCCTGCTCATGGAGTGAAAAGCCAATGGACTACCGCATCAGAACCAGCCGCGACGAGGACGCCGCGCTGCTCCCGGCCATCGAGCGCTCAGCCGGGGAAAGCTTCCGCCTGCTGCCCGAGCTGGCCTGGATCGCCGACGCCGGGGTCGCCGGGGTGGACTTCCATCGCCGCCTGATCGAGCGCGGCAGCCACTGGCTGGCGGAAGACGCCGATGGCCAGCCGGTCGGTTTCCTCGCCGCCGAACGCTGCGCCGACGAGTTGCACATCGCCGAGTTGTCCATCGCCCAGGCCCACCAGCAACAGGGCCTGGGCCGCCGCCTGCTGGAGCGCGCGGTGACCTACGCCCACGCCAGCCACTGCCGGGCGCTGACCCTGACGACCTTCTGCGACGTGCCCTGGAACGCGCCGTTCTACGCACGCCTGGGCTTCCAGCGGCTGACCTGGCAGGAAGCCGGCGAGCGCTTGCGCGCGATCCTCGGCCACGAGCAGGAGATCGGCTTCGCCGCCGACAGCCGCTGCGCGATGCGCCTGGTGCTCTAGACGGCGGCAAAGGGCTTGACCGGCGGGTGGCGGGTGACGGTACAGTTGCCAACTGCAACAGGATGTTTCAGCACTGCCCCGGACGGGCTTCCGCTCTCCCTCTTCCCCAGTGTGCCCTTGCATGAGCAGTCAACGCCGAAACTACCGCTTCATCCTTGTCGTCACCCTGTTCGTCCTCGCCTCCCTGGCCGTCTCCGGACGGTTGGTCTATCTCCAGGTCCACGACCACGAATTCCTCGCCGACCAGGGCGACCTTCGCTCGATCCGCGACCTGCCGATCCCGGTCACCCGCGGCATGATCACCGACCGCAACGGCGAGCCGCTGGCGGTATCCACCGAAGTCGCGTCGATCTGGTGCAACCCCAGGGAAATGGCCGCCCACCTCGACGAGGTGCCGCGCCTGGCCGGCGCCCTGCACCGCCCCGCGGCGCCGCTGCTGGCCCAGCTCCAGGCCAACCCGAACAAGCGCTTCCTCTACCTCGAGCGCGGCCTGTCGCCGATCGAGGCCAGCGAGGTGATGGCCCTGGGCATAACGGGGGTACACCAGATCAAGGAATACAAGCGTTTCTACCCCAGTTCCGAGCTGACCGCGCAGTTGATCGGCCTGGTCAACATCGACGGCCGCGGCCAGGAAGGCACCGAACTGGGCTTCAACGACTGGCTGAGCGGCAAGGACGGGGTACGCGAGGTGGCGATCAACCCGCGCGGCTCGCTGGTCAACAGCATCAAGGTGCTGAAGACGCCCAAGGCCAGCCAGGACGTGGCCCTGAGCATCGACCTGCGACTACAGTTCATCGCCTACAAGGCGCTGGAAAAGGCCGTGCTCAAGTTCGGCGCGCACTCCGGCTCGGCGGTCCTGGTGAACCCGAAGAGCGGGCAGATCCTGGCGATGGCCAACTTCCCCTCCTACAACCCGAACAACCGCGCCAGCTTCGCCCCGGCCTTCATGCGCAACCGCACCCTCACCGATACCTTCGAGCCGGGCTCGGTGATCAAGCCGTTCAGCATGTCGGCGGCGCTGGCCTCCGGCAAGTTCGACGAGAACAGTCAAGTCAGCGTGGCACCGGGCTGGATGACCATCGACGGGCACACCATCCACGACGTCGCCCGGCGCGACGTACTGACCATGACCGGGGTGCTGATCAACTCCTCGAACATCGGCATGAGCAAGGTCGCCCTGCAGATCGGACCCAAGCCGATCCTCGAACAGCTCGGCCGGGTCGGTTTCGGCGCGCCGCTGTCGCTGGGCTTCCCCGGCGAGAACCCGGGCTACCTGCCGTTCCACGAGAAATGGTCGAACATCGCCACCGCCAGCATGTCGTTCGGCTACAGCCTGGCGGTGAACACCGCCGAGCTGGCCCAGGCCTACTCGGTGTTCGCCAACGACGGCAAGCTGGTGCCGCTCAGCCTGCTCCGCGACAACCCGCAGAACCAGGTGCGCCAGGCGATGGACCCGCAGATCGCACGGCGCATCCGGGCGATGCTGCAAACCGTGGTGGAAGACCCGAAGGGCGTGGTCCGCGCCCGCGTGCCGGGCTACCACGTGGCGGGCAAGAGCGGCACCGCGCGCAAGGCCTCGGGCCGGGGCTACGCGGACAAGTCCTACCGTTCGCTGTTCGTCGGCATGGCGCCGGCGTCCGACCCGCAACTGGTGCTGGCGGTGATGATCGATTCGCCGACCAGGATCGGCTACTTCGGCGGCCTGGTCTCGGCGCCCACCTTCAGCGACATCATGGCCGGATCGCTACGCGCCCTGGCGATCCCGCCGGACAACCTGCAGGACAGCCCGGCCGTCGCCGACCGCCAGCACCACGGCTGACCGCTGCCTAGCCGTCGGGCTCGCGGCCCTCGGCGTCCAGCCAGTGCGCTCCCGGCCCCTCGGCGGACAGCTGGTCGCCGGGGTTGCGCAACGGGCAGGCCTGGAGCGACAGGCAGCCGCAACCGATGCAGCCGTCCAGTTGGTCGCGCAACAGCAGTAGCTTGTCGATGCGCTCGGTGAGATCCTCCTTCCACTGCGCCGACAGGCGCGCCCAGTCCGCCGCGCTAGGGCTGCGCCCCGCCGGCAGGGTCTGCAGGGCGCGAGCGATCTCCGCGAGGGGAATGCCGACCCGCTGGGCGACCTTGATCACCACCACCCGGCGTAGCGTCTCGCGACTGAAGCGCCGCTGGTTGCCGGCGTTGCGCTGGCTGCTGATCAGCCCCTTGGTTTCGTAGAAATGCAGGGCGGAGACCGCCACGCCGGCACGCCTGGCCAGTTCGCCGACGCTCAGTTCACGAGATGCGCAGGAATTCTTCATGATTGGCTTGACCTCAAGTTTGCTTGAGGTTTTACCCTGGGCCGGCCCTCGACACAAGTCACCCGGAGTAACCCGCCATGCTCATCCCCTCCTCCTACTGCTGCACCGACGATCAGTGCCCGGCCGCTAGCGAGCGGTCGCCGTGCTACGCGCAACTCATCGATATCGAGGTGGAACCCGCCAGCCAGTTGTCGCTGGCGCTGGAACAGAACGCGCACCTGCAACGCCTGGAACGCTGCTTCAGGAACTGCCCGGGCTACCTGTCCGCCAGCCTGCACCCCAGCGAGGACGGCCAGCACGTGCTGAACTACACCTGCTGGCGTTCACGCGAGGACTGCGAACGCGCCTGGCAGGCCCGGGAGGACGCGCAAGGCCCGCTGAGCGCGGGCGTCTGGCGGCTGGGGGCGAAAAGCGTGCGTTTCGAGACCTTCCTGGTCGACGCCGAGGGCTGCTGAGCCCGCCGGCGCCGACGGCCCGTCTCAGAAGGACTTCTGCAGGGAGGCCATGTCGATCACGAAGCGATACTTCACGTCGCTGGCCAGCATCCGCTCGTAGGCCTGGTTGATCTGCTGGATCTCGATCATCTCGATGTCGCAGGCGATCCCGTGGGCCGCGCAGAAATCCAGCATTTCCTGGGTCTCGGCGATGCCGCCGATGGCCGAGCCGGCGATCGAGCGGCGTCCCATCACCAGTTGCGCACCGTGCACCGCCGGCTCCAGCGGCTCGAGCAGGCCGACCAGTACGAGGGTGCCGTCGCGCTTGAGGGTCGCCAGATAAGGATTGAGGTCATGCTGGTGCGGCACGGTGTCCAGGATCAGGTCGAAGCGTCCGGCGACGGCGGCCATCCGCTGTGGGTCGGTGGAAAGGATCACCTGGTCGGCGCCGAGCCGCCGCGCTTCCTCTTCCTTGCCCGGCGAGCGGGTGAACAGGGCCACCTCGGCACCGAGCGCCCTGGCGAACTTCAGGCCCATGTGACCGAGGCCGCCCAGGCCGACCACCGCCACCCGGCTGCCGGGACCGACCTTCCAGTGACGCAGTGGCGAGTAGGACGTGATCCCGGCGCACAGCAGCGGCGCCGCCGCCTTCGGATCGAGCCCCTGGGGAATGCGCAGGACGAACCTGGCCGAGACCACGATGCGCTCCGAGTAGCCGCCGAAGGTCGGCAGGCCGTCGTGGCGGTCGCGGCCGTTGTAGGTCAGGGTCGGGTATTCCGCGCAATACTGCTCCAGGCCCTCGGAGCAGGCGGCGCAGTGCCGGCAGGAGTCGACCATGCAGCCGACGCCGACCAGTTCGCCGACCGCGAAACCGCTCACCGCCTCGCCGACGCTGGCGACCCGGCCGATGATCTCGTGGCCCGGCACCAGCGGGTACAGGCTGTTGTGCCATTCGTTGCGCGCCTGATGGAGGTCCGAGTGGCAGACGCCGCAGTAGAGGATGTCGATCACCAGGTCGTCGGCGCGCGGCGCGCGGCGTTCGAAGCGATGGGCGGTCAGCGGGGTGCTGGCGGACTGGGCGGCGTAGCCGCGGATCTGTAGGGTCATCGGTGTGTCCTCTTCGCAGGATGGCGGGCCGCGACGGCTTGCTGGCGGCGGTCCGTTCGGGGGGCAATTGTTCGCCGGATGGGCGCCGCCGCAGAATGTCCATTCCTGTCGAAGCCTTGCCCATTCATGCCGATGTTGCGTGCCGCCACTGCCCAGGCGCGCACGGGGTTGCTACGTTTGCCTCCCCTCCTGGAGAAACAGCCAAGGCATGAGCACTACTTCCACCGACATGGCGTCGCTGATCGCCACCCTGCAAGACGAACCGGGTTTCGACGCCACCCGCATCCCCGGGGTTCGCCTGATGCGCGCCGAACAGGCCTATCCGCGCAGCCCGGTGTTCTATGAGCCGCGCATCTGCATCCTCGCCCAGGGCCAGAAGATCGGTTTCCTCGGCGGCGAAACCTACCGCTACGACGCCGAACGCTACCTGGTGATGTCGGTGCCCCTGCCGTTCGAATGCGAAACCCACGCCTCCGCCGCCGAACCCTTGCTGGGAGTGAGCGTCGACGTGGATATCGGCACCTTGAAGGAACTGCTGCTACAGATGGAAGAGGCTCCCGGCAGCGACGACGACAATGAGCTGGCACCCAGCGCGCCGATGGCTTCGGTACCGCTGGACGCGGGGATGGCCGATGCGGTGATGCGCCTGCTGGGCTGCCTGCAGAGCCCGCTGGACAGCCATATCCTCGGCCCGCAACTGGTCCGCGAGATCATCTTCCGCGCCCTGCGCAGCGAGCAGGGCAACGCCCTGCGTGCGGTGGCCGGCCGGCACAGCGGCTACGGGCGCATGGCCAGGGCCCTGCGGCGCATCCACACCGACTACGCCAGTGCGCTGGACATCGACACCCTGGCTCGCGAGGCGAACATGAGCGTGTCGACCTTCCACCACAACTTCAAGGCGATGACCTTCACCTCGCCCCTCCAGTACCTGAAGAGCGTGCGCCTGTACAAGGCCTGGAGCCTGATGGTGCAGGACGGGCTGAACGCCAGTACCGCCGCCAACCAGGTCGGCTACGAGAGTCCCTCGCAGTTCAGCCGCGAGTTCAAGCGCTACTTCGGGCGCACGCCGAGCGAGGAAGTCCAGGCCGCCCGCCGCTAGCCGGCGGGAGCGGGGGCGCTTGCAATACATACGGATATCCGTATATTCAGCTTTCCATATATCCAGGAAGGCCCAGCGATGCCCAGCCCCGCCGAAGTGTTCAAGTGCCTGGCCGACGAGACGCGTGTTCGCGCCACCCTGCTGATCGTCGACCAGGGCGAACTGTGCGTCTGCGAACTGATGTGCGCCCTCGCCGACAGCCAGCCGAAGATCAGCCGCCACCTGGCCCAGTTGCGCAGTGCCGGGCTGCTCCTCGACCGTCGCCAGGGCCAGTGGGTGTATTACCGCCTGAACCCTGCGCTGCCGGCCTGGATCCACGAAGTCCTGCAAGTGACCCTGCGGGCCAACGGCGACTGGCTGCAAGCCGACGCAGCGCGCCTGCGCGACATGGACGGCCGCCCGCAGCGCGCCTCCGCCTGCTGCCAATAGCGCGAGCCGCCCCATGCTGATCGCCTTCGCCATCTTCCTGTTCACCCTGGTCCTGGTCATCTGGCAGCCCAGGGGCCTCGGCATCGGCTGGAGCGCCAGCATCGGCGCCCTGCTCGCCCTGGCGCTGGGCAGCGTCGCGCCGGGCGACATCCCGACCGTCTGGAACATCGTCTGGAATGCCACCGCCACCTTCATCGCGGTGATCGTCATCAGCCTGCTGCTGGACGAGGCCGGCTTCTTCGAATGGGCCGCGCTGCACGTCGCGCGCTGGGCTGGCGGCGACGGCCGGCGCCTGTTCGCCTTCTGCGTGCTGCTCGGCGCGGCGGTCTCGGCGCTGTTCGCCAACGACGGCGCGGCGCTGATCCTCACGCCCATCGTGATGTCGATGCTGCTGGCCCTGCGCTTCAGCCCGGCGGCGACCCTGGCCTTCGTCATGGCGGCGGGCTTCATCGCCGACAGCGCCAGCCTGCCGCTGGTGGTCTCGAACCTGGTGAACATCGTCTCGGCCGACTACTTCGGGCTCGGCTTCGGCGAGTACGCCGCGGTCATGCTGCCGGTAAACCTGGTGAGCGTCGCGACCTCCCTGCTGGTGCTGTTCCTCTATTTCCGCCGCGACCTGCCGCCGGTCTATGCGCTGGAGCAATTGAAGCCGCCGCGGGCGGCGATCCGCGACCGCGCGACCTTCGTCGTCGGTGGCTGGATGCTGCTGGTCCTGCTCGCCGGGCTGTTCGCCCTGGAGCCGCTGGGCGTCCCCGTCAGCGCGGTGGCCGCGGCCTGTGCGGCACTGCTGCTGGCGGTGGCCGGGCGCGGGCGGGTGATCTCGACCCGGCGGGTGCTGCGCGAAGCGCCCTGGCAGATCGTGGTCTTCTCGCTGGGCATGTACCTGGTGGTCTACGGCCTGAAGAACGCCGGTCTCACCGACCTCCTGGCGCAGCTCCTGAACCGCCTGGCCGAGCACGGCGTATGGGCGGCCGCGCTGGGTACCGGACTGCTTTCCGCCGCCCTCTCGTCGGTAATGAACAACATGCCCAGCGTGCTGCTCGGCGCCCTGTCGATCCAGGCCAGCGACACCGCCGGCGCGGTGCGCGAAGCGATGATCTACGCCAACGTCATCGGCTGCGACCTGGGTCCGAAGATCACCCCTATCGGCAGCCTGGCGACGCTGCTCTGGCTGCACGTGCTGGCGCGCAAAGGCATGCGCATCACCTGGGGCTACTACTTCAGGATCGGCGCCCTGCTGACCCTGCCGGTCCTGCTGGCGACCCTTTCGGCCCTGGCCCTGCGCCTGGCCATCTGACGGCCGCCGGCGACGGCGGCAGGAGCATCCCATGCGAGTCCTGTTCATGTGCACGGCCAACAGTTGCCGCAGCATTCTTTCCGAAGCCATGTTCAACCACCTGGCCCCGCCGGGTTTCGAGGCATGCAGCGCCGGCAGCCAGCCCAGCGGGCGGGTGCATCCGCGCAGCCTGGCGACCCTCGAACAGGCCGGCATCGCCACCCACGGCCTGTACAGCAAGGGCAGCGAAGCCTTCGAAGGCGCACCGCCGGACATCGTCATTACCGTTTGCGACGCCGCCGCGGGGGAAGCCTGCCCGCTGTATCTCGGCGCAGCGCTGAAGGCCCATTGGGGCCTGGCCGATCCCTCCGCCCTGGATGGCGACGAAGCCCTGCGGGATGCGGCGTTCCACGCCACCCTGGCACGCATCGAACAGCGTTGCCGAGCCTTCCTCGGCCTGCCCTTCGCTACCCTGGATCGCGACCAGCTCAAGCGTGAGCTGGAGCGCATCGGCTCGCTCTGACCGGAGGAAGCATGTCCGAACAACTACCCAACCTCGATCCCGCGCTGCTCGGCGACCCGCCCCCCGTCTCCGGGCACAGGCCGCGCATCCTCCTGCTCTACGGCTCGACCCGCGAGCGCTCCTTCAGCCGCCTGCTGGTGCTGGAGGCCGCACGCCTGCTCGAACGCTTCGGTGCCGAAACGCGGATTTTCGACCCTTCCGGGCTGCCATTGCCCGACGATGCACCGGTGGAGCATCCCAAGGTCCGCGAGTTGCGCGACCTGGTGCAGTGGTCGGAAGGCCAGGTCTGGTGCTCGCCCGAGCGCCACGGTGCGCTGTCCGCGGTATTCAAGGCGCAGATCGACTGGATTCCCCTGGCACTCGGGGCGGTGCGCCCGACCCAGGGCAAGACCCTGGCGGTGATGCAGGTCTGCGGCGGCTCGCAGTCGTTCAACGTGGTCAACCAGTTGCGCGTGCTGGGTCGCTGGATGCGCATGTTCACCATCCCCAACCAGTCCTCGGTTCCCAAGGCCTACCTGGAGTTCGACGAAGCGGGCCGGATGAAGCCATCGCCCTACTACGACCGGGTGGTCGACGTGATGGAGGAGTTGTTCAAGTTCACCCTGCTCCTGCGCGAGCGCACGGACTTCCTGGTGGACCGCTATTCGGAGCGCAAGGAAAGCGCCGAGCAGCTTTCCGCGCGGGTCGACCAGCGTTCGCTCTGAACCGCGTCCGCCTCACTCGCGCCCCGGCGGATGGCCGAAGCGCGCGCGGTAGGCATGGGTGAAGTTTTCCGGACTGGAGTAACCCAGGCGATAGGCTATCTGCGCGATCTGCCAGCGACCCTCGCGGACCATCTGCCGGCCGATCTCGAGACGCCGGTCGCGGACGTACTGCAACATCGAGCGACCGAACTCGTTCTTGAAAATCCGCCGCAGGGTGGTTTCGCCGACCCCCAGTTGGCGCGCCAGTTCGAGGCTGGCCGGCGGCTCACCGAGGTTCGCCTCCAGCAGGCGGCGCGCTTCATGGGCCAGGTCGCGCTGGGCGCGTGGGGTGCGCGCGCGACGAAGGTCCGCGCCGCCCAGGTAGGCGGCCAGCTCCACCAGCAGGCCCAGGGTCAGGCTCTCTTCGTGCAGGCGTCCGAGGGCGCCGCGGTATGGATTCTGGTAGAGGCGCTCGAACAGGGCGGTGATGGCGCCGCAACGGGACAACTGGGTAAAGCTCGCGCCGTCGCCCTTCAGCCGCGCCAGCGGCCGCAAGGCGCCATCGCCGGTTTCCAGTTCCTCTTCCAGATAGCTGGCGGCGATCCGCAGCCCGCCCAGGCGCACGCGGCTGCCCGCCGGCAGGATATCGAAGGCCTCCATCGGCTCGCCGGTGCCGAGCACCGAAGGACCGCCCAGGTTGTAGAGATAAGGCTCGCCGCCGTCGACGCTGTGCCGCCACTGGCCATCGAACATCTGCACGATGCACAGGCCTTCCGGCAGCACCTTGTGGGTTCGCAGCGGCTCGGTGAAGCTCAGGTCGCAATCGAAATACTGCATCGACGGGCGCACCGTCCGCGCCTGGTAGTGACCGGTGGCGCTGCCGAGCATTTCGCGCGCGTCGAGGATCTGCGACTGGCACAGGGGTGAAGGAGCGTCGAAATAGAGCTCCGTGTCGTGGTAGGGATTCCAGCTTTCCATGGCGTAGGTATCGGTGGGACGCAACCATCTGAACCGGTTCAGGCATCGGCTTTCCAGGATGGTTCCGTGCGCTGATCGAACCGAACCTGTGGGCGACGACGCTTTTCCTGTGAGCGGCGGCCGCCTCGGTTGTTCGTGGCTCGCGCCTGTATTAATAGATGCGCCCCTTTTACATCGCGTTGCCAAAGGGGGCGAGAATGATAGCAAAGTGGACTGCGGCGCTGCTGATGGGCGCACTGGCGTGGGGATCCTGCACGGCGCAGGCCGAAGAGGCGCGGCCGCCAGTCGCCGACAAGGTGGTGGCCTACCAGGGCCAGCAGGGGCTCAAGGTCTGGACCCTGCGTATCGGCGAAGCGGCGGCCGACGAAGCGCTGTTGCAGGTCGAAGGACTGGACCACGACTGGGACCGCCTGATCCACAAGGTAAAGGTGGAAAAGAGCGCCAGGGACAGTCGCTATTCCACCGAACTGAACGGCAGCAAGTATGTGATCCTGATCGTGCGCGACGGCTGGGGCGAGCTCTACCTGCCCGGCGAACAGCAGACGCGGCAGGTCGCCTATAGCGAGTCGCTGTCGTCCGCAGGCGAGCCCCAGGCATTCCTGACCGACTACCTCGAGCAGAAATAAACGCGGATGAGCCACGATACGCTGCGGGTAAGGCTGCTCGCATTCCTCTTCCTGATTCCCCTGGCGCTCTACGCCTGGTCCGCCGTGCAGGCCTTCCGGGTCGACTCGACCCTGCGCGACGAACAGTTCATGCGCGACTGGAGCGCCTCGGTGCGCAACGACCCGGACGCCGCCGGCGCCATTCCCCGTCACCTGTTCCGTCCGGCCTATGGCGTCGAAGGTCATCTTCACCAGTTCGCCGAAGACGCCGAGGCCATCCGCCGCGACCATCCTTGGCTGGCTCTGCGCGGCTGGCTGGCCGCTATCGGCAAGCTCTGCGCGCTGGCGTCGGCGCTGGTCGCGGCCGCCTTGCTGGCGAGACTGGAATACGACGGGCGCCGCTCGATGCGCTCGCAAGCCTACCTGCTCGGCCACCTCGCGCCGGCCTGGCGGCGCCTCGGTCGACTGGTCCCGCTGCACGCTGGCCTGCTGGTCGCCGCCCTGGCCAGCCAGTTGCTCTACGAAGCGCTGTGGAGCTACAGCCACTGGCACAGCCACGGCTTCGTCGCCCTGCTCTTCTCGCTGCCGCTGTGGCTGCTGTTCCTCGGCGGCCTGCTCATGCTGCGGCGCCTGCGCGGCGAACTGCTGCCGCTGGAGGAACCGGTGCTCCACCTGCTCGGCCGCGAACTCGACCGGGTCGCCGCGCCCGGCCTCTGGCAATGGCTGGGACAGATCGCCGACCGCGCCGGAGCGCCGCTACCGGACCATGTCGTCACCGGCATCGAGCACTGCTACTTCGTCACCCAGGCCAAGGTCCTGCTGGCGCCCCGCGGCATTCCGCTGGAGGGGCGTACCCTGTACATCCCGCTGACCTATGCCTCGGTCATGAGCGAGGCCGAAAGCGCCGCGATCATCGGCCACGAACTGGGCCACTTCGCCGCCGGCGACACCGCCCACGGTGCATCCCTGTCGCTCCTGCAGCGGCAGGTGCGCCTGCGCATCGAACGCATCGCCGCCCCCGAGGATGGGCATGTCGGCCTGCTCGGCAAGCCGGGCCTGTGGGCCGCGCTGTACTTCCTCGATCGCTTCGAGCGCGCCTACCTGCACTGGAATCGCCGCCAGGAACTGGCCGCCGACAAGGTCGGGGCGCGGGTAGCCGGCGCGCGGGTCTTCGCCATCGCGCTGCTACGCACCTGCGCCCTTGCAGGACTGATCGAACGCCTGCTGGCCAGCCCGCAGACGCGCAACCTGGTGCATGCGCTGACCGACCATCTGCGCGGGAACTCCCTGGAACTGGACGAACACGACAGCGCTCGCCGCCTGGAACACCCCTTCGACAGTCACCCGCCGACCTTCCAGCGGATCGCGGACCTTTCCCTGGCGCTCGACGACGATCTGCTGCGACAGGCAAGGCGCATCGTCAGCGCCGACGACACGCAGTGGCTCAACCGCCTGCTCGATGCAGGCCACGGGGAAAGCCGGTGATCCCGCCGGGCGCGCAAACGCCCTGCCCCCCCGGGACAAGGGGCGACGAAGCCACGCAGTTGCGGCGCTTCGTCGCCAGCGTCCCCAACCGGATAAGCATCGGCGCCGCCCGTGGCGCGGCGCCGCTGTCCGCCCTGCTCGGCCTGCTGCTGCTCGGCGGCGCCTGGACCTTGCGCGACCACCCCGGTCCCGGCCATGAGGCGGCGGCGCTGTGCCTGCTGGCGGCGGCCGCCCTCCTCATGTGCCTGGCCTGCCTGCAGCGCAACGCCAGGAACGCGCCGTTCCTCGTCCTCGGCCAGGGGCGCCTGCGCGCCCGTAGCCTGTCGGCGCCGCTGGACCTGCTGGAGGTCGCCGACCTGCGCCTGGAGGACGGGGTCTGGTTCTCCGCGATAGTCCTCGAACTGCACGGCAAGGCGCTACCGGCACCATCCACGCGCCCGCTCGATCCGTTCGCCGCGCGTGCCGTCAGCGAATGCCGGGACGGCCCACGGGTTCGCCTGCTGTCCCCCGGCTGGCGCCTCAACGGTCGCAACCTGTCGCTACTGGAAGCCGCGGAGGTCATCGACCTCTACCTGGACATCGCCCGCGCCCAGGCCCGGCTCCGCCAACTGGGCGAGATCCCGCCCAGTGCTTCCTCTTCACTCCCAACTCCAAGGATATTTCCATGAGCAACCAGGAACCCCGGGACCTCGTCTCCAACCTCGCCGAAACCCTCGGTGCCGAACACGAAGAGCTGAACCAGGCGAAGACCGCCGAGGTCATCGCCCACCTGGAGCGGGTGATCGCCAACGTACCGCCGGCCACCGAGTTCACCAATACCCGCAAGTACGTGGTGCTGGGTCCGCTGCTGAGCATCGTGCCCTTCATCATGACCGGCATGTGGTTCTCCCAGGGCAAGCCGGGGGTCGGCGTCGTCGGCTTGCTGCTCGGCCTGTTCGGGCTGTTCCTCGGCTACCAGCATCGCAACTCCGGCAAGACCCCCTTCATGCGCCTGACCCGTACCCAGCTCTGGGCCGACAGCCTGTCGGCTCCGGTCGAGCTGGCCGACGTCATCGATTTCAGCGTCAAGGCCGACATGCTGCAAACCACCCAGACCCTCCACCTGCGGCCCGAAACGCCGCTGCCGACCCATCGCGCCGTACGCCAGGTGTTCGCCTCCCAGGCCATGGCCTTCAAAGGCAAGGACCCGCGCATCACCATCATGTCGGCCGGCCTGCAGAGCGATGGCAAGAAGCTGGACTGCGACGACATGGCGGCGATCCTCGACGCCTACATCCAGGCCGCCCACGCCCAGCGCTACCTGCAACAACTGCGCAGCCAGGGCTGAGTGAAGGGCACGGTCCATCCGCGAAGGCTGCTGCTTTGCCTGGTGCTGGTTCCAGCGCTGCTGGCGGGGCTCGGCGCCTGGCAGTCCTGGCGCGCCGAGCAGCAGGCCGAGCGACTGGGCGCCGCGCAGCAGCGGGTCGAGCGCGCGCTCGCCGAAGCGCGGGCGCTGCCGCCGAGGGCCAGCGTCCGGGTGGACGGCCGGGCCTATGTGCGCGACCTGGCCCTGGCGCGGCTCGACGAGCGACTCGCCGACACACGAAGCGCACAGCGCCTGAATCGCTTCGCCGCCGTCCTCGCCGATAGCGGAGCCTGCCTGGCGGCGCTGGTCGCCGTATTGGGAGCCGTCTCCCTGGCCGGCATCGCCGGCGCCGCACGCAGCGCACTGCGCTCGCGTCGCTGCCTGCTCCTGTGGTTCGAGCTGGGCCGACGCCTGCTGCCCTGCCTGCTCCTCGCCCAGATCGGCCTGCTCGCCCTGGCCCTGGCCTGTGCCGGAACGTTCGAGATCCTCGGGCTGTGGCGGGTCGGCCAGGTTCCGGTCAGCGAAGGACGCACCCAACTGAGCGTGGCGCTGATCCTTCTCGGCCTGCTGGCGTCGGCGTGGCAAATGCTGGCGAAGATCAGCCGCTTGCGCCTGCGCCCGGCGCCGGCCCTGGATGTCATCGGCCGCCGGCTGGGCGAAGAGGATGCACCGGAACTCTGGACGCTACTGCGCGAGCTGGCGGCGCGCCTCGACACGCCAGCCCCGCAGCACCTGTTGGTAGGTCTCTGCGACGGCTTCTACGTGACCGCCAACCGCGTCTGCCTGCAACCTTCCGGCGAGCATCTGCAAGGACGCAGCCTATACCTCTCGCTACCGTTGCTGGGCCTGCTGGACCGCGCCGAACTGAGTGCAGTGATCGCTCACGAACTGGCCCACTTCGCCGGCCGCGACGCCCATTACAGCCTGCACTTCCTGCCGATCTACCAGGGCGCCGCGAGCCAACTGGCCGCCATCGAGGAGCAGGAAGCCAACGTCTTCGAACGTGCGGCACTGGAACCGGCGCGACTGTTGGCCGGGTACTTCCTCGAACGTTTCGGCCTCGCCGTGAACCACTGGAGCCGCCTGCGCGAATTCGCCGCCGACCGCCGCGCCGCACAACTGGCCGGTGCGCCGGCGATGGCCTCGGCCCTGCTGCGCAGCGCGGCGGCCGGCGCGCCGATACGGGCGTTCCTCGAACACTGCCTGCTCGCTCCGGCGCGCGCGCCGGACAACCTGGTGGACGCCATCCACGTCTACCTGGGCCAGTCCGGCCTGGAAGCACCGGCCCCCGGGGCGGAGGGACTCCAGGTCCATCCGCAGGATACCCACCCTCCGCTGGGCCTGCGCTGCACGGCGCTGGGAGAGAGCTTCGAACGCACCTGGGCCGGGACCGCCGGCCGGGCCGTTCCGACACGACCGCCGAGCCAGGCGCTGGGCGTCTGGTTCGGCGCCCCCCTGGCGTTGAGCCGAGCGCTCAGCGCCGACCTGCTCGGCAAGACCTGTGAGAATCCCCATGCAAGAAACTGACGAAACCCTCGACGAACTGCCGCCGCTGGAAGCCCGCTGCGAGATCCGCGAGGTCTCGCGGGGCACCGCCTGCGTTGCCCTGCTCGCTGGCCTGGTGGCTGGCGCCACCGGTCTCTGGCTCGCTTCGCTGCCCAACGCCTGGCGCCTGGCCAGTGGCCAATGGCTGTTCTGGCTGCCAGCCGCGCTGCTGCTGGGCGGCGGCCTGTACGCCTGCCTGGCGGGCGTGTTCCTCTACCGGCGCCACGGCCAGGTCGCGCTCACCCTGACGCCGGAGAGCATCGCCTTCGCCAACGCGCCGCAGGTGCCGATGTACACCTTCCAGTCGCTGGAGATCGAGCGCGGGCGCTGGCTGGAACTCACCTTCGCGACCACCTTCGATTGCACGGCACCGCGCTTCGACAGCCATGCCCGTTTCGACCCGCGGGCTTTCGCCCGCCCCGAAGCCCGCGCGGTGGCCGGCGGCAAGCGGGTCAAGCTGGCGCTGTGCGGCGCCGCGCTGAACGGCCAGAAAATGGAGCTGGAGCCACTCGCACGACTGATCTACCGGTACATCCTCGCCGGCCATCGCCAGCGCGCCCTGCAACATCATCGCGCGCCCGGGAGCGACGGCAGCGGGGCCTGAAGCGAGCAACGCTCAGGCTGCGCGCTGGCGTTGCCAGTCCACCGCGGCTTTCAGGCGCGCCACCACCTTGCGCACGAAGAGCGGGTCGTCCGCCACGCAGAGCTCCGCGCTGACCCACTCCGGCCAGCCGGCCCCCTGGCGTTCGCGGGCACCCAGCAGGCGCTCGACTTCGTCGCGCACGGCGCGCTCCAGGCGTTCGCTGGCACGATTGCGGGACAGGTGGAGGCGCAGGCAGGCCTGTTTCTCGCGCTCCAGGGCGCGGCGTCGGGACAGCGGCAGTTCGGCAAGGTTGTGGCTCATGATCGGTGCTCCTTGTCGCGCAGGCAGGCGATTTCCGATTACTGTACATCCATACAGTAATCGGAATTGACGACGCTGACAAGGGCTGGCCGGGTAGCGCGAACAAGCGCATCCGGCACTTCAGAATTGGTATTCGACCCCGGCTCCCGCGTACCAGGACAGCCCGGGGGCCGCTTCGTAGTAACGCCGGTTGCCGTCGCCGACGATGACCGAGCCGACGTACTGGCGGTCGAACAGGTTGTCCAGGCGCACCAGCTGGTGGAAGGCCCAGGCTCCCAGGCGCTGCTCGAAGCGGGTGCGCCAGTTGAATACCGCATAGCTCGGCGCGGCCTTTTCGCTGTTGCTGTCCTCGACGTAGACCTGGCTGCGGTACATGCCTTCCCAGCCCATGCTGATGCCCTCCGCGGGCTTCCACACCAGTTCGCCGAACAGGCTGCTTTCCGGCACGCCCGGCAGGTGCTTGCCCTTGCCGATGGTCTTGCCGCCGGCCTCGAAATCCGAATCGTAGGTGGCGGATAGCCGGGTATAGGCCAGGTTGGCGTTCCAGTGCTCGCTCAGTTCGCTCTCCAGGCCCAGTTCGAAGCCGCGACGCAGGGTCTTGCCGGCGTTCTGGTAGCTGGTGCGACCGCCGAGGGAGCTGGCGACGACGATCTCGTCCTCGGTGCGGATCTGGAAGATCGCCGCGTTGACCCGCGTATTGCCCCACAGGCGCGCCTTCAGCCCGGCTTCGTACTGGCTGCTGGTGGCTGGCTTGAGGCCGAAGTTGAAGACGTCCGGCGCGTTCGCCGCCACCGGCGCATAGGCCATCTCCGCCTGGGTCGGAGTCTCGAAGCCCTTGCCGGCGCTGAGGTAGCCGTGCAGGTCGGGGGTGAAGGCGTACATCACCGAGAACGACGGGGTGTTCTTCCGGTAGCGCCGCGAGCCGCTGGCATCGCCGTTGCTCAGGTAGCGGTCGTCGACCTCCATCTTCATGGTGCTGTGGCGCACCCCGGCCTGCAGGGTCCAGGCGTCGATGGCCCAGCTCGCCTGCAGGTAGGGATCGAGGCTGGTGGCGGTGTCCACCTCGTCGCGGCGCAACTCGCCCTTCACGCCGAGCTGGTCGCCGTTGAAGTTCTGGTAGCCGCGACGGTCGTCGCGGCTCTGGTCGTAGTCGAGGCCGACGGTCAGGTTCAGCACGCCCGGCGCCTGGCGTACCGGTTGCAGCCAGCGCACGGTGCCACCGTGGAAGTCGCGGTCGAAGTCCACCACGCCGCCGCCACGCTGACTGTTGGAGGCCACCCCCCTGGGGATCGACAGATACTGCACGACACTGCGCTTGCCCACGTAGGCGTTGACCTGCAAGGTCGCCTCGCCGAAGTAGCGCTCGTAGTTCATCCCGGCCTGCTGGTGGTCGATGCTCTTGCGCGTGTCGTACAGCTCGGCGTTGGCGGTGACGGAGCGCGGGTCGTGCTTGTAGGCGTCCCAGGTCTGCCCCAGCGGATCTTCAGTGTCGTTCTGTTCCAGGCTGCTGTAGATCAGCGCCACGCGGCTGTCGGCGTCGGGCCTGAAGTTCAGCTTGGCGAAGGTCTGGTCGCGGCGCGCGGCGCTGTGGTCGCGGTAGCCGTCGGTGTCCATCCGCGAGGCATCCACCAGGAAACCGACCCCGTCGCCCTCGCCTTCCGTGTACAGGTGGTTGCGGCTCAGGCCATCGCTGCCGACGGAGGTTTCCGCGCCGACCCGCGGGGCGCCCTGGCCGTCGCGGGAGAACATCTGGATCACCCCGCCGGCGTTGCTGCCGTAGATCGTCGAGGCCGGCCCGCGCAGTACCTCGATGCGCTCGGCGACGTCGAGGTTGAGGGTCGCGGCCTGGCCCTGGCCATCCGGCGTACTGGCCGGGATGCCGTCGGCGAGCAGCTTCAGCCCGCGGATACCGAAGGCCGAGCGGGCGCCGTAGCCGCGCGAGGAGATTTGCAGGTCCTGAGCGTAGTTCTGGCGGTTCTGCACCACCAGGCCAGGTACCCGCGGCAGGACTTCGGAGAGGTTGATGCCGAGCTGGCCGTCGGCGATCTGCCGACGCTCGATGCTATCCACCGAGAACGGCAGGTCGAAGGTGTCGCTGGGGTTGTAGCTGCCGGTCACCACCATGGGTTCGAGGCTGCGTCGCTCCTCGCCCTGGACGGCGCAGGCGATGGCCAGGCCGCAGAGCGCCAGGGAGCCGGGCAACAGGTGGGAGACGAAGCTGGGTCGGGGTCGGGACGGCATGCAGGGTTCCGCGGGTCGCAAGGTATCGAAGGGGCTTTGCCAAGGGCGGGAACGCGCCTCCCCTTGGCAAAGCCCCTTCCGGGCCGAGGCCCGGAAGGCCGGGAGCCGGCTGTGGGCTCCCGGTGGGCGGGTCATTGCCTGGGCAGGGCGTAGGCGATGATGTAGTCGCCCATGCGGGTACCGAAGGAGCCGTGTCCGCCAGCGACGATCAGCACGTACTGGCGACCGTCCTTGCCGGTGTAGCTCATCGGCGTGGCCTGGCCGCCGGCCGGCAGGCGCGCCTGCCAGAGCTGCTTGCCGTCCTTCACGTCGTAGGCGCGCAGGTACTGGTCGAGCGTGCCGCTGAGGAAGGCCACGCCGCCGGCGGTGGTGATCGAGCCGCCCATGCTCGGTACGCCGACGGTGAGGCCGATCGGCACCGGGGTGTTGTCGCGGCTGGTGCCGTTCTTGTGCTGCCAGACGACCTTGGCGGTGGTCAGGTCGATACCCGCCACGTCACCCCAGGACGGCGCCTGGCACGGCAGGCCGATGGGCGACATGAACGGATGCATGATCACCGCGTAGGGCGCGCCGGTGTTCGGCTGCACGCCGCTGGTCTCGCCCTCGCGCTTGCTTCCGCTGGGCACCTTGTCGCGCGGCACCATCTGCGAGACGAAGGCCATGTAGTTGGGGCTGGTGAAGAGGATCTGGCGCACCGGGTCGACCGACACCCCGCCCCAGTTGAACACTCCGACGTTGCCCGGATAGATCAGGCTGCCCTGCTCCGACGGCGGGGTGTACTGGCCCTCGTAGCGCAGCGAGCGGAACTGGATGCGGCAGAGCATCTGGTCGAACGGGCTGCTGCCCCACATGTCGCGCTCGGTCAGCGGCGGGCGCAGCAGGTTGAGGTCGGAACGCGCCTGGGTCGGCGCGGTATGGTCGCCCTCCACCGCGCCCTGCGGCGCCGGCACTTCGCGGATCGGCACGATCGGCGTGCCGTCGCGGCGGTCCAGCACGTACAGGCTGCCCTGCTTGGTCGGCGCGATCAGCGCCGGCTTGACGCCATCGGCGGTCTTCAGGTCGAGCAGGGTCGGCTGGCTGCCGACGTCCATGTCCCACAGGTCGTGGTGGGTGAACTGGTAGTTCCAGCGCAGCTTGCCGGTGTTCAGGTCGAGGGCCACCAGGCCGGCGCTGAACTTCTCGGCACCGGGGGTGCGGTTGCCGCCCCACTGGTCGGGCATCTGGTTGCCCAGCGGCAGGTAGACCTGGCCGAGCTTCTCGTCGACGCTGGCCAGCGACCACATGTTCGGCGAGTTGCGGGTATAGAACTTGCCGGGAGCCAGGGGCTCGGTCTCGTCCGGGTTGCCGCTGTCCCAGTTCCACACCAGCTTGCCGTCGTGCACGTCGAAGGCGCGGATCACCCCGGACGGCTCGTTGGTCGACTCGTTGTCGGTGACGTGGCCGCCGATGATCACCAGATTGCGGGTGACCGCCGCCGGCGAGGTGGAGTAGTAGCCGCCCGGGGTGAACGGACCGATGCCGGCCGTCAGGTCGACCGCGCCCTTGACCCCGAAGTCCTCGCAGACCTTGCCGTTGTCGGCGTTGATCGCGATCAGGCGGGCGTCGGCGGTGGGCAGGAACAGGCGCCGCGGACAACTGGCGGCGACCGCCTTGCCGGCCTCGGAGAGCGCGGCCGGCGGCGCGCCGACGTCGCTCCTGGCGTACTGCTCTTCGTCGTAGTAGGAGACGCCACGGCAAGTCATGTGGGCGAAGCCCTTGAAGCCTACCGGGCTCTGGATCTGCGGATCGAAGCGCCAGATTTCCGCGCCGGTGTCCGGGTCGAGGGCCAGCACCTTGCTGTGCGCGGTGCAGGCGTAGAGCATGCCGTTGACCTTCAGCGGGGTGTTCTCGTTGGTCAGTTCGAGCGGATCGTCGGCGGTCGGCAGGTCGCCGGTACGTATGCGCCAGGCTTCCTCGAGCTGGCCGACGTTGGCCGGGGTGATCTGCTTCAACGGCGAGTAGCGGTCGCCGAACTCGGTGCGCCCGTAGGCCTGCCAGTCGCCGTCCGGCATCGCCGGGGCGGTGCTGGTCATGCCGCTGTCGCGGTCGATGCGACCGACGATCTGCCCCGGATTGGTGAACTGGCTGCCCACCGCGGCGGCGCCGGCCAGGACCACCGCCACGCCCAGCGCCGCGGTGCCCAGCGGCGCCGGACCGTCGGCCAGCAGCGGGCGGCGGAACCAGGGTAGCCAGAGCAGCAGGCCGAAGACGAACCACAGAGCCAGGCGCGGCACCAGTTGCCACCAGTCCAGGCCGACTTCCCACAGCGCCCAGACGGTGCTGGCGAACAGCACCAGAGCGTACAGGCCTAGCGCCGCACGCTTGCCCAGCAGCAGCAACAGTCCGCTCAGGGCCAGGCCGATGCCGGCCAGCAGGTAGTACAGCGAGCCGCCCAGGCTCGCCAGCTTGATGCCGCCGGCCAGCAGCGCCAGGCCGGACAGCAGGATCAACAGGCCGAGCAGGCTCGGCAGCAGGCGCGATCGACTGCGGTTACCTTCGCTCATCGTCCGGTACTCCCTTCGGGGTTGATGACAGGCATTGCTTACTCTCCTATTACGTTCTGCACGCCGGGCTGTTCAGCCCGCCGCGCCGCGTTGGGCGGCGCTGAAGAAATGGCCGCTGGCCATGACCGAATCGCGGTTGTCCGAAGCAACAGCCTAGAACACCGTCTGGATCTTGATCCCCGCCACCAGCGCGTTGTCGACCTCGTCGACCCCGCCCGGCTGCTTGATGTATTGCAGGTTCGGCCGCACCGTCAGCCAGTCGGTCACATGCACCCCGTAGTACAGCTCGGCGTTGTACTCGGTGTCCTGCAGCGGCTGGTACAGC
The DNA here is from genome assembly GCF_001457615.1 of Pseudomonas aeruginosa. Classification (GTDB taxonomy): domain Bacteria; phylum Pseudomonadota; class Gammaproteobacteria; order Pseudomonadales; family Pseudomonadaceae; genus Pseudomonas; species Pseudomonas aeruginosa. Next base: position 2,965,332 of record NZ_LN831024.1, on the reverse strand, counting down.
GGGTTGTCGTAGTCGTCGATGCCGTTCACCTGGTTCACCAGGCGCTGGCGCTTCTTCACATCGTCGTTGACATGGATGCGCGCGATGCCCAGGCCGATGTCGTCCTTCGGCCGCGCGTCGAACGGCCCCTTGTAGACCACCCCGAGCTGCTGGTAGTTGTCCACCACGTTGGTCGCCTTGTCGTGGACCGTCAGGTTGGCGAACAGGCTCAACCCGCGCGAGGCATCGCCGTTGTGCGAAGTGACCTGCTGCTGCGCCACCACCCACCAGCCATGCTTGCTGCCGCGCGACTTGAAGTCGTTGCCGGTCAGCCCCTGCGGCTGGCCGTCGACGTCGTCGTAGACGTCATCGGCCTTCGCCGTGCTGTAGTAGTAGCCCAGCCGGTACTCGCCCGGCAGTTGCTCGGCGCCGACCTTCGGCTGCCAGATCAGCTCCACCGGCAGCAACGCGCCCTTGGTCCCGCTGCCGCTCATCTTGAAGCCGTTGCCGGTCTCCAGGTTCGACGGGTTCTGCTCGTAGGCGCCGACCTGCACGTACCAGTCCGGCGCGAAGTTGTACTTCACCCGCAACGCCCACTGGCTGACCGGCCAGTTGTACCAGATGCTCCCCGCCCAGTTGCCCACCTGCGAGCCGCAGAAGGCCAGGTTCTGGAAATCGCAGGGGAAGCTGTTGAAGTCCTCGCCCTCGCCGAAACGGCCGAATTTCACGTCCAGCGCGCCGTCGAAGTACTGCTGCTTGAGCCACAGCTGGGTCAGCCGCCAGGTCTGCCCGCGGCCCCAGACCTCCTGCACCGAGCTGATGTGCCCGGCACGCGGGTCGCCGATGCGGTCGTTGGAAAGGTTCTTGCCGTTGCGCTCGGTGACGGTGAACTGGAACTCGGTAGCCTTCCAGCCGAGGATCTTCTCCAGATCCATGTGCACGCCCAGGGCGAACTGGTCGGTATAGCGTCCGGTCTTGTCGTCGTCATAGCCGCCATCGAGGTTGGCCGCCGCCTCGCCGACGTACTCCAGCTTGAAGTCGTAGCCCTTCTCCAGCAGCTCGGTGCGCTTGCCGCCCCAGTCGCCGAGCATCCATTTCGAGTTCGGCGAGAACGCCTCGGCGGCGTGCACCGCGTTGCACAGCAGGGAGGCGGACAATAGGCCGCCGGCCACGGGGCGCAGGGCCGGGCGGAGAAGATGGGATTTCACGCGAACGCTTCCTCGTTGCGAATGATCGACTGGCCGCACGCAGCGACCGCTCTACTTCCTCGATAACCTTGCAAGGAGCAAGGGTTTATGAAGAGGACTCATGATCTGAGCCAAGCAGAACAATGGTTAATTTGCGAATGATAAGGTCTTTGCAAGTAAAGCTGAAACGTTTCAGGCTGGAAAACAGTGTTACGGAAACGACAACGAAGCCAGGCGGCGGGCCTCCGAGCGGGTCACCCGGGTGGTGGCCGTGGCGGGACGGGGACAACGCAGGGATTGGCAACAATCTGAAACCCATGAACACGCTTCACGTTGTTGCCGGGAGCGGAACAATACCCGCCTCAGAGTTCGTCGCGCAGATAGGACCAGGGGTAGATACCGCGCTCGTGACCATCGTCGAACAGCAACTGCACGCCGTAGCCCTGCAGGCGGATATCGCGCAGGCGCACGCCCTGCTCCGCCGCGACGATCCGTCCGCGCAGGCGCTGCGCCCGGCATTGCGCACAGGGACAGGCGGCGCGCAGGCGCGCATGGTCGATCCGGCTGACCGCGCCGTCCGCCCATTCGAGCATCAGCCAGCCGTCCCTGGCGGAATTGCGCAGGCGCAGCGGCGGCTGGGTCATGCCGGCATCCGCAGTTGCGCCAGGGCGATGCGCACCGCCTTGCGCACCTCGGGATCGCCGTCGCCTTCGGCGACCCGCAAGGCCTGGGCCGAGGCCGGGTCCGCCAGTTCGCCGAGGGCCAGGGCGGCCTCCTTGCGCAGGTTGCCGATGGGATGGCCGAGCAATGCTTCCAGCGCCTCCCGCGCCGGGCGGTGGCGCAAGCGCCCGAGCGCCCGCGCGGCGCGCAGGCGGACCTGCCAGTAGTCGTCCGCCAGGGCCTTCAGCAGCGGCTCGCCGGCCTCCTCCCGGCCCAGCTTGCCAAGGGTCGTCGCCGCCTCTTCGCGAACCTGCCATTGAGCGTCCGCCAGCGCCGCGCAGAGCGCCGGCAGCACCGTCGCCTCGCGGCTCAGGCCGAGGGCGCCGGTGGCCGCCCGGCGTACCTCCGGGTCGACATCGGCGCTGGCCAGCCTGGCCAGTTCGGCCAGGGCCGGCTGGTGGCGGAGCCAGCCGAGTACCGCCACCGCCTCGCGGCGCACCGCCGCCTGCGGATCGCCGAGGGCGGCCAGGGCCGGCACGGCGCTCTCCTCCAGGCGCAGTTCGCGCAACGCACGCAATACGCTGGCGCGGACGAAGGCATCGGCATGCCCGAGCCACGGCAGCAGGCGCCGCCCGACGGCCGGTTCCTTGAGTTCGCCAAGGCTCTGCGCGGCGGCATCGGCCACCGCCGGCACCGGATCGGCCAGGGCCGCACAGAGCGCATCGACCACCGCGTCTTCCTCCCAGGCCTCCAGCAGGCGCGCGGCCTCGCCGCGCACGCCGGGGTCGGGATCGCCGCGCAGGGCCGCAATCAGCAACGGCAGCGCCTCCGGCAGCTCCAGGTCGGCCAGTTCGATCAGCGCCAGGCGGCGTACGCCGGGGTCGGCGTCCTCCAGGCGCGGCGACAGTTCGAGGATTTCGGGCAGGGTGGCGTTTTTACAGGTCATATGGCGATCCGCAGTCGGTCCGGGGTGATGCCCGGCGGCAAGCCGAGCGGGGTCAGGCGCGGCAACTGGCGGCCGTCGTCGTGGTCGAGCAGTTCCAGGCAGTGGCGTTTCAGGCGCACGAAGTCGGCGCTGGTCACCAGCCGGGTGTCGCGAGGGCGCGGGAAGTCCAGCGCCAGGTCGGCGATGATCCGTCCCGGACGGGGGCTCATCACCAGCACCCTGTCCGCCAGGTACAGGGCCTCGTCGATGTCGTGGGTGACGAACAGCACCGTGGTGCGGACCCGCGCCCATACGTCCAGCAGCAAGGTCTGCATCTTCAGCCGGGTCTGCGCGTCGAGGGCGCCGAAGGGCTCGTCCATCAGCAGCAGGCGCGGCCGGTTGACCAGCACCCGGGCGATCTCCACGCGCTGCTGCATACCCCCGGACAGTTGGCCGGGCCAGCGCCCGGCGAAGTCCGCCAGCCCCACCAGTCCGAGCATCTCCATGGCGCGCCGGTTGCGCTCGGCGCGGGCCAGGCCCTGCATCTTCAGGCCGAAGGCGACGTTGTCGCGGACCCGCCGCCAGGGGAACAGGGTGTGCTGCTGGAATACCATGCCACGCTGCGGCGAAGGTCCTTCCACGCTCCGGCCGTCGACCCTCACGCTGCCGGCGCTTGGCCGCAGGTGGCCGGCCAGGGCGCCGAGCAGGGTCGACTTGCCGCATCCCGAAGGCCCGAGCAGGCAGACGAACTCGCCCGGCCGCGCCTCCAGGCTCAGATCGCGGACCGCCTCGAAGGCTTCGCTCCCCTGCCCCAGGCGGATGCTCAGGTCGCGGATCTGGATGCGCCCCAGGCTGTTGCCGGCCGTCGTCATCGGACCTTGCCTCCCGCCGCGTACCAGGGCGTCAGCGACGCGCCGACGCGCTTCACCAACCCACTACTGCCCATGCCGAAGAGGCCGATGAGCAGCATGCCGACCACCACCTCGTCGTAGTTCTGGATGTTGTAGGAAGCCCAGGTGTAGTAACCCAGTCCCCATTGCCCGGAGATCATCTCGGCGGTCACCAGGCAGAACCAGGAGGTGCCCATGCCGATCGCCAGGCCGGTGAAGATGCCCGGTCCGGCGCCGGGCAGCAGCACCTCGCGCAGCAGCGCCCGGCGCCCCGCCCCCAGGCTGCGCGCCGAAGCCAGCAGGCGCGGATCGAGCGCCTCCACGCCATGCACGGTATTGAGCAGGATCGGGAACAGCGCGCCGGTGAAGGTAATGAAGATCATCGAGGCCTCCGACGAAGGGAACATCAGGATCGCCAGGGGAATCCAGGCCACCGCCGGGATCGGCCGCAGCACTTCCAGCGGCGGCAGCAGCAAGGCCTCGGCCCAGGCCGAGCGGCCGATCGCCAGGCCGAGGGCGATGCCCAGCGCGGCGGCCAGCAGATAGCCGGCGAAGACCCGCGCCAGACTGGCGCCGAGGTGCGCCAGGAGCACGCTGGACTGGGCCAGGTTGCAGGCCGCCAGCAACACCGCACCGGGCGTCGGCACGTTGGCGAAGGTCACCAGGCCCAGATTCAGTTGCAGACCGGCGGCGAGCTGCCAGAACGCCAGGCAGGCCGCCAGCGAAGCGGCGCGGGTGGCCCAGCGCCAGGGTCGGGAGATCGGAAGCGAACTCATGGGCGGACTCCGAAGACGCCCGCCTCAGCGGAGCGCCAGCGCCTGCTGGCTGGCGGCGGCAAAGTCGCGTACCTCGCCGCCATGGCGGCGGGCATAGTCCTGGGCCTGCTCGCGGAGCAGGAAGGCGTTGAGGCGACCCTCGCCGTCGCGGACGAACCACGCCTGGTTGGCCAGCAGCTTGATCCCGCTGTCACGATCCTGGGCGTAGATCGCACGAATCGCCTTGCCCTGCGCCTTCAGCTCGGCAAGATCGGCCAGGGCCGACTCCGGCGAAGCGTAATGGCGCACCCTGGCCTCGCCCTTCACCCAGATCTGCGCTACCCGTTCGAACTCCTCGATCGGCCGGCCGCTGCGCGCGTCGCTGGCGCGCAGCGGCGACGGTGCGTAGTCTGCCAGCGCCGCCTGGTAGTCCAGCCCGGCCTGACGGTAGGCCTCGCGGATGTAGCGGTCGTCGACGAAACGCTCGACGTCCAGCCCACGGTCGGCCTTCTTCAGCAGCTTCAGGGTGTCGATGGAGGTCGCCAGCGCCTGGCGGTATTCGGGTTTCCAGGCCTGGTCGCGGGTCTGCAGGCCGAGCGGACCGTGGAACAGGTAATTGACCTCGGCCTCGATGCCGGTGACCTTCTCGATCAGCTCGCTGTATTTCTCCGGTTCGGCGGCCAGCAGTCGATTGGCTTCGATGCTCGCCCGCAGGTAGGCCACCACCACCTCCGGATAGCGCTCGGCGTAGGCGGCGTCCACCAGCGCGCCATGGAAGGTCGGCGCGTTGGCCTGGGAACCGTCGTAGATCTTGCGGGCGAAGCCGCGATTGGGGAACAGCTCGGCGAAGGGTACGAAGTCGGCATGGGCGGCAATCTTGTTCGCCTGCAAGGCCGAACCGGCGATTTCCGGCGGCTGGGCGATGATGGTCACGTCGCGCTGCGGGTCCCAGCCTTGCGCCGCCACCGCGCGCAGCAGCATGCCATGGGCAGTGGAGGCGAACGGTACGGAGATGGTCTGGCCTTTCAGTTCGGCCAGCGACTGCACCGGCGAGCCGCTCGGTACCACGATGCCGTTGCCGCTGCCACGGGTGCTGCCGGACAGCACGCTGATGAACAGGCTGCGCTTGCCGGCGGCGGCGAAGGCCACACCGTTGAAGGTGCCGGGAAAGTCGGCCATGGCGCCGAAGTCGAGCTTGCCGGCGACCATCTCGTTGGTCAGCGGTGCGCCACTGGTGAAGTTCTTCCACTCCACCCGGTAGTCCGCATCCTTGTAGCGGCCGTCGCGCGGCAGGTATTTCTCCAGCAGGCCCAGCTCGCGGATCAGCAGCCCGCCGGCGGCGCAGTTGATGGTGGTGTCCTGAGTGCCGATGGCCACGCGGATGGTTTCCGCCTGGGCACCCAGGGAAGTCAGGGCCAGCGCCAGGCTGGCCAGGATTGCACGCAGTCGCATGGGGATTCCCCTCGAATCATGGTCATGGGAATCGTCTCCGCCACCCGGACGGTGGTGGGAAACGAGGGGTGTTTCAGAGTGGCGTCCGGGAGTGGCCGGATGGCGGGTTCTGCCTCGCTTGCCGGGAGCGGGCGTCAGCGCAGCAGGTAGGGAATCTCGACCTTCACCGCGCCGGTCGGGCAGTCCTTTTCGCAAGGCATGCAGTACCAGCACTCGTCGTAGGCCATGTAGGCCTTGCGGGTCGTCGGATCGATGGCCAGCAGGTCCATCGGGCAGACCTCGACGCAGACGGTGCAGCCCTTGTCGGCGATGCAGCGGTCTTCGTCGATGGTCACCGGGGCGCTGCTGCGGAAGAAGATGTCCTGGGGTCGGTAGGCCATGGCACGCGGTCCTCGTGGTTCGATCTGGCCCGCTTTCGTGGCGGCGGGCTCGGTGTCTAGCGGTACTACGCCGGGGCGTGGGGCCCTAGGCGGCGTCGTTCCTCAGCCGCAGGCGCTGGTAGGCCTGCTGTTCGCCCTCGTCGATGGCGAACAGGTAGGGTTCGACCGGTTTCCTGAAGCTGGCCATGCGTCCCTGCTCGTCCTTCTTCAGGTGCGCGTGGCAGAACCAGGCAGCGTCGTCGCGCCGCGGATAGTCCACCCGGTGGTGGTACAGGCCCCAGCGGCTCTCGGTGCGGAACAGCGAGGCGCGCGCGGCCATCTCCGCGCAATCGCGGATAACGCTGACTTCCAGGGCGCGCATCAGCTCGTGGGGGTTGTCCGCCTTGATCCGCTCCAGATCCTCGGCGATGGCCTGGATGCGTTGCAGGCCCAATTCCATCTTGCGGGTCACCTTGGGCGGTTGCAGGTAGTCGTTGACCAGCCGGCGCAGCTTGTACTCCACCTGCGCCGCCGGCAGGCCATGCTCGCGCAGCAGCGGCGCCTCGATCCGCGCACGCTCGCGCTCGACCTGGGCGCTGTCGACCGCGCTGAAGGCGCGCCCGGCGACGTATTCGGCGGCGTTGCGCCCGGCGAACCAGCCATAGGTGAAGGCGCCGAGCATGTAGTTGTGCGGCACCGCGGCCATGTCGCCGGCTGCGTAGAGGCCCTTCACGCTGGTCTCGGCCTTCTCGTTGACCCACACGCCGGAGGCCGAGTGGCCGGAGCAGAAGCCGATCTCGGAAATGTGCATCTCGACCATCTGCTGGCGGTAGTCGGTGCCGCGCCCGGCGTGGAACTGCCCGCGACTGGGGCGTTCGTTGCCATGGAGGATGTCCTCGATGGTCTGGATGGTTTCCTCCGCCAGGTGGTCGAGCTTGAGGAACACCGGGCCATTGCCGCCTTCGAGTTCCTGGTGGAACTCCCACATCATCTGCCCGCTCCAGTAGTCGCATTCGATGAAGCGCTCACCCCTGGCGTTGGCGGTATAGCCACCCAGCGGGCCGGTGACGTAGGCACAGGCCGGGCCGTTGTAGTCCTTGATCAGCGGGTTGATCTGGAAGCATTCCAGGTTGGCCAGCTCGGCGCCGGCATGATAGGCCATGGCGTAGCCGTCGCCGGCGTTGGTCGGGTTCTCGTAGGTACCCATCAGGTAGCCCGAGGACGGCAGGCCCAGGCGGCCCGCCGCGCCGCAGCAAAGGATCACCGCCTTGGCGCGGATCACATGGAAGTCGCCGCTGCGGCAGTCGAAACCGAGTACGCCGTTCACCGCGCCCTCGGCATCGGTGAGCAGGCGGGTGCAGACCAGGCGGTTGGCGATGGGGATCCGCGCACGCTTGAGCTGGCGGTAGAGCACCTTCTTGATGTCGTGCCCTTCCGGCATCGGCAGCACATAGGCGCCCATGTGGTGGACCTTCTTCACCGCATAGTCGCCGGTCTCGTCCTTTTCGAACCTGACGCCCCAGCGATCCAGCTGCCGCAGGGTCTCGAAGCTGTGGCTGGCATAGGCGTATACCGCCGCCTGGTTGACGATGCCGTCGTTGGCCACGGTGATTTCCCGGGTGTACTGCTCGGCCGTGGCGTGGCCGGGGACGATGGCGTTGTTCAACCCGTCCATGCCCATGCTGATGGCGCCGCTGCGCTTGACGTTGGCCTTGTCCACCAGCAGCACGCGCAGTTCGCGGTCGTGCTCCTTGGCCTTGATCGCCGCCATCGGCCCGGCGGTGCCGCCGCCGATCACCACGATGTCGTATTCCTGCTCCAGGGTGTTCATGCCCGCTCTCCCTTCTGCCGATCGATGCGCAGGCGATACTGGAAAGCGTCGCCGCGGTAGTAGAGGTATTCGAAGTCCAGCGGCGCGCCGTCGGCGGCATGGGTCAGGCGCTCGATACGCATGATCGGCGCGCCCTCCTCGACCGCCAGGGCGCGGGTCAGGTCGGCATCGGCGAGCACCGCGTCGATGGCCAGGTCGGCATGGCCGAGGGGAATGCCGCAATCGTTCTCGAGGATCAGGAAGATGTCGCGGGTCACCAGGTCGGCCTTCTCCAGGCGCTCGCCGAGCGCCTGCGGCAGGTAGGTGACTTCCAGCGAAACCGGCTCGCGGTTGACCAGCCGCACCCGCTTGATCTCGCACACAGGGCTGCCCTCTTCCACCCGCAGGCGCTCGGCCACCCGCGCGCCGGCCGGCACGTAGCGCAGGCCATGCAGGCGGTTGATGACCTCGTAGCCCATCTGCGTCATGGACTCGCCCAGGCCTTGCAGGGTGCTGACGTTCTGGAACGCCTTCGGCCGGGCGACGAAGGTGCCCTTGCCGTGGATCTTGAAGATCAGCCCTTCCTTCTGCAGGTCGCCGAGCGCCTGGCGCACGGTGATGCGGCTGACGTCGAAGGCCTTGCCCAGCTCGTTCTCCGAGGGCATGCGGCTGAGCGGCGGGTAGACGCCGTCGAGGATGCGCCCGCGCAGCAGCTCCTTGAGCTGGCTGTACAGCGGCACGGGGGAAAGCGGGAGCAGTTTGCCCATGGTCGGATTCGCTTGTCGGAGTGGCTCGGACACTTGTTATAACAAGTTATGCTGTGATGGTAAACGCCATGAACGATCAAGCGGAAATACCGAAAACGCATATGGATATGGCGCCACCCGTGCGTGGCTCTCGCCGGCCAAAGGACCGGCCCGCGGCGCGGACCGGCCCGCCCCCTCAGCGCAGCGGCCGCCAGAGGGTGAAGGCTACCGGCGGCGTCCAGCCGCTGTTTGAGGTGTGCGCCTGCAGGCAGAGATAGCGCAGCCCCTCGTAGGTCACCCCATCGTCGACCCGATAGGCCTGGTTCTCCCGCCATTGCGGGAATTGCGGATCCACCGCCCCGCCGCTGGTGCTGACCTCCAGGCCTTCGCTGGGCAGCGACTGGTTGCCCTGGGTATCGGTGGCGGTGACGAAATAGCTGTAGCGGGTGTCCGCCGTCAGGCCGCTGTCGGTGGAACCCAGCGCGGCGCTCTGGCCAACCATGGCGCCGTCGCGATAGAGGCTGTAGTAATCGATCGGACGCTGCCCGCTGGAGGCGTTCCAGGCCAGCACCAGGCTGGTCTCGCCGCGCTCCAGCAGACGCAGGCCCTGCGGCGCCGCCGGGCGCTGGTCGCCGCCCTCGCCGTCATGGATCAGGCTGGCGTAGCGCTTGCGGAACTCCCAGTTGTAGCGCTCGCCGCGCTTGTTCAGGCCATCGTCCCAGTTCACCGACCAGGTCATCAGGCCCTTGATCGCGTGACCGGCGGCTTCCAGGCGGCGAAACGCGTTGCTCACCGCGGCGGGATCGATCACGTAGCCGGTAGCCGCCGCATCGACGTTGCTCGGCAGGCCGATGGCCAGGCGCTGCGCCGGGATCCGCACGAAGTCGCGGCTGCCGGTGGCCAGGCTCTCGGTGAGGTAGTAGAGGAAGTCTTCTTTCATCGCGTCGTTGTTCTGCGCGATCCAGGCGCCCTTGCCGCCGTTCGCCTCCTGGACCCACAGGCCGTCGCCGCCCTGGTTGTAGTACTGCGGCGCGATGAAGTCGTAGACGCCTTCCAGGGCCTGCAGATAAGGCACGTACTTGCCGTTCTTGTGCAGATAGGGAAACTCCGGGGCCATGCTGACGATGAAGTGCTTGCCCTGCCCGGCGTAGTGCTCGCGCACCAGCTTGAGGGCCGCCGGCAGCACCCGCTGGTTGTCGGCCAGGTCGATGGCGCTCTGCTCGAGGTCGATGTCCAGGCCGTCGAAACCGTAGGTTTCCACCAGACGGACGATCTCGGCGGCCAGCGCCTGCTCCTGCCCGGCGTGCAACTCGATGTGCGCGTCGGCGCCCCCCAGCGAAATCAGCACCGCGCGGCCCTGGGCGTTGAGCACGCCGACCTGGCGGCGAAACTCCGCGTCGGACAGGTTGTATGGCTGGAAGGTCGGGATGCCGCGCCCTTTCATGAAGGCCACGGCGACCACGTTGTACTCGCTCGGCACGTCTTCCAGCGCGATGTTGGCGAACGAGCCCTGCTGGTAGCCGTCGGCGGCGCCGGCCGGCCAGTTGTGCCAGAAGCCCATGAGAATCTTCTTGCCGGCGATGCTCGGCATGGCCGCCGCGGCATCTTCGCGGGCCTGGTGCAACTGGGAAAAGTCGATCCTGATCATTTACCGCTCCTCGGATGAAGGTAGGAAACGCATCCGGAGGGGCTGTCCGACGAACCGCGCCGTGGCCGCCGCGAACGCTTAGAAAAAACAGGCGCGAGCGTCTACCACGGGGCATTCCGGCGTTTGTCGCGATCAGGGCGGGGGCATGGTTGCAGAGACGGCGGAAGGCTTCACCTACCACAATTGGCAGAGCCGCGGCGGCGATGCTCCGCGCCGGGTTCAACCGGCTTCGCTGAGTTCGGCGACCACCACTCCGGGAAGGTCTTTCAGCAGTGCCGGGGACAGCAGCAGCTTGGTCTCGCGGACCCCGGCGCCCATCACCACCAACGGCCGTTCGAAGACCGCCGCGTCGACCAGCAGCGGCATGCCTTCGGGCAAGCCGAACGCGGTGATGCCGCCGAACTGCATGCCGGTCAGCTCGGTGGCGACCTCGCGGGCGGCGAAGGACAGCCGGCGGGCCCCGAGCAGCGCCTTGACCGCGCCGTTCACGTCGAGCCGCCGCGAGCCCAGGTTGACCACCGCGGCATAGCCTTCGGCGCCGTCGCGCTTGTAGCGCAGGACCAGGGTGTTGGCGCAGTCCTCCAGGCCAAAGCCGTAGCGTGCGCTGAACGCCGCGGTGTCGGAATGCTCGTCGGCGACGCGGAACACCACCAGCTCGGCGGAAGGCAGGCCGCGCGCGACCTGCTCCGGCAGATGGCGGTGGTAGTCGGCCGGGGCGACGGCGTCGAGCCGGTGGCGTTGGGTGTATTCGCGCAGAACCATGGGCAACCTCGAATGAAGACGGACGGCACCGGCCCCTGCCGCCAGGCGGGCGGCAGGGGCCGGCGGTTCAGGTTGCCAGGTTCGCCGGCACGCCGCCAGGCACATCGGGCGCCAGGCGCTGCCGCAGGATCGCGCAGACCTCCTCCGCCGCCGTCACCACCAGGCCGTGGCCGCCGGCCAGGGTCTCCAGCTCGTAGCGGCTGGCGTGCCGCCGCCAGCCGTCGATGGCCGCCCTGGAGACGCCCGGGTCCTGCTCGCCGAGGATCGCGGTGATCGGTATGGCCAGCGGCTCGCGCGGGCGGTAGCGATAGTCGGCGGCCAGGCGCGAATCGGCGCGCAGGGTGGCCAGGCTGATCTCGCGCAGCTCCGGGTCGTCGAGCACTTCCAGCGGCAGCACGTCGTACTCGCGCAGGGTTCGCAGCAACTCGGCGTCGCCCATCGCATGGAAGCGCGGGTATTCCAGGTCCGGCCCCGGAGCGCGGCTGCTGATCACGAACAACTGCCTGGCGCGCAGGCCGTGCAGGCTTTCCAGGCGTGCCGCCAGTTCGTAGGCGAGCATGCCACCGAGGCTGGCGCCGACCAGGGCGAACGGACGGTCGAGCAATGGCAGGAGCGCGTCGTCGATGGCACAGAGCATGGCCTCTACATCGGTGACGAATGGCTCGTCCTGGCGTTCCTGGCGCCCCGGATACTGGATCGCCAGCAGCTCCACGTCCGCCGGCAGGCGCGCGTCCCAACCACGGAAAGTGCCGGCGTTGCCCCCCGCGGGCGGCAGCGCGATCAGGCGCAGGCGCGGCTGCGCGCTCCCGCTGCGCTGCAACCACAGGGCCCGGGCGCGCTCGGTGGCGGGCGGCAACGGCGGCGCGTCGGCGGCATGGCAGCGGCGCACCACTTCGCGGGCATCCGGATCGCCCTGCAACAGCCCCAGGCTCAGTTGCCTGCCGGTCAGCCGGCGCAATTCGGCGATCGCCTGCACGCCCAGCAGCGAATGCCCGCCGGCACTGGCGAAGCCCTGGTCGGCCGCCAGCGGCCGGCCGAGCACCCGGGACAACACCTTGAGCACCCGCCGCAGCTCCACGCTGTCCTCGGCCTGGGCCGCCGTGGGCGGCTGCGCCGGGTCCTCGAGCAGCGCCAGCAACGCCTCGCGGTAGGCGTCGGCCAGCGCCTCGGCGCGCTCGGCGGGGAAACGTCCGGCGGCGTACTGGAAGCCCACCTCGAGGCGCTCGCCGGCCACCTCGAAGTCCACCGCCAGCGGCACGTCGACGTCCACCACCACCTGGTCGAGGATGCCGCCGTGCCTTACTCCCGCCGTCGGCGCGGCGTCGTCCTGGTGGAAGTCGACGAAGTTGAACAGGCTGTCCAGGCGCAACTCGCGGTTGCGCCTGCGAATCGCCGCCAGCGGATGGCGCCGATGTTCCAGGCTCGCGCGCTCGTAGTCGAATGCGCGACGGGCGCTGTCGAGCAGATCGACGGAAGCCGACAGCCGGCACGGCAGGGTGTTCAGGAACAGGCCGAGCAGGCGGTCCGCTCCCGGCTCCTCGGGGCGCCCGTGGCTGACGAAGCCGGTGACTACTTCATCGGCATCGCTGAAGCGGCACAACGCTCGGCCATGCACCGCCAGCAACAACGAACGCAAGGGCAAGCCGCTGCGTTCGGCCAGGGCGCGCAAGCGCGACAGGCTGTCGGCCGGCACGTCCACGCGGACCGCCGCCATGCGCCGGGGTCCCTCCTCCGCCAGGCCGGGCAACGGCCGGTAGCGGGCGCCGGCCAGGTAGTCGAGCCAGAACAGCGCCGAGGCGGCGTTGGCCTCGGCCTCACGCTCCAGCGCCACGTAGTCGCGGAAGCCTACCGCGGGCGCTTCCGCTTCCCGCGCGACGACACCGGCGAGAAGGTCGGCGTAGACCGCCAGCAGCTCGTCCACCAGGCTTTGCAGGCTCCAGCCGTCCAGCACGCTATGGTGTTCGGCGACGCCCAGGGCGAAGCGCCGCTCGTCCAGCGCCAGCGCGGCGAGGCGCACCAGCGGTGGGCGGCTCCAGTCGAACGGGGTGGCCTGCTCTTCCTCGATCCAGGCACGCAGGCGCAGGCGCCGTGTTTCCCCATCGAGGCCACACAGGTCGTGCACCGGCACCTCGGCGGCGACCGCAGCGGCCGGGTGGACCCATTGCAGGGGAACCTGGCCACCGTGCAGGTCGAAGCCGGTACGCAGGATCGCGTGGCGGCCGATCAGGATCGCCCAGGCGCGCGCCAGCAACTCGCCGTCCAGGCGTCCATGCACCTCGTGCAGGACGACGTTGTGCAACAGCCGTGGATCGCCGCTGGCCTCGCTTTGCAGGAGCATGCCCTGTTGCAGGCTGGTCATCGGATAGGCGTCGTCGAGCCCCTCCGGCAGGCGCTTGCGTTCCGCCGCCGACAACAGGGCGAACGGCTCCAGCACCCGCGGCGCCGAGCTCGCGGCCGCATCCGCCGGACTCGCCGGAGCGGCCAGCAGGCGCGCCAGTTCGCGGATGCTCTGGTGGTTGAACACGTCGCGCAGGGTAAAGGCAAGCCCCGCCTCGCGCGCCATGACCTGCATCTGGATCAGGCGGATGGAGTCGCCGCCGACCTGGAAGAAATTGTCGCTGACGCCGATCGCCGGGCGTTTCAGCACGCTCTTCCAGATCTCCAGCAGGGCCGCCTCGGTGGCATTGGCCGGCGCTTCCAGGGTCTGCGCGGCCGCCTCGGCGGCCAGCGCCGCCAACAGCGCGCGACGGTCGAGCTTGCCTTCGGCGGTCAGCGGCAGGCGTTCGACCCGGGCGATCCGGCTCGGCAGCATGTAGGCCGGCAGGCGCGCCTCGAGGAAGCCACGCAGGGCCTGCTCGCTCAGCTCGCCGCCGAGGGCCGCGGCGGGGCGCGGCGCGAGCGCGCGCCAGTCGATGCGCTCGGCCAGCGACTCGGCATAGCCCGGGCGCACCGCGTAGCAGTTGTAACGGTCGGTACCCTCCAGCAGCGCGTCCTGACGGATGCTCACCTCGAAGCCATGGCGGCGCAGCAGGTCGCTCAAGGCATCGGCGCGGCCGGCGGTGGCACCGTCGCGCTTGTCATGGACCTCCAGGACGATCTGCCGGACCTTGGCCAGCGCCGCATCGTCGAGACCGAGCAGCACATCCATTTCCGCGCGCTGCACGTCGATCTTCAGCAGGTCGATACGCTCCAGGCCCAGTTCGCCGATCACCTGGTCGAGGCGGCGCAGGCGGCAGCGGTGGGCTTCGGCGCGCAGGCGGTCGTCGAGGATTTCGTCGATGTTGTCCAGCAGCAGGTTGGCCCCGCCCTCCTCGCCCTGGTTGCTCAGGTAGCGTCGGATGACGTCGCGTTCGCCGCTGGCGTCGGCGTACTCGGCGATCCCGGAGAAGGTCGAGTAGCCCGGATAGTAGGTGAAGGTTTCCTCGCGCTCGGCGTCGGACAGGCCGATGCCGAATACCTCGACCTGCGGTGCGTAGCGTCCGAGGTTGGCCTCCAGGCGCCGGCGGATCGGTGCCAGCGGCTCGAAGGCGACCACTCGCGCGCGCGGCGCGCGGCTGGCGATGTACAGCGAGAACAGGCCGATGTTGGCACCGACGTCGAGGACCACCGCGTCCGGCGGCAGGACGATGCCGTCGCGGCTGTAGACCTCGTCGACGAAGATTTCCTGGTAGACGTACTCGGTTTCGTTGAGGTTCAGTCCGGCGACCCGGTGCCCGCTGGGCAGGTCGACTTCCAGCCAGGACTCGTCCGCGGTCTCCTCGGCGGCGGTGACGAAGGCGACGATCCGGCGATCCGCGCCCGGTTCGGCCGCATCGGCCTCGTCGGTGAGTACCGCCGCCTCGCCCACCGCCGGGTGTTCCAGCAACGCGCTGCGGATCTCGCCCAGTTCGATGCGGTAGCCGTTGATCTTCACCTGTTCGTCGATCCGCCCGAGGAACTCCAGGCAACCGTCGGCGCGCCAGCGCACCAGGTCGCCGCTGCGGTACAGGCGGCCGCTGCCCGGCCAGCCCTCCTCGAGGAAGCGCCCGGCCGCCTCGCCGGCGTCGCCGGCATAGCCGCGCGCCACCCCGGCGCCGCCGATCCACAGTTCGCCGCTGGCGCCACGGGTCTTGCGACGACCGAGGCCATCGACCACATGCAGATCGACGTTGGCCAGGGCGCGGCCGATGGTCGGCCGCGCATGCTCGGCGACCCGCGCCAGGCTGGCGTTCACCGTGGCTTCGGTAGGACCGTAGAGATTGAACACCTGGCAGCGGCGCCAGCCGGCGGCGACCTCCCAGGACGCTTCGTCGAAGCGCTCGCCCCCTACCAGGATGCGCCCGGGCAGCGCCGGGTGGGCATCGTCGAGGCCGGCCTGGAGCAGCAGGCGGAACAGCGACGGGGTGCAGTCGAGCACGTCGATGCGCCGTTCTTCGAGGAACCCCAGCATCCGCTGCGGATCGCTGCGCACCTCCTGCGGCACCAGGACCAGGCAATGGCCGGAGAGCAACTGGAGAATCTGCTTGATCGAGGAGTCGAAGGAGAACGGCG
Organism: Pseudomonas aeruginosa; assembly: GCF_001457615.1. Classification (GTDB taxonomy): domain Bacteria; phylum Pseudomonadota; class Gammaproteobacteria; order Pseudomonadales; family Pseudomonadaceae; genus Pseudomonas; species Pseudomonas aeruginosa. Next base: position 2,949,629 of record NZ_LN831024.1, on the reverse strand, counting down.
CGTTGACCGTCACCCGCAGGCCCTCGCCCACCACGTTCGCGTATACCGTGCGCGCCAGGGCCTGGGACAGGTTGAGCGCGCTGGCGTGCTCGACCACCACGCCTTTGGGCTGGCCGCTGGTGCCCGAGGTGAAGATCATGTAGGCCGCATCGCGCCCGCCCGGCGCCGGCAGGCTCATGCCGCTGCCGGCAAGCGGCAGCGTCGACAGGTCCAGGCAGGCCCCGGCGAAGTCCTCGCGGGCGCGCCCGGCGCACTCGGCATCGGCAAGGGCGAAGACGATCCCGCCCGCTTCGCGCATCCGCTCCACCCGCGCCGCCGGAAACTCCGGATTGACCGGGGTGTACACCGCCGCCGCGCGCATCACCCCGAGCAGGGCGACGATCGCCTCGCGGTTGCGCCCGGTCATCACCGCCACCGCCTGGCCGGGCCGCACGCCGGCAGCCAGCAGCGCTTCGGCGACCGCTTCGCTGCGCGCGCGCAGCGTGGCGAAATCCAGGCTGCCGTGGGCATCCAGCAACGCCGGCGCCTGCGGCTGCAGGGCGGCGCGCAGATCGAACGCGGCCACCAGGGATTCCACCGGCGCGGGCTCCACGCGCTCGCCCTGCCAGGCCTGGTAGCGCTCGCGCTCGGCCGCGCCGATCAACGGCAGCCCGGCCAGTGGCAGTTGCCTGTCGGCGGCGATGCTTTCCAGGCATTCGACCCAGGCGTCGAGCAAGCGCCCGGCCAGCGTTCCGTCATGGTCGCGGCGGACCCGCAGGCTGGCCAGCCGGCCTTCGCCGTGGGGCAGCACCTGCAACTCGAGGAACCCGCCCAGCGGCGGCTGACGGCAATCCAGCTCGGCCACCCCGGCGCCATCCAGTTCGCCCGCCAGCCAGGCGAAGCCCAACTCGGCGAGCGGCCAGTCGGGGGCAAAGGGATCGCGCAGGGCCGCTGCCTCCTCCTGGGCGAGGATCGCCGCCTGGAGGGCGTCGAGCCGCTCGCCGACGCTGCCCGCGCGGACATTCTCCAGGCACAGCGGCGCGACCCCGGCGAACGGTCCGGCCAGCTCGGCGAACTCGTTGAACAGGCGCCCCGAGACCAGTCGCGCCATTTCCAGAGGGAGTCCCTCGTCGCCCTGGAACTGCCCGGCGACCTGGGTCCAGGCCAGCAGGGCGGCCGCCTCCGGCAAGCCGTTGGCGGCCAGGCGTTCGAGCAGCGCGCGCGGCAGCAGGCGCCGCGCCGTCCACTCGCCTTCGCCCAGGTCGTCCGCCAGCGCCAGCGGACTCTCCGCCGCAACGGCCGCCTGCTCTCGCCAGTAACCGCTGGCGCTTTCGCCGTCTTCGCCGGCCAGCGCCTCGTTGGCCCACTCGGAGAAATGCTGGAACAGCAGCGCCTCGTCTCCCTCGTCCGCGCTCGCCTGGCCGGCCGGCCCCAGGCCGCGGCGCAGCAGCGCCACCAGGCTGGCCGCATCGACGACGAACGCCGGCGCCGCCAGCAACAGCCCCTGGAGCGTCTCTCCGGCGGCGTCCAGCAGCAGGCCGAGCGCCAGTACCGGCTGGCCTTCCCCGCCCAGGGGCGAAGCGGCGAGACGCGCGCTTTCGCGCGCGAAGCGTCCGGCCCAGTCGCCGTCTCCCGGCAGGCGCTCGACCAGCAGATCGGCCGCGCGCCCATCCAGTACCTGCACCGGCAGGCTCATGCCCGGCATCGTCCGGTAGGCCACGCGCAGTTGCGCCTCGCCGTCCAGCGCCCGGCGCAGCCGCTCCAGCGTCGCCACGGGATCGGCCGGGGCGTGCAGGCGCACGCCGACAACCGTATTTTCCGGCCGCTCGGCATGGCGGCGCCAGGCGCGGGTCTGCAAGGGAGACAGCGGGAATCCTTCGAGCGCTTCGCTCGCGGCCGGTTGCACAGCGGATTGCAGGTCTTCTGACGCACTCATGGCTATCCCTCGCACGGGTTCAGGGTTGGTGGACATGCAGGTCGGTCATCGCCACCAGCACCTTGCGCTCGCCGGTGTACGGCTCGCGGCCGTGGACGCTGATGAAGTTGTCGAGCATCAGGACATCGCCGCGCTCCCAGGCGAACGCGCGGGTTTCCTCGCGGTAGGCGGCGCGGATGGTGTCCAGCACCTCCGCCTCGATCGGGCTGCCGTCGCCGTAGTAGGCGTTGCGCGGCAGGCCCTGTTCGCCGACCTCGTCGAGCAAGGCCCGGGCCAGGGCCGGCGGCATGTTGGAGACATGGAACATGTGCGCGTGGTTGAACCACAGCGTCTCGCCGCTGAGCGGGTGGCGCACCATCGCCTGGCGTACCTGGCGGGTATTCAGGCGCTGGTCGTCGAGCCAGGTCCATTGGGTACCGGTCTGCCGGCAGTAGGCCTCGACCTCGGCGCGACTGTCGGTCTGGAAGCCTTCCTGCCAGGTCAGGTCGATCTCCGGCCCGTAGTTGCGCACGTAGCACACCCCATGGCGGAGGAAGCGCTGCCTGATCGCCTCGGGTATCCGAGCGCTGACCCGGCGCTCGTCGGCCAGGGGCGTGCGGCCCTGGGTGGCGGGCGGTGTCTGGCAGTAGAAGTGGATATAGCTCGGCCAGTTGTGCGAGTAGGACATCTCGTGGTGCGGCGGAATCCAGCCGTCCGGCGAGAACTCGGTGGAGGTGAACACCCGGTGCGCCACTTCCTGGCGTGCCGCCGCGCGCTCCAGGTAGTCGAGCATGTTCGGCGAAAAGCTTTGTACCGCCTGGGAGAAGCCCTCCGCTCCGTCTACCGCGAAGCCACGAAACAGGATGCCGCCATGCCGCAGCAGGCTGTCGCGCAGCCCTGCGCCGGCGGCGGCGATCCATTGCCGCAGGTCCATGCCCGGCTGGCGCGCGCGGACGATGCGCAGGTAGTCGTTGGCCGGGTCGAGCAGGCTTTCCTCCACCAGGTCGCCGGCCGAGAGCTGCCGGGGGCGCAGGCGCGGCGCGCTGAACGAGGCGCTCATGCGGCACCTCCGAGCGCCAGGCGCGAAGGTGTCGGCGGGACGTCGGCGGGCGCCAGGCTGGAATACGGCGTGGACATGATGGTGAGGATCCGTCGCGGCCCGCGGAACGGCTCGCGGCCGTGCTGGGCGAGCATGTTGTCGAGGATCAGCACGTCGCCCACGCGCCAGTCGAAGCGCCGCGTCTCGCGGTCTATGGCGCTGCGGATGGTCGCCAGGGTCTGCGCCTCGATCGGGCTGCCATCGCCGTAGTAGGTCTGGTACGGCAGGTCTTCCTCGGCGACGCTGCGCAGCAGCGCATCGCGCAGGCCCGGCTCGAGACTGGTGGCATGGAAGAACATGCCGTGGTTGAACCACAGGCGCTCGCCGGTATACGGGTGGCGTTGGAACGCCGCGCGCCTCTGCCAGGTGCGCAGGTGCTCGTCGCCGATCCAGGCATGGGCGATCCGGTGCTCAGCGCAGAACGCCTCGACCTCGGCGCGGCTGTCGGTCTGGAACGCTTCGCGCCAGGACAGGCCGAGGCCGGCGCGGTAGTTGCGCACGTAGAGGATGCCCAGGCGCCCGAAGCGTTCCAGCAATTCGTCCGGCAGGTGGCGGAGCACCAGCCGGTTGGCCGCCACCGGGGTGGCGCCGCCCTCGAGCGGCGCGACCTGGCAATGGAACATGATGTACAGCGGCCAGTCGGCGGTATAGGACTGCTCGTTATGCAGGAAGATCGGCTGGTCCACCGGATGCTCGGTGGAGGTGTAGACCTCGCCGCTGACCTGGCTACGCGGCGAGGAACGCTCCTTGTAGTCGAGCAGTTGCGGGGCGAAGGCAGCGGCGGCTGCGCGGAAGCGCTCTGCCGAGTCGACCTCGAAGCCTCTCAGCAACAGGCCGCCAGCCAGGTTCAGGTCGTCGTGCAGGGACTGGCCCTGCTCGCGAATCCAGTCGGCCAGGGACAGGCCGGGAGCCTGTGCCTCGATCAGCAGCGGCAGGCCGTCGCGCTCCGCCGCCGGGCGCCGCACCAGCGCCTCGCTGCTGCGCGGGCTGAGATTGCGCGGCCGGGCGAAGCCGCGACCGGTGAGACTGGGAGCTGTTCGTTCCATCGCTGTTCTCCGTGGGAGGCTCGGGGTCGTCAGGAAGCGTTGCAGCCCTCCGGCGACATGCGTTTCGAGATAGGTTCGCCGGCATTCGCCAGCAGGCGCCGCTCCCAGGCCTGGTGCAGGCGCTCGATGCGGTGCAGGTCGAAGATCGCGCTGACCCCGGTCCAGACGGCCAGCCAACCCTGCGGCTGGTCTTCCAGCCACAGCGTCAGGTCCAGGCGCGCGCCAGGCACCGGGATGAAGTCGGCTTCGACGCGCACCCCGGCATCCACCGCCGGGGCCGCCCGACCGTTGTGCGCGCCGCAGGCGATGCGGATCGGCAGGCCGCTGGCGCCGCGCTGGCTCAGGGCCTGGGTCACGCATTCGAGGGGCACGTCCTGGTGTTCGAGCAGTTCCAGCAGATCATGGCCGACCTGGCGCAGGCGCCACTCCACGGACTGCTCCGGACGCAGGCCGACCGCCAGCGGCAGGAGGTTGACGAAGCAGCCGACCAGCCCCTGCATTTCCAGGCGCGAACGCCCGGCCAGGGCCACGCCGACGAGCAGGTCGTCGACGCCCAGTTCGGCGCCGAGCACTTCGGCGAAGGCCTGTAGCGCAGCACTGAACGGGCTTACCGAGGTGCGTTCGGCCAGCGCCCGGCAGACGGCATGGACGGCGGCGGAAACCGGCAGGGCGAGGCGTTGGCCGGCGCGCCCGCCGCTCTCCTCCGGGCGCGCCGGCGCGGCGCCGGGAGCCTTCGCCAGCGGCAACAAACGCTCAGCCCAGCGCTCGGCGACACGGTCCAGGCGTCCCGAGGCCAACGCCGCGCGCTCGCGGGCGGCAACCTGTTCCGGCGTACTGGCGAGCACGCCCAGGCGACCGCCATCGAGCAGCGTCTTCAGTTCCGCGGCAAAGACCGCCAGCGACACATCGTCGAAGGCGTAGTGATGGACGCTGAGCAGGAGGTCGGCGCGCGCGCTGTCGCGGGTGACGACCAGCAGCAGGCGTGCCGGCGCCTCGTGGGCGAGGTCGAAGACTCGCGCGCCCTCACGGCGCACGCCATCCTCCAGCAACCGCTCGGCGTGGACGGCGTCGCTCGCCAGCAGGCGTTGCAGGGGCACCGCATGCGCCGCCAGCGCATGCGGCTGCGGCCCGTCGACGCCCGTTTCGACACGCCGGCGCAGCGCCACATGCCGTTCCAGCAACTGGCGCAAGGCCTGTTCGATGGCGTCGGCCGTGGCGCCGACTATGCGCAGGTGGGCCAGCAGGTTGTAGGAGGTGTCCTCCGGCGCCAGTTGCTGGGCCACCCACAGGCGCCGTTCGGCGAGGCTCAGCCCGGCGGCGCCGGCGCTCGGCTCCGGCTCGTCGCCCTCGGGCGCGGCCTGGCGCAGCAGTTCCAGCAGGGCCTCGGGGGTCGCCGGGCCACCGGCGAACGCCTGCAACGGTACGCGTCGGGACAGTCGCTGGCGCAGCGTCGCGAGCAGGTGCACCGCCCGCAGGGAATCGCCGCCGGCGGCGTAGAAGCCCTGTCCGGCGCGCGGCGGCGCACCAAGCTGCGCCTGCCAGGCCTGGTGTAGCGCCTGCTCCAGCGGATCGCTGGGCAGCGCCTGGGGCTCGGCGCCGGTCGCCTGGGGACGCGGCAGGGCCTTGCGGTCGATCTTGCCGTTGAGCGTCTTGGGCAGCTCCGCCAGGACCACGAACGCTGACGGCAACATGTAGTGCGGCAGACTTTGCCCAAGGTGCTCGTTCAGCGCCTGGAGCGGCGGGGCGAACGGCGCCGCCAGGTAGCCGACCAGCCGACGCAGGCCGGCGCTGTCCTCGGTGAGCATGGCGCAGGCTTCGCTCACCCCGGGAAAACTCGCCAGGCACGAGGCGATCTCGCCCAGCTCGATGCGGAAGCCGTTGAACTTGACCTGGTCGTCGAGCCGGCCGAGGTGTTCCAGCACGCCGTCCTCGCGCATGCGTACGCGGTCGCCGGTGCGATAGCGGCGCTCGCCGCTGCCCGGATCGACGCGGAAACGCTCGGCGGTCTGCTCCGGCTTGCCGAAATAGCCACGCGCCAGGCCGATGCCGCCGAGGTACAGCTCCCCGGCCACGCCCAGCGGCAGCGGCGCCTCGAAGCCGTCGAGCACCTCCACCGTGGTGCCGGGCAGCGGTCGGCCGATGGGCGGCTCGTCGAGCGCTTCGGCGTGCAGGTCCAGTTCGTGCGCCGTCGAATAGGTGGTGTCCTCGGTCGGCCCGTAGAGATTGACCAGGCGCCGTACCTGGGGTTGGCCACGAATCTGTCGCACCAGGTGGCCGCGCAGCGGTTCGCCGGCCAGGTTCAGCGTGCGCACCCCGCCCGGCAGGTCGCCGAGGGCGAGCAGCGCGGCACACACCGAGGGCACGGTATTGAGCAGGCTGATCTCGTCGCGGCGCGGGTAGTCCGGCAGGCTGAACAGGTTTTCCACCAGGTGCAGCGTGCCGCCTTCGGCCAGGGTGCCGAACAGCTCGTAGACCGACAGGTCGAAGCACACCGAGGTCGCCGCCAGTACCCCGCTCCATTCTTCGGCGGCATAGTGCTGGCCGGCCCAGCGCAGGAAGGCATGGGCGCTGCCGTGCTCGATGGCGACGCCCTTGGGGCGTCCGGTGGAACCGGAGGTGTAGATGATGTAGGCGAGGTGGTCGGCGCCGACCTCGCTCGCGGGCAGCGCCAGGTCGTTCGCCTGGTCGCCGCCCTCCTCCAGCGTCAGGCATGGCCGGCCCAGCGCGGCGACCCGCTCGCGGGTGCTCGCGTCGACCAGCACCAGCAGGCAGTCGGCGTCGTCGAGCATGTAGGCCACCCGCTCCTCCGGATAGGCCGGGTCCAGCGGGACGTAGCAACCGCCGGCGCGGAGCACGCCAAGCAGGCCGACCAGCAGGCCGCTGTCGCGCCGCAGGCAGACCCCGACCCGCTGCTCCGGAGCCACCCCGGCGGCGCGCAGGCGCACGGCGAGCGCGGCGCTTTCGCGCTCCAGCTCGGCATAGCTGAGGCTACGGTCGGCGGCGTGCACGGCGATGCGCTGCGGTGTGCGCCGCGCCTGGGCCTCGAACAGATGGTGGAGTACGCCGCGCGACGGGGCGGCCTGGGGCTCGCTGCGCAGGGCCTGCAAACGGCGCTCTTCGTCGGCGTCCAGCCAGGGCAGCCGGCCGACGCAGGCCTGGGCGTCGACCAGGCCGCGCGCCAGGCGCGCGAGATGGCCGGCGATACGCCGCAATTCGTCGTACTGGGGATCGCGCAGAGCCAGGCCGACGCTGCCGTCCGCCGCCAGCACCAGGGCCAGCCAGCCGGGGCTGCTCGCCGTTGGCCGCGCCGCCAGCACCTGGACCGCGCAGCACCCGGCCAGGGCGGCGCGCTCCTGGCCGTCGGCGGATAGCTGCCGCCGGGCGTCATCGAGTTCTTCCGCCAGCCGCGCGCTACGTTCGGCGGACGACTCCATCGCCCGGTAGGCGGAACGCAGCAGCGCGGGCGCCTGCCGCCCGCGAACCGTGATCGGCTCGGGAAAGCCCAGGGTGATCTCTTCGTTGCCGTAGCGTCCCAGCAGTACCAGGAACGCCGCCAGCCAGTGCGCCGCCGGGAACGCTTCCGCGGCCGCCTCCGGCTCGAACCATTGCCAGGCGCAATGCGGGTCGCGCAAGGCGATTCGTCCCGGCAACTCCAGCCCCAGCGGGGCGCCTTGCAGGTAGCGCCGCTCCTGCGCAACCTCCGGGCGCACTGCGCGTCCCGCGGTCAGCGCCTTGCCCGACGAAAAGCTGCGTAACGGTAAGCCATGTCGCTCCTGCATCGCTCTCCCCCTTCCGAGGCTGGGCACCGAGCGAAAAACTCTTCACGAAATGGCGACGAGTTACGAGCTAATACAATTGATAGGGTGGTGACAGGTCAGGCCGAATGGCTTTCCGCGAGGATCGGGTACAGCGACGCGACCAACAGCAGCGCCATCCCTACGTTGAACACCCTCAGCCAGCGCGGATCGCGCAGCACGTTGCGCAGCATGCTGCCGAAACCGGCCCAGATTCCGATGGTCGGCGCGTTGATCAGGGCAAATACCGTCGAGATCACCACCACGTTGGTGAAGTAGCCCTGCAACGGCGTATAGGTGCTTATGGCGCCGACCGCCATCACCCAGGCCTTCGGGTTGACCCACTGGAACGCCGCCGCGCCCCAGTAGCTCAACGGCTTGCCACGTCCCTCCGGGTCGTTGCCGGCCGGGCCGGACGTGGCGATCTTCCAGGCCAGGTACAGCAGGTAGGCCGCGCCGACGTAGCGCAGGATGGTGTACAGCACCGGATAGGCCTCGAACACCGTGCCCAGGCCGAAGCCCACCGCCATCACCATGATGAAGAAGCCGCAACTGATCCCGAGGATGTGCGGGATGGAGCGGACGAAACCGAAGTTGACCCCCGAGGCCAGCAACATGGTGTTGTTCGGACCGGGCGTGACGGAGGTGACGAAGGCGAACAGGGAGAACGCCAGCAGCAGATCCACGGAGAGCGACATTCGTTCCATCCTTTGAAGTGGGTGCGGGCAAGACGTTACTCCGCTTTGCCGCCGCGCCAGCGCAACAGTTGCCGAGAAAGTTGCCGTAACACTCCACCCGTCCGCCGCCCTAGCGTTGCACTCCCCAGCGCTTCACCGTGAGGCGCTCGATGCTGCCGAACACCAGGTTCTCCACCAGCAGGCCGATCAGCACCACCACGGCCAGGCCGGCGAATACCTTGTCGGTGTACAGCTCGTTGCGGTTCTGGAAAATGTACCAGCCGAGCCCGCCCTTGCCGCTGCTCGCGCCGAACACCAGTTCCGCGGCGATCAGCGTGCGCCAGGCGAAGGCCCAGCCGATCTTCAGCCCGGCGAGAATCGACGGCAGCGCCGCCGGCACCAGGATCAGGAGGACGAAGCGCAGGCCACGCAGGCCGTAGTTGCGCCCTGCCATACGCAGGGTCTCCGAGACACCGAGGAAACCGGCATAGGTGTTCAGCGCCAGCGCCCAGAGCACCGAATGCACCAGCACGAAGATCAGGCTGTTCTGGCCCAGGCCGAACCAGAGCAGCGCCAGCGGCAGCAGCGCGATCGCCGGCAGCGGGTTGAACATCGCCGTGAGGGTCCCGAGCAGGTCGCGGCCCAACTGCGTGGAGACCGCCAGGCTGGTCAGAACGAAGGCCAGGACGATCCCCAGCAGGTAGCCCTTGAACAGCACCAGCAGGGAGATCCCCGCCTTGGCCGGCAGTTCGCCGCTGGCCAGGCCCTCGCCGAGGGCCCTGGCCGTCTGCAGGAAGCCTGGCAGCAGCAGGTCGTTGCCCTGGACCCGCGCCGCCAGCTCCCAGGCCAGCGCCAGCAGCGCCAGGATCAGCCCCTTGCGCAGCCAGCCCTGTTGCCAGAGACGCTGGCTCAGGGGCAGGCGCCGCTCCAGGGAGACCTCCAGCAGGGGTTCGAGCTGGACTTCGTATTCTTCGCGAACGCGCGTGACTCGACTCATCGATCGATTCCTCTGCTCAATGGGCCAGCCGGATATCGGCGAAGTCGAGGGTCGCGGCCGCCGTCGGTTCGCCGCCCTCGTCGAACAGCAAGCGGTGGATGCGTCGCGCCGCGGCTTGCAGCGGCTCGCCGCCAAGGCTGTGCAGCCCGAACGGGTGGCCGTGCACTTCGGCCCGGACCCGCCCCGGGTGCGGCGAGAGCAGCAGGATGCGGTTGCCCACCACCAACGCCTCCTCGATGGAGTGGGTGACGAACAGCAGGGTGAAACGCACCTCTTCCCACAGGCGCAGCAGTTCTTCCTGCATCTTTCGCCGGGTCAGCGCGTCCAGCGCGGCGAACGGCTCGTCCATCAGCAGGATCTTCGGCTGCATCGCCAGCGCCCGGGCGATCGCCACCCGCGCCTTCATGCCCCCGGACAGCGTGTGCGGGTAGGCCTCGGCGAAGCCCGCCAGGCCGACCTTCTCGAGGCATTCGTCGGCGCGTCGCTCGGCCTCGTCGCGCGTCACCTGGCCGGACACCCGCAAGGGGAACAGCACGTTCTGCCGTACGGTCTTCCATGGCGGCAACTGGTCGAACTCCTGGAACACCACGATACGGTCGGGGCCGGGCGCCCTGACCGCCTGTCCCTGAAGGCGGATCTCGCCCTCGCTGGGCGTGATGAAGCCGGCCACCGCCTTGAGCAGGGTCGACTTGCCGCAACCGGACGGGCCGAGCAGGACGAAGCGATCGGCCGGGTCGACTTCGAAGCTGACCCGCTGGGTGGCCCGCACCACGCGCGAGCGGGTGCGGTATTCGAGGCTGACTCCGTCCACCGCCAGCAGGGCGTCGGCGGGGAGCGTGGAAGGTTGGCGGGAGGCGGCGTTCATCGGCGTCTCAACTCCCCTGCAACGGCGCGCCGTCCTGGAAGAAATAGTCCTGCCAGGAGGCCGGCTTGTTGCGGATCGCACCGACCCGGTAGAGAAACTCCGCCAGCGGATAGGTGTTCTTCGGCGTGACGCTGAACTCCACCTGCGGATTGGCGATGATCTTCAGCAGCGCGGCTCGGTCGATCTTCGCCCCGGTCACCCGGATATAGGTATCGGCGGCGGCCGCCTTGTCGTTCTGGGCGAAGGCCGCCGCTTCCTTCAGCGCCTCGACGAAGGCCCGGTAGGTCTTCGGGTTGTCCTGGCGGAACTTCTCCGTGGCGAACAGCACGGTCGGCGAATTCGGCCCCAGCAGCTCGTAGCTGTCGAGCACCACGTGGACCTTCGGGTTGGCCAGCGCCTGGTCCTGGAACGGCGGGTTGGAGAAATGCCCGGTCAGCTCGGTGCCGCCGGCCACCAGCGCGGCGGTGGCGTCCGGATGCGGCAGCGCCACGGTGTACTTGTCGAGGCGGTCGAACTGCTTGTCGCCCCACTGCTTCGCCGCGGCGTACTGGAGGAAGCGCGACTGCACCGAAACCCCCACCGCCGGCACGGCGATGCGATCCCCGGCGCCGAAGTCGGCGATGCTCCTGACCCGCGGGTCGTTGCTCAGCAGGTAGTAGGGGAAGTTGCCCAGCGAAGCCACCGCCTTGACGTTCTGGCGCCCGCGGGTACGGTCCCAGATGGTCAGCAGCGGACCGACGCCGGCACCGGCGATATCGATCGCCCCGGACAGCAGCGCATCGTTGACCGCCGCGCCGCCGGACAGTTGGGTCCAGTCGACCTTGATTTGCAGGCCCTCGGCCTGGCCGTGCTTTTCGATCAGGCGCTGGTCGCGGACCACGTTGAGCAGCAGGTAGACGATGCCGAACTGCTCGGCGATGCGGATCTCGCCCTCGGCCTGCGCCGGCCGGCTGGCCAGCAGCGTGGTGGCGAGGCTCAGGCCCAGGCCGAGCGCGGCGACCAGGCGGGTGAAACGGGGAATGCGGTTCATGGAAACGCTCCTGGCGAAAAGGGGGAAGCGCGTGCCGTCGTCAGAACGGCGCGTCGCCCTGGATGGTGGTGCGGTAGAGCTTGCGCCGCAGGTGGGCCGGGCAACCGCCGGCGAGATGGATCAGCGAGCGGTTGTCCCAGAACACCAGGTCATGCGCCTGCCAGCGATGCCGGTAGATGTGCTCGGGGCGCACGCTGTGCGCATACAGCTCGGCGAGCAGTTGGGCGCTCTCGTCGGCCGGCAGGCCGACGATGCGGGTGGTGAAACCTTCGCTGACGAACAGCCCCTTGCGCCCACTTTCCGGGTGGGTGCGCACGATCGGATGGACCACTTCGCGCACCTCGGCGAGCTGGGCGGCGCTCAGGGTCGGCCGCCAGTTGCCCTCGAAGCGCGGTTCGCTGTAGCGGGCGGTATAGGAATGCGCCGCCGTGCGTCCCTCGATGGCCTTGCGCAGGGCTTCCGGCAGGCTGTCCCAGGCCTTGTGCATGTCGGCGAACAGAGTATCGCCGCCCTCCTCCGGCAGCTCCTGGGCATGCAGCATCGAGCCGAGGCTCGGCAGCTCCTTATAGGAAAGGTCGGAGTGCCAGAACTTGCCGGCATCGCCGAGACCGATGGGCTGGCCGTTCTCGACGATGTTGGAAACGATGAGGATCTCCGGATGCCCTGGGAGCAGGAACTGCTTCAGCACATGGATCTGCAACTCACCGAAGCGCCGGCTGAAGGCGATCTGCTGCGCCGGGGTGATGCGCTGCTCGCGGAACACCAGCACATGGTGGTCCAGGTGCGCCCGGTGGATACGGCGGAAGTCCTCGGCGGCCAGGGGCAACCCGAGGTCGAGGCCGAGCACCTCGGCGCCGAATGCGGCATCGAGGGCACGGATCTGCAAAGGAACGTCGGCGCGCGCTGGCGCCGGAAGGGAAACGGACATCGCTGACTCCCACGCAAGCCCGGACACGCCAGGCACGAGATACCGCGCAAGGCGGCATGGATTCGGTGCGGCGCGCCGATTGGTCGGCAGGTACGCGAGAGTCTTTAATTTATTGGAATAAGAAAATTAATTTAAATATCTTTAAAGAATATAAATATGCTGCTCCGTACGGTTCGGCGTTCCTTGTAAGCACAAAAGTGAATTAATAAATAAAAACTTAGTATTTATGGCTCTAAGCGGCGAAGGGATAGTCTGGCTGCCATCGAACCCGCCGCCCGAGGAATGCCTCATGGACCGCACCGACAACGTCATCGATTTCGCCCGCTACCGCTCGCGCCGCCAGGCACGCCGCCTGGGCGAAATGATGTGGGCGGTGTACGCCTGGCGGGCCGGCTACGCCGTGCCGCAACCGCCAGCCAGGCACGACGAGCGCAGCCGCCGGGCCTGACCGATGAACCTGCCCGCCAGCGATGGCGTTGCCCACCTGGAACTGGCCGCCGGCGTGCATACCGAACCCGATGATCTGATTGGCCAGCGCGTCGCCCACAACCTGCTGCGCCTGCGCGGCAAGCGCAATCTCTCGCTGGACGCCCTGGCGCGGATTTCCGGTGTCAGCCGGGCGATGCTGGCGCAGATCGAGTCCGGGCGCAGCGTGCCGTCGATCAAGGTGCTGTGCAAGATCGCCCAGGGTCTCAAGGTGTCGGTGGCAGCCTTCCTCGACGATCGCGCCTTCGCCGGCGTCGCCGTGCTGCCGGCGCAACAGAGCAAGCGCCTGGTCAGCGCCGACGGCGCCTTCACCAGCCGCGCGCTGTTCCCCTTCGATGTGGCGCGCCAGGTGGAGTTCTACGAACTGCGCCTGCGCGGCCTCGGCCAGGAAGACGCCGAGGCCCACGCCCCCGGCACCCAGGAGAACCTGGTGGTGGCGCAGGGGGTACTGGAAGTGCGGGTCAACGAAGAGCGTTTCCTGCTCGCCACCGGCGACTCGATCCTGTTCTACGCCGACCAGCCGCACAGCTACCGCAACCCCGCCGATAGCGAAGCCCTGGCGTACCTGGTGATGACCTACCCGGAGCGCCTGGACTGACCCCGGCCCTGCTGCCATGGACGAAGAAAGGCCCGCCCGGTCATCCCGGGCGGGCCTTTTCCATCCGGCGACGGATCAGCAGGTGCAGCACATCATCGGCATGCCGTTGCAACTCATCATCATCGGCATGCCGCACTCCATCATCTTCGCCATCAGCATGCAGCAGTTCTTGAACATCTCCATGTCCATGCCCTGCATCGGCATCATCCTGCAGTGCATGGCGTCGCCCTGCATGGAGCACTCCATCATGCACTTCATCGGAGCCATGCCCATCATCGGCATGCCCATCCCCATGCCCATCGTCGGCATCATCGCCATGCAGGCCTGGGACATGCCCATCATCGCCAGGTTGCCGCACTGCATCATCATGGGCATGCCGCAGTTCATCATCATCGCCATCATCTCGGCGCTGTTGCGGAACTGGCCCATGTCCATACCCATCGCCGGCATCATCTTGCACAGCATGCCGTCGTCCATCGTTTCGCACTGCATGGTCGCCATCATCATCGGCATGCCCATCATGGGCATCATCGGTATGGCGGCATTCATGTTCATCGGCATCTGCATGGCATTCATCATGGCGGTAACTCCTGTAGGCGAAGCGGGGGTAGGTGCGAATGGGGCCGATTCTAGGCAGCGCCGACGCACCGGCAAGATGCCGGTGCAACAGCCGAGCCGGGCGCTGCATGGTGGCTAGCGGCGAGACAGCGAAGATGTTCGGCGCAATGACAGCGGATTCCGCTGTATGGCGGAGGAACGCATCGTCACAGCCGGTATTTCGACGCGATGGATATTCGAAACGGACCTATCCAAATAACCCTGGTGAATAAACGTTCTAAGACCCGCAGCCTTTTTCCCCTTGCCGGGCGCAGCCCCGTCTATTGCGCCGCTTTCCGGTGCTCGGGCGATGCCCTGCGGAAGTCGCGCGGGCCGACGCGGAAAGCGTGCGCGGCATTGCCCCAGGCCAGCGCCGCGGCCAGGCCGATCAACGGCAGCAGGGTCCAGGGCAGCATCTCGCTGCCCCAACGCTGCAACACCATGCCGCCCAACGCTCCGCCGCCGGCGATGGCCAGGTTCCAGGCCACCACGATCATCGACTGGGCCAGGTCGGCGCCCTCCCCGGCGGCGTCCGCCGAGGCGGTCTGCAGCAGCGTCGCCGCGCCACCGAACGTCAGCCCCCAGAGGGCCAGGCCGGCGAACGCCAGCCAGCTCCAGCGAGCGCCCAGGCACAGCGCCAGCGCCGCTACGGCGAACAGCGCCAGGCTGGCCAGGACCATCCGCCGCAAATGCCGGTCGACCAGCACGCCGACCAGCCAGATTCCCGCCACCGCGGCGCTGCCGAATACCAGCAGGGCCAGGTCCACCGAGGCGCCCAGGCCGACCTTGGCGAGGAACGGCGCGATATAGGTGTAGAGGATGTTGTGCGCCAGCACCCAGGCGACGATCACCAGCAATACCGGACGCACGCCCGGCGTGCGCAGCACCCCGAGCAGACGCAGGCGCCGCCCGGCCGGCTGGCCAGGGAAGTCCGGCACGCTGCGCAGCACCCAGCCGACCAGCAGCAGCGCGGTCAGCGACAACAGGCCGAAGGCCCAGCGCCAGCCGAGCAGGCCGCCCAGCCAGGTGCCCAGCGGAACGCCGAGCGACAGCGCCAGCGGCGCACCGAGCATGGCCACCGCCAACGCCCGCCCCTGCTGCTCCGGCGGCACCAGGCGCCGCGCGTAGCCGGCCAGCAGGCCCCAGGCGAGGCCGGCGGCGACGCCGCTGCCGAAGCGCGCCAGCAGGGTCAGGCGGTAATCCGAGGAAACGGCGGTTAGGCTGTTGCAGACGAAGAAGATCAGCAGCGCCAGCAGCAGCACCCGGCGCCGCCGCCAGCCCTGGGTCAGGCTCGCCGCCGGCAGCGCGGCCAGTAGCGAACCCAAGGCGTAGACGCTGACCAGTTGCCCGGCCAGCGCCTCGCTGACCGCCAGCCCCGCGCCGATTTGCGGCAGCAGGCCGGCCGGCAGGGTTTCGCTGAGAATGGCGACGAAGCCGGACATCGCCATCGCCAGCAGCGCACTCAGCGGCAGCCGCGGCGCCACGGCCGACGCAGCGGCCCCGGCGTTCTCCGGAAATGCTTCGCGGCGTCCCATCAGCGCAGCTCCGCGGAACGGTAGACGGCGTCGCGCAGGTCGTTGACGAAGCGTCCCGACATGCCCTCGAACAGGGTGTTGGTAAGCGCCACCACCGACAGTTCGCGGGCCCGGTCGACGAACCAGGAATGCCCGTAGGCGCCACCCCAGCGCCAGGTGCCGGGAGCCTCCGGCGATTGCGCGATGGCCGAGTCGCGCAGCACGGAGAAACCCAGGCCGAAGCCGAAACCGGGATTGGCCGGCAGTTCCAGGCCGGGTACCTGGTCGCGACCCATCTCCTCCACCAGGCCAGGCGTCAGCAACGGCGCGCCGCCCTGGCGAAGGATTTCCAAAAGGCGCAGCACGTCGCCGGCGCTGCCGATCATCCCCGCCCCGCCGGACGCATAGGCAGACGGTTCGAAGGCCCGATTCGGCTCGAAGCGAATGCCGACGCTGTCCTCGAACGGCGCCACGGTCTCCCGCCCGGCCATTCGGCGCGGGCGTGGCCGGTCGCTGACGTAGACCGCCGCCAGTCGGCACGCGTCGGCGCAGAGGAAGCCGCTGTCGCGCATGCCGGCTGGAATCCCGACCCGCTGCCGCAGCGCTTCCGCCAGCGGCCGCCCGTCGACCCGCTCCACCAGCGCGCCGAGCACGTCGGTGGCCAGCGAATAGCCCCAGGCGCGGCCGGGTTCGTAGAGCAAGGGCACGGAGGCCAGGCGACGGAGATTCTCGGCCAGGTCGAAACCCGGCAGGTCCATGCCATCGGAAATCCCGGCGCGGGCATAGGGGCCGTCTGCGTCGGCTTCGAGGAAGCGATAGCCGAGGCCGGCGCTGTGGCTCAGCAACTGCCGCGGCGTGATGCGCGCCTCGCGGCCGTCGGCCAGGCGCGGACGGAACGCCGGCAACCAGTCGGCGATCGGCTCATCGAGGGCCAGCCGGCCCTCATCCACCAGGCTCAGGGCCGCGACGCTGACGATCGGCTTGCTCACCGAGGCCAGGCGGAACAGGCTGTCCTCGCCCATTATCCGGCCGGCTTCGCGGTCGGCCAGGCCGGCAGCCCGTCGATAGAGCCACTGCCCCCGGTGTGCCACCAGCACCACCGCCCCCACCAGGCGCTGGTCGGCGAATGCCGCCTCGATCACCTGATCGACATTTTCCGCCAGGCCGCAGCCTGGCTCTCGTTCGAAACTGGACATGCGGGACTCTCCGCAGATGAAGGATGCGGACAGGCTAAGAGCGCTGCAAAAGCGGAAAAAGACGGATAGAGTTCCGTTCTATCCGGACCATCATGTCCGTAATCGGAGCCTTGCATGGACAGCCTCAGCGGTTTCACCGTCTTCGTCCGCGTCGCCGAGACCCGCAGCATCGTCGGCGCCGCCCGGACCCTCGGCGTCAGCGCCTCGGCGGTGGGCAAGCGGGTCGCCCGCCTGGAAGAGAAACTCGGCGTGCGCCTGTTCCACCGCAGCACCCGCAGCATCACCCTGACCGCCGAAGGCAGCCTGTTCCTCGAGCGCAGCCGGCGCATCCTGGCCGAGATCGAAGCCACCGAGCTGGAGCTGTCGCAAAGCCGCGAGACCCCGCGCGGGCGCCTGCGGGTCAGCCTGCCTCTGGTCAGCGGGCTGGTCCTGCCGACGCTCGCCGACTTCATGCAGGCCTATCCGGACATCGAGCTAGACCTCGACTTCAGCGATCGCGTGGTGGATGTCGTCGACGAAGGCTTCGACGTGGTCCTGCGCACCGGCCGGCCGGTGGATTCGCGGCTGTCCATGCGCGAACTGGGTGAGTTCCAGCTGAAGCTGGTCGGCTCGCCGGCCTACTTCGCCCGCCACGGCACGCCGCGCTGCCCGGAAGACCTGCTGCGACACACCTGCCTGCACTACCGCTTCCCCAATACCGGCCGCCTCGAGGAATGGCCGCTGCGCCGCGCGGACGGCGAAGCCCCGCCGCAGATTCCGGTGTCGATGGTCTGCAACAACATCGAGACCCGCGTCTGCTTCGCCCTGCGCGACCAGGGCATCGCCTGCCTGCCGGACTTCTCGATCCGCGAGGCGCTGCGCGAAGGACGCCTGGTCAGCGTCCTCGACGCCTTCTGCGAGCGCCGCGCGCGATTCTTCCTGCTCTGGCCGTCCGGCCGCCAGGTCTCGCCCAAGCTGCGCGCCTTCATCGACTTCGTCGCGCCACGGGTGATCGCCACGCTGGGCTGAAGCGCGCCTGGCAGGGCCGGTCAAGCCGGCGGCAGACAGGAACAAGACCGCGGCGGCCACGGAGCGTCTAATAGGTACATCCACCCCTTGCCAGGCCGCATCCATGATCAACATCGAGACGCCGACCTACTACACGGCGACCAAGAAGTACGAATTGTCCTTCCCCTCCCTGGAAACCGACCTGGACGCCGACGTGGTGGTGATCGGCGGCGGCTTCTCCGGGATCAACACCGCGCTTGAGCTGGCCGAGCACGGCATCACCGACATCGTCGTGCTGGAGGCCCGCCACCTCGGCTTCGGCGGTACCGGGCGCAACGGCGGGCAGATCATGGCCGGCATCGGCCACGACCTGGAGAAGATCCGCAAGGACGTCGGCGAGGACGGCCTGCGGGCGATCTTCGAGATCAGCGACCTCGGCGCCGACATCATCAAGGGCCGTATCGAGAAGTACGCCATCGACGCCGACTTCTGCCATGGCTACGGCTACATGGGCTTCAACGCACGCCAGGCGAAGACCCTGCAGGCCTGGGAAAAGGAATTCCGGTCGCTCGGCTCGCCCCATGAGATCCGTTACCTGCACGGTGCCGAGGTGCGCCAGATCATCGGCTCGGACGCCTACGGCAGCGCCCTGCTGCACATGGGCGGCGGCCATGTGCACTCGCTCAACCTGCTGCTCGGCGAAGCCAAGGCGCTGGCCGGCCTCGGCGCACGGATATTCGAATACAGCCCGGCGCTGGAGGTGCAATACGGCGAGCGCATCCGCGTGCGCACGGCCAAGGGCTCGGTCACCGCGAACAAGCTGCTCTGGGCCTGCGACAGCTTCCTCAACCGGCTCGAACCCGAGCTGCACCGCACCACCATCAATACCTACGCGTTCCAGATGATGACCGAACCGCTGCCGGACGAACTGATCCAGCGGATCAGCCCGATCCGCGGCGCCTACAGCGACATCCGCCCGGTCATCGACTACTACCGGGTGACCAACGAGAACCGCCTGCTGTTCGGCGCCGCCACACCCTTCGTCGAACGCATCCCCGGCGACCTCAAGGCCTGGAACCGCAAGCTGATGCTGAAGATCTTCCCCTACCTGGAGCACGTCCGCATCGACCTCGCCTGGGGTGGGCCGATGGCTTGCAGCGCCAACCTGTTCCCGCAGATCGGCAGCCTCTCGGGGCGGCCCAACGCGTTCTTCGTCCAGGGTTATTCCGGGTTCGGCGTGACCCCCAGCCACATCGTCTGCAAGGTCCTCGCCGAAGGCATGAGCGAAGGCTCGGCGCGCTACGACCTGCTCAGCTCGGTGCGCCGCATCCCGATCCACGGCAAGGACCACTTCCGCCCGCTGCTGCTCAGCGCAGGCAAGACCTGGCACCAGCTCTCCGGCTACTGGAACGGCCGGCGCTGAAACCTACCGATCACTCTACAAGGAGCATTCCCATGGCCATTACCGTTATCCGCCACGGCATCACCCTCGACGAACTGGACGCCTGGGGCAGCGTCGCCGACCTCGGCTCGGAGATCCTCGAAGGCGAGGTGAAAGCCTTCGGCAAGATGACCGCAGGAGCCCCCACCGACCCGGTCAGCGCCGCCTACTTCGGCACCACCGCCGGCAAGTTCCGCATGACCTATCCGTTCAGCGAACAGGCCACGGTGGTCAGCGGCGAGGTCCGCCTCACCGACGAGTCCACCGGCCAGAGCACGCTCTACAAGGCCGGCGACAGCTGGTTCGTCAGCAAGGGCACCCCGGTGCTCTGGGAGGTTGCCGACGGCGGCTTCGTCAAGCATTACTACGCGGTGGCTTGAGACACCGAAGAGACGGCGAGCCGTTACGCAAGGCGTGCGCCTGCGGCGCTGCCCAACCCTCGACACGCCCCCGTAGGGCGAATAACCGCTCGCGGTTATCCGCCGTGAAACCCGGCGTAACGGCGGATAGCGCCTGCGGCGCTATTCGCCCTACCCGGCAAGCCGTTACGCCCGGCGGCGCTGCCCAGCGCTCGACATGCCCCTGAACGGCCGCACCGTCGGGCCGCGGGTTCAGGTGCTCTCCCGCGCCATCAGCTCGAACCCCATGTCCAGCGCGCTATCGCGCACCTCCTTGCCGGCGATCAGCGCCAGCAACTGCTCCGCCGCGCGCCGGCCGATGGCTTCGCGCGGGGTGCGGATGCTGCTCAGGCGCGGGACCGTGCAGTCCGAACCCGGCAGGTCGTTGAAACCGAGCACGGCGATCTGTTCCGGCACCTTGACCCCACGGCGCAGGGCCTCCAGCAGCGCGCCCTGGGCCAGGTCGTCGTTGCAGAAGAACACCCCGTCGACCTGCGGCTGGCTGGCCAGCAACTGCACGAAGAGTTCGCCGCCGAGGGCCACCGAGGACGGCCGCGGCGTAAGGATTTCCAGCCCCGGGTCGTAGCAGCCGGCCTTTTGCAAGGCGCGGCGGAACCCCTCGCCGCGCAGCAGGGTGCGCTGGTCGAGCTGGGCGCCGATGTAGGCCAGGCGCCTGCGGCCGCGTGCCAGCAGGTGCTCGGCGGCGGCCTCGCCGGCGCGCAACTGGGAGAAGCCGACGCAATTGAGCCCGGAGCCGGAGTCCAGGTCCATCATGTACACGCAGGGAATGCCGCTGGCCTCGATCATCCGCCGGGCGCTCTCGGTGCGCTCGAAGCCGGTCAGCAGCAGGCCGCGTGGCTGGTAGGCCAGGTAGTTGCGGATCAGGTCCTCTTCCTCGTTGCGCGAGTAGTGGAAGTTGCCGATCAGCACTTCCAGGCCCTGCGGCCGCAGTACCGCGTGGATCGCCTCGAGGGTCTCGATGAACAGCAGGTTGGCCAGCGACGGCACCAGCACCGCCACGCTGTGGCTTTGCGCCGAGGCCAGCGCGCGCGCCGCGGGGTTGGCCACGTAGCCGAGTTCGCGGGCGGCGTCGCGGACCTTCTGCGCCAGTTCTTCGGCGACGCTGGCGACGCCGCGCAACGCGCGCGACGCGGTGATCGGGCTGACCCCGGCGCGGCGCGCGACTTCGTTGAGGGTGGGACGTCCGGTGGTTCGCGTGTTCTTGTCGTTCTTGGTGATGCTCATCGTGGCCTGCTTGCCAAACAAAATTCCAGGCACTAAGGTAGCGCTGTCTCGCGACCTGGGCAATCGCCTGAGGCGGCCTGTCCGCCACTGCCCGCGCGGGATTCGACAGACCACAACGACAAGAAGGCGGAGCCAGGCTCGCGCGATTTTTTCCATGTCGCAAAGACAGCGCTGTCTCACGCTTGAGGTGTTCCATGCATCCACCCCTCCAAGCCCTGGTCATCATGGGTGTCGCCGGTTGCGGCAAGTCCAGCGTCAGCCAGGCCCTCTGCCAGCGCAGCGGCGCCCACGGCATCGAAGGCGACAGCTTCCATCCCGCCGCCAACATCCGCAAGATGAGCGCCGGCATCCCCCTCACCGACGACGACCGCGCCGGCTGGCTGGACACCCTCGCCGAGCAGCTGCGCCAGGCGGTGGCCGCCGGCAAGCTGCCGGTACTGACCTGTTCCGCCCTCAAGCGCGCCTACCGCGACCGGTTGCGCCGCGCGGTGCCCGGCCTCGGCATCGTCTACCTGGAACTGACCCCGGCGGTCGCCGCCGAGCGCGTCGCCCAGCGCCCCGGCCACTTCATGCCGGCGACCCTGATCGACAGCCAGTTCGCCGCCCTCGAGCCGCCGCTCGACGAACCCCTGACCCTGCGCCTGGACGCCACCCTGCCGGTGGAATGCCTGGCGCAGGCCGCCCACGCCTGGTGGCTGGAGCACGCCGCCGCCTGAAGTCTTTCGCTTGTCCGACAAAGATAGCGCTACCCCGAAAAAGCGCTTCAATGAAACAGCAACTCCGGTAGAACAACGACAAAAGGAGAGCCCTCCATGTTCGGCATGTCACACGATGCCTACCTGCTCCTCGACGCCCTGGTGACCATCATCGGCCTGATCGTGCTGATCACCCGCTTCAAGGTGCATCCCTTCATCGCCCTGATCATCGCCGCCGGCTTCCTCGGCCTGACCTCGGGGATGCCGGTGGAGAAGATCGTCAAATCCTTCCAGGACGGCTTCGGCGGCGTGCTCGGCTTCGTCGGCGTGATCCTCGCCCTGGGCACCATGCTCGGCAAGCTGATGGCCGATTCCGGCGGCGCCGACCAGATCGCCCGCACCCTGATCCGCGCCTTCGGCAAGGAGCGGGTGCACTGGTCGATGATGCTCGCCGCGTTCCTGGTGGGCATCCCGCTGTTCTTCGAGATCGGCTTCATCCTGCTGATCCCGCTGGTGTTCATCGTCGCCCGGCGCAGCGGCGTGTCCCTGATCAAGATCGGCATCCCGTTGCTCGCCGGCCTTTCCGCGGTGCACGGTCTGGTGCCGCCGCATCCCGGCCCGCTGCTGGCGATCGGCGTGTTCGGCGCCGACATCGGCAAGACCATCCTCTACGGCCTGATCGTCGCCCTGCCCACCGCCGCCATCGCCGGCCCGCTGTTCGGCGCGCTGGTCTCGCGCTACATACCCGGCACGCCATCGGCGGAACTGGTCGAGCAGATCGCCCACGAGCCCGAGACCCAGGACCTGCCCAGCTTCGGCGTGACCCTGGCGACCGTGCTGCTGCCGGTGTTCCTGATGCTGCTGAAGACCTTCGCCGACGTCGCCTTCCCCGATGGCCACGCGTTCCGCGCCTGGATGGACATGATCGGCCATCCGATCAGCGCCCTGCTCCTGGCCCTGCTGGTGGCGCTCTATACCTTCGGCTACGCCCGTGGCTTCGACTCGAAGAAGATCCTCAGGCTGCTCGACCAGAGCCTGGCACCGACCGCCGCCATCGTGATGATCATCGGCGCCGGCGGCGGCTTCAAGCAGATGCTGGTGGCCAGCGGGGTCGGCGACGTCATCGGCCATCTCGCGGTGAACGCGCAGATCTCGCCGATCCTGCTGGCCTGGCTGGTGGCCGCGGTGATCCGCATCGCCACCGGCTCGGCCACCGTCGCCACCATCACCGGGGCCGGCATCGTGGTGCCGGTGATCGACCTGATTCCCGGCGTCAACCGCGAGTTGCTGGTGCTCGCCACCGGCGCCGGCTCGCTGATCCTCTCCCATGTCAACGACGCCGGGTTCTGGCTGGTCAAGCAGTACTTCAACATGAGCGTCAGCGAGACCTTCAAGACCTGGACCGCGATGGAGACCATCCTCTCCGTGGTCGGCCTGGTCTTCATCCTGTTGCTGTCGCTGGTGCTCTGAGCACCAGCCCGACCGGAGCTCAGCCATGACCGAACCAATGCAACGCCCCGACCACGAAGCCTCGCGCTGGCCGCGCGACTTCGATATCCGCCAGCGCTATGCCGAGCAGCAGGAACTGCTTGAGCCACCGCCGGCGCGGCCCCGCGAAGAGCCTACCGCCGACGCCTGAAGCCAGCCGGCGCCATGCCTTTGCTCCCGCCCCCACGAAGCGGGAGCAAAGGCTGATTTCCGGCAAGGGCGCGACGGTTTTCCTGCTGAAACGATTTACCTTCGATCCGGACCGCGCTACAACAGTCCCACGCCTTTCATCCACGTCATTCGAGGACCCGCCATGACCGCCCCGCTCCACCTCGATTCGCTGTTTCCCAGCCTCGACGCCATTCCCGAGCAGTACCGCCCCGACGCCCCCATCGAGCAGCGCGACTACCTGGTCGACGGCCAACTGCGATATTGGGACGGCCCGCTGGCGCCGGTACGCAGCCCGGTATTCCTCGCCGAGGCCGACGGCGAGCGCCAGGTGATCCTCGGCAGCACCCCGCTGCTCGACGCCGACGCCGCGCTCGCCGCGCTCGACGCCGCGGTGCGGGCCTACGACCACGGCCAGGGCCTGTGGCCGAACCTGCGGGTGGCCGAGCGCATCCAGCACGTCGAACGCTTCCTGGCGCGGATGCGCGAGCAACGCGAGGCGGTGGTCAAGCTGCTGATGTGGGAAATCGGCAAGAACCTCAAGGACTCCGAGAAAGAGTTCGACCGCACCTGCGACTACATCGTCGATACCATCGAAGCGCTGAAGGAACTCGACCGCCGCTCCAGCCGTTTCGAACTGGAACAGGGCACCCTCGGCCAGATCCGCCGGGTTCCGCTGGGCGTGGCGCTGTGCATGGGGCCGTACAACTACCCGCTGAACGAAACCTTCACCACCCTGATCCCGGCGCTGATCATGGGCAATACGGTGGTGTTCAAGCCGGCCAAGTTCGGCGTGCTGCTGATCCGCCCGTTGCTGGAAGCCTTCCGCGACAGCTTCCCGCCAGGAGTGATCAACGTCATCTACGGGCGCGGCCGGGAAACCGTGTCGGCGCTGATGGCCAGCGGCAAGGTCGACGTGTTCGCCTTCATCGGCACCCATTCCGGCGCCAGCGACCTGAAGAAGCTGCACCCCCGCCCGCACCGCCTGCGCGCCGCCCTCGGCCTGGACGCGAAGAACCCGGGCATCGTCCTGCCGCAGGTCGACCTGGACAACGCGGTGAACGAGGCGGTCACCGGCGCGCTGTCCTTCAACGGCCAGCGCTGCACCGCGCTGAAGATCCTGTTCGTCCACGAAAGCGTGCTGCGACCGTTCCTCGACAAGTTCAGCGCGCGCCTGGCCAGCCTCAAGCCGGGCATGCCGTGGGAACCGGGAGTGGCGCTGACGCCGCTGCCGGAGCCGGGCAAGGTCGACTATCTCGAAGGCCTGCTGAACGACGCCCTGGCCAAGGGCGCACGAGTGGTCAATGCGGGCGGCGGCGAGCATCGGCAAAGTTTCTTCTACCCCGCTCTGCTGAGTCCGGTGAGCCCGGACATGCGCCTCTACCACGAGGAGCAGTTCGGTCCGCTGGTGCCGGTGGTGCCCTATCGCGAGCTGGACGAGGTGATCGACTACGTCCTGCGCTCCGACTACGGCCAGCAGTTGAGCCTGTTCGGCAACGACCCGGCGCAGATCGGCCGGCTGGTCGACGCCTTCGCCAACCAGGTCGGCAGGATCAACGTCAACGCCCAGTGCCAGCGCGGCCCGGACAGCTACCCGTTCAACGGCCGGAAGAATTCGGCGGAAGGCACCCTGTCGGTCCATGACGCGCTGCGGGTGTTCTCCATCCGCACCCTGGTGGCGACCCGCGACACCGAGGCGAACAAGACCCTGGTCAGCGAGATCATCCGCAACCGCGCGTCGAACTTCCTCACCACCGACTACATCTTCTGAAGCGCCTGTCCCTCTCCCGCCGGGAGAGGGACCTGCCGCCACCTCCCCCACTGTCCGCCAGGCAGCAGCCGCGCAACAGGCTGCCGCCCCGGCAACACCTCCTGCTCGCGCGAACCCGCGCAACCAGTGGCCTGCGCGGGTCGGCACAGGCTGTGCAACGGCCCGGACTCCAGGGTAGCCGTCGACCGGACGGCCCCGCTGCCTACCAGGAGTCCGCATGAACGCCCGCGTCCATCCCGAAGCCACCGCCGCCAGTCTCTCCGAAGGCGCCGACTACGAACTGCTCGCCCAGCGTTTCCGACCGATCTTCGCGCGCATCGCCGAAGGCGCCGTCGAGCGCGAACGGCAACGCGAACTGCCCCACGAGGCGATCGCCTGGCTCAAGCAGGCCGGCTTCGGCGCCGTGCGCGTGCCGCGCGAGCACGGCGGCGCCGGCGCCTCGCTGCCGCAGTTGGTTCAGTTGCTGATCGAACTGGCCGAGGCCGACTCCAACATCACCCAGGCCCTGCGCGGCCACTTCGCCTTCGTCGAGGACCGTCTCAATGCCGAGCCCGGCCCTGGCCGCGACCGTTGGCTGCGGCGCTTCGTCGAGGGCGACCTGGTCGGCTGCGCCTGGACCGAGGTCGGTTCGGTACGGCTGGGCGAAGTGCTCACCCGCGTCTCGCGCAAGGACGACGGTCGCTGGGTGGTGAACGGCAGCAAGTACTACAGCACCGGCAGCCTCTTCTCCGACTGGATCGATCTGTATGCCCAGCGCGACGACACCGGCGCCGACGTGATCGCGGCGATCCGCACCGACCAGCCCGGCGTGCGCCAGAGCGACGACTGGGACGGCTTCGGCCAGCGCACCACCGGCAGCGGCACGTCGCTGTTCGAGGACGCCGAGGTGGAGGAAGAGAACCTCATCGACTTCGCCAGCCGCTTCAAGTACCAGACCGCGTTCTACCAGTTGGTCCTGCTCGCGGTGCTGGCCGGCACCGGCCGCGCCGCCTTGCGCGACGTCGCCGCCGAGGTGCGCGGGCGGACCCGTATCTACAGCCACGGCAATGCCCCGCGAGTCAGCCAGGATCCCCAGGTGCAGCAGGTGGTCGGGCGCATCGCCGCGCGCGTCTACGCCGCCGAGGCGGCCACCCTGCGCGCCGCCGAAGCGGCCCAGCGCGCCTACCTGGCGCGCTTCGTAGGCGACCCGCAGGCGGAGAAGGAGGCCAATATCGCCGCCGAGATCGAATCGGCCAAGGCCCAGGCGATCGTCGCCGAACTGGTGTTGCAGGCCACCAGCGAGCTGTTCGACGCCAGCGGCGCTTCCGCCGTCGGCCGCGGCAAGCAGCTCGACCGCCACTGGCGCAATGCGCGCACCGCCGCCTCGCACAATCCCCTGATCTACAAGCAACGGATCGTCGGCGACTGGGAGATCAACGGCAGCGAGCCGCCCTACGTCTGGCAGATCGGCAGCGGTCCGGCCACGGCGTCCCGCTGAACCTCGCCCATCCCATCGCAAGGAGTTGCCATGAGCGCACTGGAAAAGAACGCCGCCGATCCCTATCGGCAACCGCTGCCACGGACCCCGGCCCGGCGCATCGCCGACGACGCCGAGGCGATCCGCGTCGCCCGCGAACTGGCCGGGCTGTTCGCCGAGGAAGCCTCGCTGCGCGACCGCCAGCGCCGGCTGCCGGTGGCCGAACTGGAAGCCTTCTCGCAGAGCGGCCTATGGGGCATCAGCGTACCGCGCGCCTACGGCGGCGCCGAGGTCGGCTACCGGACCCTGGCCGAAGTACTGAAGACCATCGCCGCGGTAGACCCGTCCCTGGCGCAGTTGCCGCAGAACCACCTGGCGGTGCTCGACCATTTGCGCCTGGACGGCAGCGAGGAGCAGAAACGCTTCTTCTACGGCCTGGTGCTAGACGGCGTGCGCTTCGGCAACGCCTTCTCCGAACGCCACAGCCGTACCGTCGCCGAATTCCAGACACGAGTCCTGGCGGATGGCGACGGGTTCCGCATCGACGGCCGCAAGTTCTATTCGAGCGGCGCCCTGCTCGCCCACTGGGTACCGGCCGTCGGCCTCGACGCCGAGCAGCGCGCGCACCTGGCGTTCATCCCGCGCGACGCGCCGGGGCTGACGGTGATCGACGACTGGTCCGGCTTCGGCCAGCGCACCACCGCCAGCGGCACCGTCATCCTGGACAACGTGCGGGTGCCGGCCGAGCACGTCATCCCGGTGCACCGCGCCTTCGACCGCCCCACCGCCGCCGGCGCCGTATCGCAGTTCATCCAGGCCGCCATCGACGCCGGCATCGCCCGTGGCATCCTCGCCGAGACCGTGCAGCAGGTGCGCCGCCACGCGCGGCCATGGATAGACGCCAACCAGCAGCATGCCTGGGAAGACCCCTACACCATCCAGCAGGTCGGCGACCTGCGCATCCGCGTGCGCGCCGCGGAAGCCGTGCTCGACCTGGCGGGCGACGCCATCGAAGCGGCGCTCGCCGCCCCCGACGAGGAGAGCGTGGCCGCCGCCTCGATCGCCGTGGCCGAGGCCAAGGTGCTCACCACCGAAGCCGCCCTGCTCGCCGCCAACCGGCTGTTCGAACTGGCCGGCACGCGCTCGACCCTGGAGGAACTCAATCTCGACCGCCACTGGCGCAACGCCCGCACCCACACCCTGCATGACCCGGTGCGCTGGAAATACCATGCCATCGGCAACTACCAGTTGAATGGGGTGAAGCCACCGCGGCACGCCTGGCTCTAGGAGCCGTCCCGGGCCCTGGGGCGGATATCGCCACCGGCGTCATCCCGCCGTCCGCCCAGGTCAGGCCGGCAGCGCGTTGCGCCCGGCCTCCTTCTCCCAGAGCGCCCGCAGGTCGCGATAGCCGGCCGCCGGATGGGAATCCGGCAGCCGCGGGCCGTCGCCGAACAACTTCTCGCGCAGAGTCCCCGGCGCATATTCGGTCTTGTACACCCCGCGCTTCTGCAACTCCGGCACCAGCAATTCGACCACGTCGCTGAAGGTTTCGTGGGCCAGCGCATAGGCCAGGTTGAAGCCATCCACGTCGGTGTCCTCCACCCACTCCTGCAACAGGTCGGCGACGGTCGCCGGGCTGCCGACGAACAGCGGGCCGAAGCCGCCGATACCGACCCAGTCGGCCAGCTCGCGGACCGTCCAGGTGCGCGTCGGATCGGCGCTGGAAAACGCTTCCACCGCCGATTGGATCGCATTGGTGTGGATGTGCCGCAGCACCTGATCCGGCCGATACTGGCCGAAGTCGATCCCGGTCCAGCCGGAGATCAGCGCCAGGGCCCCTTCGTAGCTGACGAAGGCGCGGTATTCGTCGAACTTGGCCCTGGCCTTGGCGTCGGTTTCGCCCAGCACCACCGTCTGCAGGTTGAACACCAGTACCTTGCGCGGATCGCGGCCGGCCTCGGCGACGCGCTGGCGGATGTCGGCGACCGCCTGCTTGAGCACGGTCTTCGATGGCGCGGCGACGAACACGCACTCGGCGTGCTCGGCGGCGAAGCGCTTGCCACGACTCGACGCGCCGGCCTGGTAGAGCACCGGCGTGCGCTGCGGCGACGGTTCGCAGAGATGGATGCCGGGTACCTGGAAGTGCTCGCCGACATGGCGGATCTCGTGAATCTTGCCCGGGTCGCTGAAGATCCTTCGGCGACGGTCGCGGAGCACCGCGCCGTCCTCCCAACTGCCTTCGAAGAGCTTGTAGAGCACCTGGAGGTATTCGTCGGCATAGTCGTAGCGGCGGTCGTGGTCGAGCTGGGCCTGCTGGCCGAGGTTGCGCGCGCCGCTTTCCAGGTAGGAGGTCACTACGTTCCAGCCGATCCGGCCCTTGGTCAGGTGGTCCAGGGTCGAGAGTCGGCGGGCGAAGGGATAGGGATGCTCGAAGGACAGCGAGGCGGTCAGGCCGAAGCCCAGGTGGCGAGTCACCGCGGCCATCGGCGTGATCAGCGCCAGCGGGTCGTTCACCGGTACCTGGGCGGCCTGGCGGATCGCCGCGTCGCCATTGCCGTCGAGCACATCGTAGATGCCCAGCACGTCGGCGATGAACAGTCCGTCGAAACGGCCGCGTTCGAGCAACCGCGCCAGGTCGGTCCAGTACTCCAGGTCCTTGTACTGCGAGGAGCGGTCGCGCGGATGCGCCCAGAGGCCGGGCGACTGGTGGCCGACACAGTTCATTTCGAAGGCGTTGAGACGGATTTCGCGCGGCATGGGGACTCCTTGGCTTGCCTGTGCATCCGGCACCCCGTGCACAGCCCGTGCCGGGCCGCGGGGCCGCGCCGGACAAGGCCTGGGTGGCAAGCCCCTGTCGCTGTGCGGGCGCAACTGCTGGGCAAGTGTTGGTGGATCAACACATTCGCCCGCCCCACCCGAGCCCCGAACCCCGTAGGGCGAATAGCGCCCCGGCGCTATCCGCCAGCGCACCGGTACCTCGCCCTACCCGAGCGCCCCGTGCGCCCAGCGCCGGTAGAGTCCGCGCGCCGCCGCGTCGAGCAGGTAGCCGAGCAGGCCGATCAGCAGCACCATCGCCATCAGCTCGGAGTACGCCAGGCGGTCGCGGGTGTCGAGGATGTAGTAGCCGAGCCCGGCGCTGACGCCAAGCATCTCGCAGGGCACCAGGACGATCCAGAGGATGCCGATGGCCAGGCGCACGCCGGTCAGCACATGGCCGAGGATGCCCGGCAGGATCACCCGGCGCAGGGTTTCCCAGGGCGTGGCGGCGAGGCTGCGGCTCAGTTGCAGCCAGCGCGGGTCGAGCTGGCGCACGCCGGCGGCGGTATTCAGCAGGATCGGCCAGAGCGCGGCGAAGGCCAGCAGGAAATAGATCGGCTGGTCGCCCACGCCCATCAGCATCACCGCGATGGGCATCCACGACAGCGGCGAGATCATCCGCAGGAACTGGAACGCCGGAGTGGTCGCCGCTTCCAGGTTGCGCGAGGCGCCCACCAGCAGCCCCAGCGGCACTCCCACCAGCAGCGCCAGGAACAAGCCCAGCAGGACCCGTTTCAGGCTCACCAGCACGTGCTCGTAGAGTTCGCGGCGTTCCAGCAGTTCACCCAGGCTGAGCAACGTCGCCTGCGGCGAGAAGCGTGCCGAAAGGCCGTCGGCGGCGCCGAACAGGGCCACGCCGAGCCACCACAGGGCGAACAGCGTCAACAGCCCGGCGACGCCTAGCGCGCCCTGGCGCAGCGTCTGCCTCACGGGCTGATCTCCTCGCTGCGCTGGAAGCCCTCGGCGAGGCCGAACGCCTGCAACCCGCCGACCTCTGCCAGGGCCTGGCGGACGAAGCGGTCGTCCACCAGGTCACTGGCCACCTGGCGCGGATCGAGGCTGGCGAGGAAGGCATTATTGCCTTCGATCAGGGTGTCCTTCAGCCGCCGCACCAGTTCCTCGGTATAGCTCGGATAGGGATAGGGCTGGAAGTCGATGCGCCGCTCCTGCCAGTCGGCGTGGCGGATCGCGCCGCTGGCGAGATAGGCCTGCTGCTCCTCGGCGCCCGGCGCCAGCACCCGGCCGAGGACCTCCGGTGCGTGCGGCGTATAGCGGTTGGCTCCGGCCTTGGACAGCAACTGTGCGGCCTCGGCGCGGTGCTCGCGAGTCCATAGCTGGGCCTTGACGATGGCGTTGACCACCTTTTGCGACCACTGCGGCCGCCGCTCCAGGTCGTGTTCGTGCATGAACACCACGCAGCAGGCGTGGTTGCGCCAGACATCGCCGGTGAAGCGCTGTACCCGGCCGACCTTGAGGTTCTCCGCCAGGGCGTTGAACGGCTCGGCGACGATGTAGCCGTGGATGCGCTTGCTGGCCAGCGCCGGTGGCATGTCCGAAGGCGGCAGCACCACCAGGTTGACCTCGTCGGCGGCCAGCGCCGCGCCCACCGCACGGCTCACCGCGCGCAGGCCGTTGTCGCGCAGCAATTGCTGCAACACCACGTTGTGGATCGAGTACCAGAACGGGATCGCCACGCTCTTGCCGCCGAGCTGGCGCACGTCGGCGATCTCCGGAGCCACCGTGAGCCCCGAGCCGCCGACGTGGTTCCAGGCCACCACCTTGGCCGGCACCTTGCTGCCGTAGCGGGCCCAGACGGTCATCGGCGACAGCAGGTGGATGACGTTGACCTGGCCGGAGATGAACGCCTCGATCACCTGCGCCCAGCTACGCAACAGCACCGGCCGTTCGGCCTGGATGCCCTCGGCCTCGAACAGGCCGTTGGCATGGGCCACCAGCAAGGGCGTGGCGTCGGTGATCGGCAGGTAGCCGATGCGCACCGGCGCGTCGGGTTCGGCGGCGGCACGCGCCTGCAGGCTGCTCAGCAGCGGCAACGCGCCGGCAGCGCTGAGCAGCGCGGCGAGCTTGAGGATGTCACGTCGGGAATGGGTCGGGTCGTCCAGGCACATGGGAGGCCTCCGGCTGAGCGATGGGATGGGCATGGGTGCGGCTCGCCCGCCGTAGGGTTTTCAGGATCTCGATGCGCAACGCGCCCAGTTCCTCGACCAGCTCCGCGCGTGGCTGCGGCAGGTCGATGCGCCACTCGCCGAGGGTCCGCGCCGGGCTGTCACCCAGTAGCAGGATGCGTTCGGAGAGCAGCAGGGCCTCGTCGATATCGTGGGTGATCAGGACCACGGCGGTGCCGCGCTCGTGGATCGCCCGCAGCAGCAGCTGCTGCATGTCGGCGCGGGTCACTTCGTCCAGCGCGCCGAAAGGTTCGTCGAGCAGCAGCACCTTCGGCTGCCGCGCCAGGCAGCGGGCCAGCGCGGTGCGCTGGGCCATGCCGCCGGAGAGTTGCGCCGGGTAGCGGGCACGGGCGTGCTCCAGGCCGACCGCGGCGATCGCCTGGTCGACGCGGGCCTGGCGGGTGGCCGCGTCGAGGTGCGGCTGGCGGGCGAAATCGAGGCCGAAGGCGACGTTCTTCTCCAGGTTCAGCCAGGGCAGCAGGCTGGGGTCCTGGAACGCCACCGCGACGCCCGGATGCGGTCCGCGCAGGGGCTCGCCGAGTACCCGCACGCTGCCGGCGGCCGGCTCCTGCAGGCCGGCCAGCACGCGCAGCAGGCTGGACTTGCCGACGCCGCTGGGACCGAGGATCGAGACCACCTCGCCGGCGCCCAGGCGCAATTCGAAATCGCCGAGCACCGCCTGCCAGCCGGCACCGCGCGGATAGCCGAGGGCGATCCCGCGAGCGTCGAGGAGCGCCTCGCTCATGCCTTGGCCTCGGCCTGGCGTTGCAGTTCGGCGCGCAGTTGCACCAGGCTCGGCGTAACGATCGGGACGAACGCCGACTCGCGCCAGCGGCGGGCGAAACCGGCGCCGTGCTCGCTCAGGTAGGCCTTGCCGCCGCTGGCCTGCAACTCCAGTTGCACGGCATTGGCGGCGGCTTCGGCGAGCCCGATGCGGATGCGGAACAGGCGTGCCGGCTGGCTGGCGAACTCGCCGCTGGCCAGTCCGGCGTGCAGCGCCGCCACGTGTCCGTCGAGGGTTTCGCGCTGTGCCGCCAGCTCGCCATCCAGGAGCGAACGGCTGCCGCCCAGGTGCCGCTGCACTTCGTCCAGTGCGCGGCGCGCCAGGCCGATGGCCATGCCGCATTGCAGGCCGAGGAAGGCCGGGCGCACCCGTGGCAGGAACTGCCGGGCGTCGTCGTGCAACAGCCAGTCGCGCCCGACCGCCACCGCGCGCAGATCGAGGGCGGCGGTGTTGCTGCATTGCAGGCCGAGCAGGCGCAGGTCCGCCGAGCGCTGCAAGCCGGCGAGGCCTTCGGGAATCGCCAGGACGAAGGGCTTGCCGCCCTCCCCGTGTTCGATCGCCGCCGCCACCACGAAATCGCCGCTGCGCAGGTTGGTCACCCACGGCAGGCGACCGTCCAGGCGCCAGCCGGCCTCCTCCGCGTGCGCCACCACCTGCAGCGCCTCGATCCCGGAAAGGAACTTCATCGCGTTGGACAACCCGGTGGCGCCGGCCAGGCGGCCGGCCAGCAGGTCGCCGAGCAGGCGTTGGCGCAGTTCCTGGTTGGGACTCTGCAACAGGTACTCGATGAAGGCGCGCTGGCCCCAGAAGACGAACGCCGCGGTCAGCGAGCGCGCCGCCACTGCGGCCACCCGCTCCACCGCGTCGGCGAGCGTGCCGCCGGCGCCGCCGAGGCGTTCCTCCACCGCCACGCCGAGCACGCCGGCGGCGGCCAGGCGCGGCAGCAGCGCGGCGGGATCGGCGTCGCCGCGGTCGAGGGCGTCGGCCTGGCGGTCGAGCCAGTCGCTCAGGGTCGGGTCAAGCATGGTCGTCACTCCTTGCGCCGGCGCGGCATGCCGCCCGGCAAGCGCAGGCTCAGGCCTGCGGGTTGGTCCAGCGATATTGCTCCAGCTCGGCATTGAGCGGCGTGCGGGCGAACACGTTGGCGAAGTTGCAGAGCGTCGCCAGGCTCACCCCGAGGATCACTTCCAGGGCCTGGGCCTGGTCGAAACCGGCGGCGCGGAAGGCTTCGAACTGCTCGTCGGTGACCGCACCGCGGCTGGCGATCACCGCGCGGGTGAAGTCGGCCAGGGCTTCGTAGCGGGCATCGGGCAGTTCGCCGCGGGCGCGCAGGGCCTCGATCACCGGCTCCGGCAGGCGCGCCTTGTTGCGCGCCACCGCGGTGTGCCCGGCAACGCAGAAGTCGCAGCCATGGGTGGTGGCCGCCACCAGTTGCACCACTTCCCGCTCGGGCAGGCCGAGGCTGGCCTTGGCGTTCAGCCCGGACACGGTGAGGTAGGTTTCCAGGGCGGCCGGCGCATTGGCCAGCACGCCGAGCAGATTCGGGATATAACCCGAGTTGTTCAGCGCGGTCTGGAGGAATGGACGCGCCGCCTCGGGGGCGTTTTCCAGGGTGAGCACGGGAACGCGTGACATGCTTTCGACTCCGGTGGTTGAGGTGTCGAAGAAGTCTCTTGGTAATAAGAAATCCATTCAATATTCTAAAGTCGCTATCACTTGCTCTTGAGTCTTTCCCTTAGATGAATTCGTCCAACCCCCTTGTCGATTGGTTATTAGACAGCCTCGAAGTCGACACCAGCCTGTTCCATGTCGGTCGCTACTGCGGCGGCTGGCATGCCTCCACCCACGGTCTGGCGCGTGCCAGCTTCCACCTGGTGGTGCAGGGACACTGCTGGGCGCACGTCGCCGGAAGCGCCCGGGGCTGGCGACTGGACAGCGGCGACGCGCTGTTCTTCCTGCGCGACGTCGAGTTCCGCCTGTCCAGCGAGGCCACCGCCGAGGCCGCGCGCTGCCAGCCGCGTGGCGAAATGCAGGCGCTGGAGTGGAACGCGGCGGACGGTGCCGGCCTGGTCTGCGGGTTCTTCCACTTCCATTCGGGATTGTCCGGGCTGATCGTCGACGCCCTGCCCGACTGGCTGATCCTGCGCGCCGGCGATCCGGCGCTGGACGCGGCGCGACGCCTGTTCGCCCTGATCGTCGACGAGTGCCGCCGCCAGCCGGCGCCGTCGCCGGTTCTGCTGGAGCGCCTCAGCCACCTGCTGTTCCTCTACGTGTTGCGCCAGCAGGTGCTCGACAACCCGACCCTCGGCGGCCTGGTGGCACTGGCACGCCAGCCGCAGTTCGCCGGCCTGCTGGAAGCGCTGATCGAGGCACCCGAACAGCCCTGGAGCCTGGAACAGATGGCCGAACGCACCGGACTCTCGCGCTCGGCCTTCTTCAAGCGCTTCAACGAACTCAGCGGTCAGTCGCCGGGGCAGGTCCTGCTGGCCCTGCGCATGCACCGCGCCTGCGCCCTGCTGCGCGCCGACGCCAGCGTCGCCGAGGTCGCGGCGGCGGTCGGCTACCAGTCCACCGCCGCCTTCACCCGTGCCTTCCACAAGGCCACCGGGCAGCAGCCGGGGGCCTATCGCAAGGCCAGCCGCTGATCACCAGAGACCGATCGGTACCAGGCGCCCGCCTTCCGGCTCGCCGTAGCGGAACGCCTGGCCGCGCAGGTCGATCTCCGCGTTGCTGATGGTAGTCCGCCGCTTCAGCCCGCGCAGCCAGTCGAACAGCATCCCGGCATGGGCCTCGCGCACCGCCGCATGCGCCGGGTCGGCGCCGAGGTCGCGCAATTCGCCGGCGTCGCTGGCAAGGTCGAACAGTTGGGCGCGGAAGCCGTCGTAGGCGATGTACTTCCAGCGCTCGCTGCGCACCATGTACATGCGGCAAGCATCGATGGGTCGGCCCAGGCGCTCCCGCGCCGGCGCCTGGAAGGCGTAGTCGTACTCGGCGATGGCGTAGCGGCGCCAGTCCGCCGGCGGCGCGCCATGGACGAAGGGCAGCAGCGAACGGCCCTCGATGCGATGGCTGGCGGGCTCGACGGCGAAGGCTTCGAGGATGCTCGGCAGTACGTCGATGGACTGCACCAGCGCCTCCTCCACCCGGCCGCGGGTGGCGTCCGCCTCGGGGCGCGGATCGCGGATCAGCAACGGCACGCCCACCGCCGACTCGAGGAGGAACTCCTTCTCGCCCAGGCCGTGGTCGCCGAGGAAATCGCCATGGTCACTGGTGAAGACGATCAGGGTATCGTCCCAGCGCCCGCTGGCGCGCATGTGCTGGAAGAGCCGGCCGAGCTGGTCGTCGACCTGGCGGATCAGCCCCATGTAGGTAGGTATCACCTGCCGGCGCACGTCTTCGCGGGAGAAATTGAGGCTCTCGCGATGTTCGCGGAAGGCGCGGTACACCGGGTGGTCGCTTTCTTCGCCGGGCGCCGCGCGTAGCGCCGGGAGCACCTGGTCGGCGCGGTACAGCGCGTGGTACGGCGCCGGCGCGATGTAGGGCCAGTGCGGCTTGATGTAGGACAGGTGCAGGCACCAGGGACGCTCGCCCTGCTCGTCGATGAAATCCATGGCGCGACGGGTGGTATAGGCGGTCTCGCTGTGCGCCTCCGGCAAGCGTGTCGGCAATCCGGCATGGCGCATCCGCCAGCCGCTGAGGATTTCCCCGTCGGCGCCGGCGGCGGCGTTGGCCCAGTCGTGCCAGGGGTTGTCGCCGGTGAAGCCGAGGCGCCGCAGGTAGTGGGTGTAGGGCGCGCTTTCGCGCTTGTCGGCGAAGGCCGGGTCATCCGGGTAGACCCCGTCATTGCGGTCGTAGGGCTCGAAGCCGGCTTCGGCGAGGGCCGCGCCGCGCGCGCTGGCCGGATCGATGCCGAGCCGCCGCATGCCTTCCAGGTTGGCCGTGGCGTGGGTCTTGCCGACCAGCGCGGTGCGGACTCCCGCGGCGCGCAGGTAGTCGCCCAGGGTCAGCTCCTCCAGCGGCAGCGGCACCGCGTTCCAGGCCACCTGGTGGCTGCTGACGTAGCGCCCGGTGTACGAGGACATCCGCGACGGCCCGCAGATGGTGCCCTGGGTATAGGCACGGGCGAAGCGCACGCCCTCCGCGGCCAGGCGGTCGATGTTCGGCGTGTGCAGATAGGGATGGCCGTAGCAGGACAGGTAATCGCGACGCAGTTGGTCGCACATGATGTAGAGGACGTTGCGGATCGGCTTGGGCTGGCTCATGACGGCTCGCGAAAAGGAAACGACGCTTCATTTCGCGGTCCGCCGCGTCCGGCGGCAAGCGCATTCGGAACATAGTTGGCATGCGTGCGACGCAATTCAGGTGGCGTCGTCGACCCGCTTCAGCTCGTCGATCATCGCCTCCGCCAGCGGCGACAGGCTGTAGCCGGCGCGGCTGACGATGCCGTAGCGGGTATGCAGTTCGTCGAGGTCGTCGGGCAGCTCGCGCACCCGCAGCGGACGCAGGCCTCCCTGTCCCGGCGGCGCCAGGTCGCCGAGGCCGCTGCTGATGCCGATGGCATCCGAGGCGAGAACCACGCCGAGCAGGCTATGGCCGTTCTCGCACTCGATGGCCGGGCGGAAGTCGGGACGCCCGCTGAGGTCCACCAGCACCTTGCGGATGTTCGGCGGGCTGATGTTGGTCGCCAGCGGGAAGCTCAACAGCTCCTCGGCGGAAACGCTCTCGCGAGCGGCCAGCGGATGCCCCTCGCGGCAGCAGAAATGCCAGCGCCGGGGACGCAGGCGCGAGGTCCGGTATTGCGGGTCGGCCTCGAAATGCCGGGTGTCGGCGACGAAGAACTCGAACTCCTCGGCCTGCAGGCGGCGGTTCAGCGCCTGCCAGTGTTCGACCTGGAAACTCACCCGCGCCTTCGGATAACGCACGTTGAAGCGCCCCACCGCACGCGGCACCAGCCAGGTGGCGGGAGCCGGTCCGGCGCCGAAGCGCAGTTCGCCGGCCTCCAGGCCGTTGAACAGGGCGATCTCGTTGGCCAGGTTGTGCGCGCCGCTGACCAGCCGGCGCGCATGTTCGAGGACGATCAGGCCCTGCTTGGTCGGACGCAGGTCCTTGGCCGCGCGGTCCACCAGGCGGCAGCCAGCGCTGTGTTCGAGCGCCTGGATGCTGCGGCTGAAGGCCGATTGCGAAAGGTTAACCGCCAGCGCCGCGGCGACGAAGCTGCGGTGCTCGTGAAGGGCGATGAAGTGGCGGAGCTGGCGGAGATCGATATGCATTTTCTACATGGAAAATATCGGGCGAATGCAATTGCCGGGGACGGCGTGGGCTTTTTATAAAGGCAATCTCTTATTCCGTAAAAGCAATATAAAACATAAATAAATAACCATACGGAATTAGCAGTCACCCCTTCATCCAGGACCCACACATGAATCGCCGACCCGCGTACCGCTCCATCCCGTCGTCCCGCAGCGCACCGTTCCGCCGTCGCCTGCTGCCCCTGTCGATCTGCCTGGCCTGCGCCGGAGGGGCGCAACTGGCCGGCGCCGACGACACCCCCGCGGGCACCGAAGAGGCGCGCCAGGCGCAGCCGGCCACCACCCTGCAGACCGTCACGGTGACCTCGCGGCGACGGGTGGAAAACTCCCAGGATGTGCCCACCGCGATGAGCGTGCTCGGCGGCGAAACCCTGGAGAGCCAGCGCATCTACCGGGTGCAGGACCTGCAGCAACTGGTGCCGAGCACCAACGTCGCCTACGTCCACGCGCGCCAGTCCAGCGTGTCGATCCGCGGCCTCGGCAACAACCCGGCCAGCGACGGCCTGGAAGGCAGCGTCGGGCTGTACCTCGACAACGTCTACCTCGGCCGCCCCGGCATGGCCTCGTTCGACCTTCTCGACATCGAGCAGCTGGAGGTCTTGCGCGGCCCGCAGGGCACCCTGTTCGGCAAGAACACCACGGCCGGGGTGATCAACATCGGCACCCGTGCGCCGAGCTTCACTCCGGAGCGCAGCGTTGAGATATCCGGCGGCGAGGACGGCTACTTCCAGGCCAGGGGCACGATTTCCGGACCGCTCGGCGAGACCCTCGCCGGGCGCCTGTCGGCCTACCGCACCCGCGACGACGGCTACGTGAAGAACCTCCACGACGGCAACACCCTCAACGGCGGCGCACGCCAGGGTTTCCGCGGGCAGTTGCTGTTCAAGCCGAACGACGACTTCAGCCTGCGCTGGATCGGCGACTACAACGAGGAAGACTCCGACAATGGTGTCCTTACCCTGTTCAGCAGCGGCCCCACGGTGAACGGCGTGAACCGCTACGAACAGCGCGCCGCCGCGGCCGGCGCGACGCTGGTGGATGGCCATCGGCGCAAGGTCAACTTCGACTCGGAC
The DNA here is from genome assembly GCF_001457615.1 of Pseudomonas aeruginosa. Lineage (GTDB taxonomy): Bacteria > Pseudomonadota > Gammaproteobacteria > Pseudomonadales > Pseudomonadaceae > Pseudomonas > Pseudomonas aeruginosa. Next base: position 2,911,093 of record NZ_LN831024.1, on the reverse strand, counting down.
CAGCAGGTCACGGTGTTCCAGGGCGGAACCTCGGTGGAAGCCAACTGGAAGCTGGCCAACGACTTCACCCTCACTTCCATCAGCGCCTACCGCTGGTGGGATTTCACGCCGCGCAACGACGACGGCCTGGACGTACCGGCGGCCTATAACGCCGGAGTCTCGGTGCGCGACAAGCAGTGGTCGCAGGAAATCCGCCTGGCTTCGCCCAGCGGCGGCTTCTTCGACTACGTGCTCGGCGCCTACTACTTCGGCCAGGACCTCGACAACAAGTCCTTCACCGACTACGGGCCCAGGGCAGACATCTGGAACGGAACCCCCGCCGGCGCCCTGAGCGACGTCAGCACCCGCGGTCGCGGGCACATCGACACCGACAGCTACGCGCTGTTCGCCCAGGGCACCTGGCACCTAACCGAGCGCCTGGACCTCACCGCCGGCGTGCGCGGCACCTACGAGGAAAAGTCCGCCTGGGTCGAACGCTACGCCCCGCTCGGCGGCGCCGCGGTGAGCGGCGCGGCGGCGGCCGCGCGCAACGGCAGGGTCGGCGCCTACGACAGCGGCGACATCGGCCTGCACAGCGTCAGTCCGTCCGCTCTGCTCAGCCTCAGCTACCGCTTCAGCGACCAGGTTCTGGGCTACGCCTCGCTGTCCCACGGCGAGAAATCCGGCGGCGTCAACCTGACCGTGGCCAGCGCTCCCAGCGCCGGTGCCGACTCGCTGCTGATTGGCACCGAGCGCGCCAACGATGCCGAGCTGGGGTTGAAGACCACCCTCCTCGACAACCGCCTGATCCTCAACGGCAACCTGTTCTGGACCGTGGTCCACGGCTACCAGGCCAATGCCTACGACGAGGCCAACCGCACCCAGTACCTGACCAATGCCGGCGATGTGCGCTCGCGCGGCCTGGAGTTCGAAGCGACGGCCCTGCCGATCCGCGGCCTGACCCTGAATTTCAATGCGTCCTACAACGACGTTCGCTACCTGTCCTACAAGAACGCCCCGTGCGCCCCCGAGGTGGCCTTCCAGGCCGGCGCCCCGGCGTCCTGCGACCTCAGCGGGCACCAGGTGGTCGGTGCCTCGAAGTACATCGCCAACTTCAATGGCGAGTATCGCTGGAAGCTCGACGATGGCCTGGAGCCCTACCTCACCGCCAGCTACGCGTTCCGCTCCAGGGCGGTGGGCACCATCGACGACTCCGCATACGGACAGATCCCCAGCTACGCCCTGGTCAACGCCTCCGCCGGCCTGCGCGGCGACTACGGGGACGGCCAGTGGGACCTGTCCCTGTGGCTGAAGAACGCTTTCGACAAGACCTACTTCACCAGCCTCTGGAATTCCGCCAACGGCGGCTACGCCGGCGTGCTCGGCACGCCGCGCACCCTGGGCGTGACCGCCCGCTACGACTTCTGAACCGATCGCCGAGGAACCCGCCATGCCCAGATTCCCGATGCTCCTGCTCAGCGCCGCGCTGCTCGCCGCCGGCGCCCATGCCGCGCCCAGCGTCTACCCCACCGGAGTGACCCGCTACGACCCGCAGAAGGCCTTCAACCAGTACGTGATCTTCAGCGGCGCAGACCGCAAGACCCACCTGATCGACATGAACGGCAACGAGGTGAAGCGCTGGGACTACCCCGGCTTCCCCGCCGCCGTGATCGACCCGGCCCTGAACGGCGGCAAGCGCGGCCATGTGCTGCTGCAACTGGCCGACCTGGCCGCTCCGGACAAGCTGGCCTCGCCCGGCAACGGCCTGGCCAACCAGGCCCTCGGCGAGCTGGACTGGGATGGCAAGGAGGTCTGGCGCTGGGGTGACCAGGCGCCGGGCGGCGCCGCCCATCAGCACCACGACCAGCGCCGGCTGGCCAACGGCAACACCCTGCTGCTGGCGAACAAGGTCCACGCGGTGAAGGGCTTCGCCGTGCCCCGGGTAATCGATGACGTGATCTACGAGGTCACGCCGCAGGGCAAGCTGGCCTGGAGCTGGACCGCTTCGGAGCATCTCGACGAATTCGGATTCACCGCCGACCAGTTGAAGCGGGTACGGGCCAGCGAGAACCCCGACTACCTGCACATCAACAACCTCGCCCCGCTCGGCGAGAACCGCTGGCACGCTGCCGGCGACCGGCGCTTCGCCCCGGACAACCTGCTGCTCGACTCACGCAACGCCAACTTCATAGCGATCGTCGACAAGGCCAGCGGCAAGGTGGTCTGGCGCCTCGGCCCGAACCTTCCGCCGATCGACCCGAAGAGCGCCCGTAAGCTGCCGCGCCCGGTGGACCAGATCAGTGGCCAGCACGACGCCCACCTCATTCCCGAGGGCCTGCCGGGCGCCGGCAACCTGCTGGTGTTCGACAACCAGGGTGACGCCGGTTACCCCTCGGTACAGCGCGGGCTGGTCTCCGGCTCGCGGGTACTGGAAATCGACCCGCTGAAGAAGCAGATCGTCTGGCAATACACTGCCGAGGACTCGCAGCAGCCCGGCTGGGCCTTCTACAGCGCCTTCATCAGCAGCGCGCGGCGCCTGCCCAACGGCAATACGCTGATCGACGAAGGGCAGAACGGACGCTTCTTCCAGGTAACGCCCGGCGGCGAGATCGTCTGGGAGTACGTCAGCCCCTACTTCGGCAAGGCGCCGCGCGGCGACGCCCGGAGCAACTGGGTCTACCGCGCGCTGCCGGTGGCCTACGACTGGGTGCCCGAAGGTACGCCGCGCGAGGAGAAGGCGGTGAACCTGGCGGTTCCCGGCGCCACGCCGCAGGTCACGGCGCGGCGTTGAAGCGGATGGCGGCGGATAGAGCCACGGCCCGCTACCCGCCCCTGCGGCCACCCGGCGCCACGCAGGGGAGCGAGGCTCGCGGGTGGTCCCCTGCACAGCCCCGCCGCTTCGGGCTAGGATGTGCCTTCGTTCCCCCGGTCGGCCCGCGCCCATGCCCAGAGCCAGCAAAGTCACCGATCCGTCCTACGAGCTGATGGACGACCACGAAGGCCATTCGCTGATCTACCGCCAGCACGGCTTCCCCAGCCCGCTGGTGCGCTGGCACTTCCACAAGGAATACGAGCTGCACCTGATCGTCGCCAGCTCCGGCAAGGTATTCATCGGCGACTACATCGGCAACTTCGCCCCCGACACCCTGTTCCTCACCGGTCCCAACCTGCCGCACAACTGGATCAGCCAGGTGGAGCCCGGCGAGGTGGTGGCCCGGCGCGACATGCTGGTGAACTTCACCGACGAGGTGCTGGAGGACGGCAGCGGCGTATTCTCCGAGCTGAACCGCCTGGCCCCGCTGCTGGCGCGGGCGCGCTACGGCATCGAGTTCCGCGACCCGGCGCTGATCGGCGAAAGCCGGCGACTGTTGCAACGCATCGCCGACAGCGGCGGCATGACCCGCCTGGGATACTTTTTTATCCTCATGGAACAGCTCGCCGAATGCGAGGACTACCAGTTGCTCTCTACCGTCACTTCCTCGCAACTGGCCGACGAGCACAACGTCGAACGGATCAACCGGGCGGTGGACTACATCTTCCAGCACTACGCCCAGGACCTCACCCAGGAGCAGGTCGCCGCCCACCTGGGCATGACCCCCACCTACTTCTCGCGCTTCTTCAAGCAGGCCGCCGGGCGCGGCTTCGTCGAGTTCGTCAACCGCCTGCGCATCAGCAAGTCCTGCGAGCTGCTGGCCCGCAGCGAGCTGCCGGTGACCGAGGTGTGCTTCGAGTCGGGCTTCAGCAACCTGTCCAATTTCAACCGGCGCTTCCAGCAGCTCAAGGGCATGACGCCCACCGGCTACCGGCGCCTGGTGACCCAGCGGCTGACCGAGCAGAACCTGCTCTGAGCCTCCAGCGCCCCACCCCGGTGGTGCAAAAAAGTATCGGTCGAAGTGCAGTCGAGGCTTTGTCGGTTGCGTGACGCGCCTGTGTAATCGGCAGCGAGCGACACAAAAACAATAATGTCTTCCGCGCCGCCCGCCGGCCCGGAAGAGGAGTTCACCGATGAACGACTCGATCAAGGCCTGCCTGGCCGCCGCCTGCCTCGCCCTGCCCCTGCTGGCCCAGGGCGCCGAGACCCTGACCATCGCCACGGTCAACAACAACGACATGATCCGCATGCAACGCCTGTCCAAGGTGTTCGAGGAAAGCCACCCGGACATCGCGCTGAAATGGGTGGTGCTCGAAGAGAACGTCCTGCGCCAGCGCCTGACCACCGACATCGCCACCCAGGGCGGACAGTTCGACCTGCTCACCATCGGCATGTACGAAGCCGCGCTGTGGGGCGCCAAGGGCTGGCTGGAGCCGATGAGCGGGCTGCCCGCCGACTACGCCCTGGACGACCTGTTGCCCTCGGTGCGCGACGGTCTCTCCGTCAAGGGCACGCTGTACGCCCTGCCGTTCTACGCCGAAGCCTCGATCACCTACTACCGCAAGGACCTGTTCCAGCAGGCCGGGCTGCGGATGCCCGAGCAACCGACCTGGACCCAGCTCGGCGAGTTCGCCGCCAGGCTCAACCGCCCGGACCAGGGCCAGTACGGTATCTGCCTGCGCGGCAAGGCCGGCTGGGGCGAGAACATGGCGTTGATCGGCACCCTGGCCAACGCCTTCGGCGCACGCTGGTTCGACGAGCGATGGCAGCCCGAATTCAGCGGCGGCGAATGGAAGAAGGCTCTCGACTTCTATGTCTCCACCCTCAAGCGGTACGGCCCGCCCGGCGCCTCCAGCAACGGATTCAACGAGAACCTGGCGCTGTTCAACAGCGGCAAGTGCGCGATCTGGGTGGACGCCAGCGTCGCCGGTTCGTTCGTCACCGACAAGAGCCAGAGCAAGGTCGCCGACGCCACCGGCTTCGCCTTCGCCCCCCGGGAAGTCACCGACAAGGGCGCCTCCTGGCTGTATTCCTGGGCCCTGGCGATTCCCGCCAGCTCGCGCGCCAAGGACGCGGCGAAGGCCTTCGCCACCTGGGCCACCTCGCAGGCGTACGGCAAACTGGTGGCGGACAGGGAAGGCGTAGCCAACGTGCCGCCCGGCACCCGCGCCTCGACCTACAGCGAGGCCTACCTGGCCGCCGCGCCGTTCGCGCGGGTCACCCTGGAATCGCTGAAGCGCGTCGATCCCAACCATCCGACGCTGAAGCCGGTGCCCTATGTCGGCATCCAGTTGGTCACCATCCCCGAGTTCCAGGCCATCGGCACCCAGGTCGGCAAGCTGTTCTCCGCCGCCCTCACCGGGCAGATGAGCAGCGACCAGGCGCTCGCCGCCGCGCAGCAGAGCACCGCCCGCGAGATGAAGCGCGCCGGCTATCCGAAGTAGTCCGCCGCCGGGCGCAGCCGCGCCCGGCGCGGCGCTGCTCGAGCGCTTGTCCTTGAAGATCCAGACGGAGTCGCCATGAACACCTCGGCCCTCGATACCCCGCTCCCGGCCCGTCCCGCCCGCCGCCGTCTCCAGCGCCGCCGGCGCGGCCCTGGCTGGCTCCTGGTCAGCCCCTCGGTGGCGCTGCTGCTGTTGTGGATGATCGTGCCCCTGGGCATGACCCTGTATTTCTCGCTGATCCGCTACAACCTGCTGTATCCCGGCGAGAATGCCTTCGTCGGCCTGGAGAACTTCACCTTCTTCGTCACCGACGCCGGCTTCCTGCCCGGCGCGCTGAACACCCTGCTGCTGGTGGGCAGCGTGCTGGCGATCAGCGTGGCGTTCGGCGTGCTCATCGCCGCGCTGCTGGAGGCCGGCGAATTCTTCGGCCGCGGCGCGGTGCGGGTGTTGCTGATCTCGCCGTTCTTCATCATGCCGACGGTGAGCGCGCTGCTCTGGAAGAACCTGATCTTCCACCCGGTCTCGGGCATCCTCGCCGCCGTCTGGCGCCTGTTCGGCGCCGAGCCGGTGGATTGGCTGGCGCACTATCCGCTGCTGTCGATCATCCTCATCGTCTCCTGGCAATGGCTGCCCTTCGCCATCCTGATCCTGATGACCGCCATGCAGTCCCTCGACCAGGAGCAGAAGGAGGCTGCCCGCCTCGACGGCGCCGGTCCGCTGGCGATCTTCTGGCACCTGACCCTGCCGCACCTGGCGCGGCCCATCGCGGTGGTGCTGATGATCGAGACGATCTTCCTGCTCTCGGTGTTCGCCGAGATCTTCACCACCACCAGCGGCGGCCCCGGCTACGAATCGACCAACCTCGCCTACCTGATCTACAACCAGGCGCTGCTGCAGTTCGATGTCGGCATGGCCTCGGCCGGGGGCCTGATCGCGGTGCTGATCGCCAATATCGCCGCCATCGTGCTGGTGCGGATGATCGGCAAGAACCTTACCGAGCGCAGCTGAGGAACCCGCCATGCTGACACTCAAGCAATCCCGCCGCCTGCGCAATGCCCTGCTCGGCCTGCTCTGCTGGGGCATCGCCCTGCTGCTGTTCTTCCCGATCTTCTGGATGCTGCTGACCAGCTTCAAGAGCGAGATCGACGCCTTCGCCACGCCGCCGCAGTTCATCTTCCAGCCGACCCTGGAGAACTACCTGCACATCAACGAGCGCAGCGACTACTTCGCCTACGCCTGGAACTCGCTGCTGATCTCCTCCTCGGCGACTCTCCTGTGCATGCTCGTCGCGGTGCCGGCGGCCTACTCCATGGCCTTCTTCGAGACCCGCCACACCAAGCGCACGCTGCTCTGGATGCTGTCGACCAAGATGCTTCCGCCGGTCGGCGTACTGATGCCGATCTACCTGCTGGCCAAGCAGTTCGGCCTGCTCGATTCGCGGCTGGCGCTGATCATCGTCTACACCCTGATCAACCTGCCGATCGTGGTCTGGATGGTGTACACCTACTTCAAGGACATCCCCGTGGACATCCTCGAAGCAGCGCGCCTGGACGGCGCCGGCACCTGGCAGGAGATCGTCCGCGTACTGCTGCCGATCGCCCGCGGCGGGCTCGCCTCGACCCTGCTGCTGTCGCTGATCCTGTGTTGGAACGAGGCCTTCTGGTCGCTCAACCTGACCTCCTCGGCCGCCGCCCCGCTGACCGCCCTGGTCGCCTCCTATTCCAGCCCCGAAGGACTGTTCTGGGCCAAGCTCTCGGCCGTCTCCACCCTCGCCTGCGCGCCGATCCTGGTCTTCGGCTGGATCAGCCAGAAGCAGCTGGTACGCGGCCTTTCCTTCGGCGCCGTGAAATGAAGCGCATCCCCATCCTTTCGTCCACGGAGGTATTCCGCCATGGCTGATCTCAAGATCCGCAACCTGCAGAAAGGCTTCGACGGCCAGGCCATCATCAAGGGCATCGACCTCGACGTCCGCGACCGCGAGTTCGTAGTCTTCGTCGGCCCCTCCGGCTGCGGCAAGTCGACCCTGCTGCGCCTGATCGCCGGCCTCGAAGAGGCCAGCGGCGGCAGCATCACCCTCGACGGCACGGACATCACCGACACCCCGCCGGCGAAACGCGACCTGGCGATGGTCTTCCAGACCTACGCGCTGTACCCGCACATGACGGTGCGCAGGAACCTCTCCTTCGCCCTCGACCTGGCCGGCGTCGACAAGCGCGAGGTCGCCGCCAAGGTCGACGCCGCCGCACGCATCCTCGAACTGCAAGCGCTGCTGGAGCGCAAGCCGCGCCAGCTCTCCGGCGGCCAACGGCAGCGGGTGGCGATCGGCCGGGCGATCGTGCGCAACCCGAAGATATTCCTCTTCGACGAACCGCTGTCCAACCTCGACGCCGCCCTGCGCGTGCAGATGCGCCTGGAACTGGCGCGGCTGCACCAGGAACTGGCGGCGACCATGATCTACGTGACCCATGACCAGGTCGAGGCGATGACCCTGGCGGACAAGGTCGTGGTGCTCAACGGCGGGCGCGTCGAGCAGGTCGGCTCGCCGCTGGAGCTTTACCACCATCCGGCCAACCTGTTCGTCGCCGGCTTCCTCGGCACGCCGAAGATGGGCTTCCTGCGCGGCCATCTCAGCCGCAACCAGGGCGAGCGCTGCGAGGTCGCCCTCGAATGCGGCGCGCGCGTCGGCCTGCCGCTATGCGCCGGCGAGCTGGCAACCGGCAGCCCGGTGACCCTCGGCATCCGCCCGGAACACCTGAACATCGCCCGCCCGGGCCATGCCTTCCAGGGCCTGCTGCGGGTCGCCGCCGACGTCAGCGAGCGCCTGGGCAGCGACAGCTTCTGCCATGTCCGCGCCGACTCGGGGGAAATGCTCACCCTGCGCGTGCGCGGCGATTTCGCACCGGACTACGGCGCCCCCCTGGAGCTGGGCTTCGATCCGGCGCACTGCCACCTGTTCGACAGCAACGGCCAGGCCCTCGACAAACGACTGCAACAGGCGGCCTGAAGCCGCCAGCGGGAACCCACCGATGAAACTCAACCGGCAGCACCTCCCCCTGCTGGCGACCGCTGTCGCCCGCCCGTCCTACGACCCCGCGCAACTGCGCCAGGGCATCGTCCACATCGGCGTCGGCGGCTTCCACCGCGCGCACCAGGCGGCCTACACCGACGCCCTGATGAACCGCGGCGAAGCCCTCGACTGGGCGATCTGCGGCGCCGGCCTGCGCAGCGACGACCGCGCCATGCACGACGCCCTGGCCGCCCAGGACTACCTCTACACCCTCTACGAGCTGGGCGACCAACCGGACACCGAGGTCCGCGTGATCGGCGCCATCAGCGGCATGCTGCTCGCCGAGGACGGCGCCGAGGCGCTGCTGGAAAAACTTGCCGAGCCGGCCATCCGCATCGTCTCGCTGACCATCACCGAAGGCGGCTACTGCATCGACGATGGCAGCGGCGAGTTCCTCGCCGAGTTGCCGCTGGTGCGCCACGACCTGGCCAACCCGCGGACCCCGCGCGGGGTCTTCGGCTTTCTCTGCGAGGCTCTGCGGCGGCGCCGCGACACAGGCGTGCCGGCGTTCACCGTGATGTCCTGCGACAACCTCCCGCATAACGGCGAGGTGGCGCGCAAGGCGCTGCTGGCCTTCGCCGAACGGCTCGACCCGGGGCTGGCGCGCTGGATCGCGACGCACGTCAGCTTTCCCAACGCCATGGTCGACCGCATCACCCCGATGACCAGCCCCGCCCACCGCCGCCAACTGGCCCAACGGCACGACGTGGAAGACGCCTGGCCGGTGGTCTGCGAACCCTTCGTGCAATGGGTGCTGGAAGATCGTTTCAGCGCTGGGCGCCCGGCCTGGGAAAAGGTCGGCGTGCAGTTCACCGACGACGTCACGCCCTACGAGGAGATGAAGATCGGCCTGCTCAACGGCAGCCACCTGGCGCTCACCTACCTGGGCTTCCTGCGCGGCTACCGCTTCGTCCACGAGACCCTCGGCGACCCGCTGCTGCGCCGCTACGTGCGGGCCTTCATGGACCGCGACGTGGCCCCGCTGCTGGCACCGGTACCGGGGATCGACCTGGAACGCTACAAGGACAGCCTGGTCGAGCGCTTCGCCAACCGCGCCATCGCCGACCAACTGGAACGGGTCTGCTCGGACGGCTCGTCGAAGTTTCCCAAGTTCATCGTCCCCACCGCCAATCAGCTGATCGCCGCCGGCCGGCCGCTGGAACGGGTGGCCCTGGTGGTGGCGGCCTGGGCGCTGTACCTGGGCGGGGTCGACGAGCATGGCGAACGCTACCCGATTCCCGATCCGCGCGCCGCCGAATGCCAGGCGCTGGTTGCCGAACGCCACGGCCTGGGCCGGCGCCTGCTCGGCGTGGAGACCGTGTTCGGCCCGGCGATCCCGGCCTCGGCGGCCTTCGTCGAGGCCTTCGAGCGGCTCTACGACAGCCTGCGCCGACACGGCGTCAGCGAAACCCTGCGCCAGGTACTCGGCGAATGACGCCGGAGGGCCGCATGCACGGATTGTTCCTCGGCATCGATTGCGGCACCCAGGGTAGCAAGGCGCTGCTGCTCGACGCCGGCAGCGGCCGCACGCTGGGCCTGGGCAGCGCCGCGCAGCGCCCGCCGGAAGGCCGCGACGGACGCCGCGAGCAGGACCCGGCGGACTGGCTGGAAGCCATGGCCAGCGCGGTACGCATGGCCCTGGAAGAAGCCGCGGTGGACGGCCGCGAGGTTCGCGCCCTGGCGGTTTCCGCCCAGCAGCATGGGCTGCTCTTGCTCGACGCCGAGGGCCGGGCGCTACGCCCGGCCAAGCTCTGGTGCGACACCGAGAGCGCGGCGGAGAACCGCGAGCTGCTGGAAGCCCTCGGCGGCCCGGCCGGCTCGCTGGAACGCCTGGGACTGGTGCTCGCGCCGGGCTACACGCTGTCCAAGCTGCTCTGGAGCAGGCGCCGCTTTCCCGAGCTGTTCGCCCGCGTCGCGCACATCCTCCTGCCCCACGACTACCTCAACCACTGGCTCACCGGCCGCGTCTGCAGCGAAGCGGGCGACGCCTCCGGCAGCGGCTACTTCGACGTGCGCCGGCGCACCTGGGCCAGCGACGTGCTGGAGCTGGTCGAGCCGGGCGGACGCCTGGCGGCGGCGCTGCCGGAGCTGATCGAGCCCGGCGCCTGCATCGGCAACCTGCGCCCCGAAGCGGCCGCCGCCCTCGGCCTGGCTCCCCACACGCGGGTCGCCTGCGGCGGCGGCGACAACATGCTCGCCGCCATCGGCACCGGCAACATCCGCCCCGGCCTGCTCACCGCCAGCCTGGGCACCTCCGGCACCCTGAGCGCCTATGCCGAGCGGCCGCTGGTCAGTCCGCACGGCGAGCTGGCGACCTTCTGCGCCTCGTCCGGCGGTTGGCTGCCGCTGGCCTGCACGATGAACCTCACCGGCGCCTGCGGCCTGGTACAGGACCTGCTGCACCTCGACCTCGACGAATTCTCCCGGCTGGCCGCCCAGGCGCCGGTCGGCGCCGAGGGTCTGCTGATGCTGCCGTTCTTCGACGGCGAGCGGGTTCCGGCGCTACCGCACGCCAGCGCCAGCCTGCATGGCATGACCGCGGCCAACCTGAGCCGCGCCAATCTTTGCCGGGCGGTGCTCGAAGGCACCGCCTTCGGCCTGCGCTACGGCCTCGACCTGCTGCGCGCCAGCGGCCTGCCGGGCGAGGAAATCCGCCTGGTCGGCGGCGCGGCGAAGAACCCGCTGTGGCGGCGGACGCTCGCCGACCTGCTCGGCCTGCCGCTGGTCTGTCCGCGGCAGACCGAGGCCGCCGCCCTTGGCGCGGCGCTCCAGGCGGCCTGGAGCCTGGGCCGCGAAAGCGGCGCCGGTGAAAGCCTGGAAGCCCTGTGCCGGCGCTGCGTGGCGCTCGACGAGTCGACCCGCACCCAGCCCCAGGCGCGACAACAGGCGGCCTACGAACAGGCCTACCGGCGTTACCTGGAGCACCTGCCTCCGCGATAATGGTCGCTTTCCTTCCTCTTCTGGCGTTTTGGAGATCTGCATGTACCTGGTGTGTGGCGAGGCCCTTTTCGATGTCTTCAGCCTGGAAAGCGCTGCGCGCAGCAACGAGCTGGGCTTCACCGCGATCGCCGGCGGCTCGCCGTTCAACGTCGCCGTCGGCCTGCGCCGGCTGGGCGTGGAGGCGGCGCTGTTCGGCGGGCTGTCCAGCGACTACCTGGGCACGCGGCTGCGCCGGGTGCTCGAAGAAGAAGGCGTGGACTGCGGCTTCCTGGTGCCCAGCGACGCCCCGACCACCCTGGCCATGGTCGGCCTCGACGCCAGCGGCTCGGCGCAATACCAGTTCCGCGGCGACGGCTGCGCCGACCGCCAGGTGCGCCTGGAACACCTGCCGACGCTGGATGGGCGGATACGCGGGCTGCACGTCGGCTCCTATACCCTGGTGGTGACACCGGTGGCCGACACCCTGCTGGCGCTGGTCCGGCGCGAGAGCGGCCGGCGCCTGGTCAGCCTGGATCCCAACGTGCGCCTCGACCCGCAGCCGGACACCGACCTCTGGCGGCGCCGGGTCGAGGCCTTCGCCAGTCATGCGCACCTGATCAAGGCCAGCGAGGAAGACCTGGCCCTGCTCTACCCCGGGCGCGACCCCGGCGAGGTGGCCCGCGGCTGGCTGAACCCGCGCTGCCGGCTGGTCTTCGTCACCCACGGCGGGGCCGGCGCCAGCGTGCACTGCACCCACGGCAGCTGGAGTCGCCCGGCGGATACCGCCCTGCCACTGCGCGATACGGTCGGCGCCGGCGATACCTTCCAGGCGGCGACCCTCGCCTACCTCCGCCGCCTCGACGCCGACAGCCCGGCCGGGCTAGCCGCGCTGTCGCGGGAAGCGATCGACGCGATGCTCGCCTTCGCCATCCGCGCGGCGGCGGTCACCTGCTCGCGGGTGGGGCCGGACCTGCCGTTCGCCCACGAGCTTTGAGGCCGGCCGTGCGGAGGGTCAGGCCGAGGGCTGCCGCCCGGTCTAGCGCCCCGGCCGCGCCAGCCACTCCCGGCCCTTGAGCATGGCGTTCCAGTACACCCAGGGCAGTACGTGGCGCTTGAGCAGCCAGGCGAAGCGGCTGGCCGCGGTGGGCTCCAGCGGGAAGGTCGGCAGCAGCTTGCCGGCATAGCCGAACTCCGCCAGCACCACCCGGCCGCGCTCGACGGTCAGCGGACAACCGCCGTAGCCGTCGTAGCGCAGCGGCAGGCCACGGCCGCTGCGCAGGCCGAGAAGGTTCTCGGCCACCACCACGATCTGCTTGCGCGCCGCCGCCGCGGTCTTCGCGTTGGCGGTGCCGCAGACATCGCCGAGGGCGAAGATCTCGCCATGGCGGACATGTTGCAGGGTCGCCGGGTCGACTTCGCACCAGCCGGCCGCGTCGCCCAGGCCGCTGGCGGCGACGAAGGTCGGCGGCAGCTGCGGCGGCACCACGTGCAGCAGGTCGAAGTCCTTTTCCGCCAGATTGGTGTTGCCGTCGGCGTCCTTCACCTCGAACCAGGCCTTGCGCGCCGCGCCGTCGACCTTCACCAGGTTGGAATTGAACGCCAGCTCGGCCGAATACTTGCGCACGTACTCCATCAGCGGCGGAACGAAATCGGCGACACCGAACAACGCCGCGCCGGCCAGGTCGAACTCGACCTCGATGTCCTGCAGCACGCCCTCCCGCAGCCAGTGGTCGCAGGACAGGTACATGGCCTTCTGCGGCGCCCCGGCGCACTTGATCGGCATCGCCGGCTGGGTGAACAGCGCCTTGCCGCCGCGCAGGCCGCGCACCAGCTCCCAGGTGTAGGGCGCCAGGTCGTAGCGGTAGTTGGAGGTGACGCCGTTGCGCCCCAGGGTCTCCTCCAGGCCCTCGATGCGCTCCCAGGCCAGGCGCAGGCCGGGGCAGACGATCAGGTTGCGGTATTCCAGGCTGTCGCCGCCCTCCAGCAACAGTCGGCGCGCCTCGGGGTCGACCCGCTCGACGCGGGTGCGCAACCACTCCACGCCGGGCGGGACCAGCCCGGCCATCGGCCGCGCGGTGTCGCCCTGTGCGTAGGTGCCGCCACCGACCAGGGTCCAGCCCGGTTGGTAGTAGTGGGTGTCCGCCGGCTCGATCAGGCTGATACGCAACCCCGGCGAACGTTTCAGCAGGCTGGCGATCACGCCGATGCCGGCCGCGCCGCCGCCGATCACGGCGATGTCGGTGGTGAGTTCTGAAGCGTTAGCGCTCTGCATGGGAGTTCCTTCGACGATCCGAGTGGGTGGACGCGCGCCAGGCCGCCGCGCGCGAAACCCTATCACCCTAGCAGCACGGCGCCGGCGCGCGGCATCCGGCTGTAATCCGCCGGTAACTGTTGCCCTGGCAACAGCGGAGCAACAGGCAGCGCCCGCGGACCAGCAGAAACTGTTGGAGAAAACCTCCAACTCTTTGATTTTTCTATGGATTAGCAAACGGCACGGCTTGTGCAAACAGACCCGGCAGAGGCTTGGCGATCGCGCCAGCCACCTATCCGAACTGCCAGAGGTGCCCAGCGAGCATGTCGTTACCGCCTGTTTCCCCTCCCTCCTCCAGGCGTTCCACCCGCACCACCGAACCCGCGAGCCGCGCCACACCGATGCCGCTGGCGGAACCACCACGCTGCAAGGCTGAACCATGACCGACGAAACCGCACCCAAGGATCTTCGTGACCAGGCGCCCCGGCTACTCCCGGCACGCCTCATCGAGAACGACGCCCAGGCGTTGCAGGCCGCCCACGAGGTAGCCGGACTGGCCCGTCGCGAAGCGGCGCTACGCGACCGCGAACGACGCCTGCCCTGGCAGGAACTGGAACTCTTCACCCGCCTCGGCCTGGGCGGCATCGGCATTCCCCGCGCCCATGGCGGCGCGCAGGTTTCCCATGTGACCCTGGCCGAGGTGTTCCGTGTCATCTGTGCCGCCGACCCGGCCCTCGGACAGATTCCGCAGAACCAGTTCGGCCTGCTCAGCGTGATCGACAACGTCGCCAGCCCGGCGCAGAAACGCAAGCTGTTCCGTGGCATCCTCGACGGCCGCCGGCTGGCCAACGCCGGCCCGGAGCGCAATACCCGCCACACCCTGGAGCTGAAGGCGCGGGTCCGTCGCGACGGCGACGGCTACCGGGTCAGCGGCGAGAAGTTCTACTCCACCGGAGCCTTGTTCGCCCACTGGGTGGCGGTCAAGGCCATCGACGAGGAAGAACGCGCGGTGATGCTCTTCGTCGAGCGCGGCGCTCCCGGCCTGCGCATCGTCGACGACTGGTCCGGCTTCGGCCAGCGCACCACCGCCAGCGGCACGGTACTGCTGGACGAGGTTCCGGTAGCCGGCGACATGCTGATCCACAACGGCCTGCTGGCCGAGATCCCGAGCCTCCAGGGCGCCGTCTCGCAACTGATCCAGGCCGCCATCGACGCCGGCATCGCCCAGGCGGCGCTGGACGACGCCCAGGCTTTCGTCCGCGAACGCAGCCGGCCCTGGATCGACGCCCAGGTCGAACGCGCCAGCGATGAGCTCTACAGCATCGCCGAGGTCGGCCGCCTGCAAATCGAGCTGCACGCCGCCAACGCCCTGCTGGAGAAGGCCGGCCAGGTCCTCGACGAAGTGGCCGCGCGGCCGGTGGACGCCGAGTCGGCGGCACGCGCCTCGATCGCCGTGGCCGAGGCCAAGGTGCTGAGCACCGAGATCAGCCTGGCCGCCAGCGAGAAGCTCTTCGAGCTGGCCGGCAGCCGTGCCACGCTCGCCGAGTTCAACCTCGACCGGCACTGGCGCAACGCCCGCACCCATACCCTGCACGACCCGGTGCGCTGGAAAGTCCACGCGGTCGGCGACTACTACCTGAACGGCGCCCGTCCGGCGCGTCACTCATGGATCTGAGGAGCGCCCGATGAGCCTCGCACACGCTACGCGCGACAATCCCACGGCCGCTGCCCATCGCATCGGCAGCGACGACGAAGCCCTGGAAACGGCCCGCGAGCTGGCCGCCCTGTTCGCCCGCGAAAGCATCCAGCGCGACCGCGAGCGGCGCCTGCCGCTGGAAGAACTGGAACTGTTCTCCCGCTCCGGCCTGTGGGGCATCGCGGTGCCCGCGAATACGGCGGGGCCGGCGTCTCGCGGGTGACCCTGGCGAAGGTGGTGGCGATCGTCAGCGCCGCCGACAGTTCCCTGGGGCAGATTCCGCAGAACCATTTCTACGCCCTCGAAGTGCTGCGGGTGAACGGCTCGCCGGCGCAGAAAGGTCGCCTGTTCGGCGCCGCCCTGGCCGGCGAGCGTTTCGGCAACGCCCTGGCCGAGATCGGCACGCGTACCGCCAGCGAGCGCCGTACCCGCCTGCGCGCCGACGGCGACGGCTACCGCCTGGACGGGCGCAAGTTCTACTGCACCGGCGCACTCTACGCGCAGCGGGTGCCGACCCTGGCGGTGGACGACGAGGGCCGCCAGCAACTGGCCTTCGTCCCGCGCGACAGCGCCGGGCTGGAAATCGTCGACGACTGGTCCGGCTTCGGTCAACGCACCACCGGCAGCGGTTCGGCGCTGTTCGACCGGGTAGCGGTGGCCGCCGAGGACGTGGTCTCGTTCCAGGACGCCTTCGAGCGCCCGACCACCGTCGGCCCGCTGGCACAGATCCTCCACGCGGCGATCGACGCCGGGATCGCCCGCGGCGCCTTCGAGGACACCCTGCGTTTCGTCCGCGAGCGCGCCCGGCCCTGGGTCGACTCCGGCGTCGACAAGGCCAGCGACGACCCACTGACCATCCATGAGATCGGCCGCCTGGCGATCCGCCTGCACGCCGCCGAAGCGCTGCTGGAGCGTGCCGGGCGGGTGCTCGACCGGGCCACCGCCGAGCCGGACGCGGAAAGCGTGGCGGCCGCCTCGATCGCCGTCGCCGAAGCCCGCGCGCTGACCACCGAGGTCGCCCTGCTGGCCGGCAGCAAGCTGATCGAGCTTGGCGGCAGCCGCGCCTGTCTCGCCGAACTCGGTCTCGACCGCCACTGGCGCAACGCCCGCGTACACACCCTGCACGACCCGGTGCGCTGGAAGTACCACGCGGTCGGCGACTACTACCTCAACGGCCGCCTGCCGCCACGCCGCGGCACGCTCTGAACGCCGAAGGAACCGCCATGAGCAAGAAGCAGATTCTCCTAAACGCCTTCAGCATGAATTGCGTCGGCCATATCAACCACGGCCTCTGGACCCACCCGCGCGACCGCTCCAGCGACTACCGCAAACTGCGCCACTGGACCGAGCTGGCCCGGCTGCTGGAGCGCGGCCTGTTCGACGGCCTGTTCATCGCCGATATCCTCGGCGTCTACGACGTCTACCAGGGCGGCATCGAGGTGACCGCCCGCGAAGCCGTCCAGTTGCCGGTGAACGACCCGCTGATGCTGGTCTCGGCCATGGCCGGGGTCACCGAGCACCTGGGTTTCGGCGTCACCGCCAACCTCACCTACGAGGCGCCCTACCCGTTCGCCCGGCGGCTCTCGACCCTCGACCACCTGAGCGACGGGCGGATCGGCTGGAACATCGTCACCGGCTACCTGGAAAGCGCGGCCAAGGCCATGGGCCAGTCCGCGCAGATCGAGCACGACCGCCGCTACGACCGCGCCGACGAGTACCTGGAGGTCCTCTACAAGCTCTGGGAGGGCAGCTGGGAAGACGACGCGGTGCTCGCCGACCGCCAGCGACGGGTCTACGCGCGGCCGGAGAAGATCCACAAGATCCGCCACCATGGCGAGTTCTACCAGGTCGAGGGCTACCACCTCGCCGAGCCCTCTCCACAGCGCACCCCGGTGCTGTTCCAGGCCGGCTCCTCGGAGCGTGGCCTGGCCTTCGCCGCGCGCCACGCCGAATGCGTGTTTGTCTCCGGACAGACCCGCGAGGCCACCCGCCAACTGGTGCAGCGCATCCGCGCGGCGGTGGTCGGCGCCGGCCGTCGCGCCGAGGACATCAGGATCTTCATGGGCATCAACGTGATCGTCGCCGCCACCGCGGCCGAGGCCCGCGACAAGCATGCCGAGTACCGCCGCTACGCCAGCCCCGAGGCCGGCCTGGCGCACTTCGCCAGCTCCAGCGGCATCGACCTGTCGCGCTACGGACTCGACGAGCCGATCCGCTACGAGAAGAACAACGCCATCGAGTCGGTGGTGAAGAACCTCACCGTGGCGCGCACCGACTCCACCGTGCGCAAGCTCCTCGACCAGTTGGCCCTGGGCGGCCGCTACGTGACCCTGGTAGGCGACCCGCGCCAGGTCGCCGACGACCTCGAAGGCTGGATCGCCGATACCGGCCTGGACGGCTTCAACCTGACCCGCACCGTGGAGCCGGAGAGCTACGCCGACTTCATCGACCTGGTGGTGCCCGAGTTGCAGGCACGCGGCAGCTACAAGACCGCCTACGCACCCGGCACCCTGCGGGAGAAGCTCTTCGGCGGCGGCCGCGCGCGCCTGCAGGCGGAACACGCCGGCGCCGCCTTCCGCCAGCCCCCGGCCGCGCGCCAGCGCCAGGCCTGACCCCACTTTCCCTTTCGTTCAGGAGCCCACCATGCTGAACACCCTGAAAACCCTGAGCCTGGCCGTCCTCCTCGGCAGCGGCCCGGCCCAGGCCGCCGACGCCCCGCTGAAGATCGGCACCACCGCCGCCTTCGCCCCGCCGCTGGAAGTCGCCGTGAGCGAAGCCGGCAAGCAGGGACTGAAGGTCGAACTGGTCGAGTTCAGCGACTGGAACGCCCCCAACATCACCCTCGCCCAGGGCGACATCGACGCCAACTACTTCCAGCACGTGCCCTTCCTGGAAAACGCCAACCGCGAAGGCGGCTTCCAGTTGAAGCCGTTCGCGCCGGGGATCATCAACAACGTCGGGCTCTATTCGAAGCGCTACGCCAGCCTCGCAGAGTTGCCGGAAGGCGCCAGCGTGGCCATCGCCAACGACCCGATCAATGGCGGCCGCGGCCTGCAACTGCTACAGAAGGCCGGCCTGCTGAAGCTCAGGGACGGCGTCGGCTACAAGGCGACCCTCGACGATATCGTCGACAACCCGAAGGACATCCGCATCACCGAGCTGGAGGCGGTGCAACTGGCGCGCGCCCTCGACGATTTCGACCTGGCCCAGGGCTACCCGCACTACCTGCGCCTGGCCGGGACCATCGACCCGACCCGGGCACTGCTGTTCGACGGGATCGACAACCGGGAATACGTGATCCAGTTCGTCACCCGCGGCGACTACCAGGACCGCGATGGCCGCCTGGCGCGCTTCGTCGACATCTACCAGCATTCACCGGTGGTCCGCGCCGCGCTGGACAAGGCCCATGGCACGCTGTACCAGCCGGGCTGGGAGTGACGGCCATGACCGTTCCCCCGAGCCTGCTGCCCCTCGAACCGTTCCCGACGGCGCCCGACACGCGCGCCTCCACGCCGCACATCCGTCTCCACGGCCTGGGCAAGCGCTACCCCGGTGGAGTCCAGGCCCTGCGGGAGATCGACCTGGAAATCCGCCGCGGCGAAGTGTTCGGCATCATCGGCCGCAGCGGCGCCGGAAAGTCCTCGCTGATCCGCACCCTCAATCGCCTGGAGCGTCCCAGCGAGGGGCAGGTGCTGATCGACGACGAAGACATCGGCGGCTACGACGGCCAGCGCCTGGTCGCCCTGCGCCGACGCATCGGCATGATCTTCCAGCACTTCAACCTGATGTCGGCCAAGACCGTGTGGCAGAACATCGCCCTGCCGCTGCGGGTGGCCGGGGTGCCCCGGGCACGGATCGAGGAGCGGGTCGCCGGGCTGCTGCAACTGGTCGGCCTGGAGGAAAAACGCGACGCCTATCCGGCACAGCTCTCCGGCGGGCAGAAACAGCGCGTCGGCATCGCCCGCGCGCTGGTGCACCAGCCGCAGATACTGCTCTGCGACGAAGCCACCTCGGCGCTGGACCCGGAGAGCACCCAGGCGATCCTCGCGCTGCTGCGCGACATCAACCGCCGGCTGGGCCTGACCATCGTCCTGATCACCCACGAGATGGCGGTCATCCGCGAGATCTGCGACCGCGTGGTGGTCCTCGAATGCGGCCGCATCGTCGAACAGGGCGAAGTCTGGGAAGTCTTCGGCGATCCGCGCCATGCCGTCACCCGAAGCCTGCTCGGCAGCCTGCGCGCCGCCCTCCCGGCCGACCTCCAGGCGCGCCTGCGCCAGGCTCCCGGCGCCGGCGACCCGGTGCTGCTCGATCTCCAGTACACCGGCGCCAGCCGACGGGTGCCGGACCTGCTGGCCATCGCCAGGGCCATCGGCCAGCGCGTCGACCTGCTCCACGGCGGCATAGAGCGTATCCAGGGCCGCGCCCTGGGGCGCCTGCTGCTACAGGTCGGCGCGCCGCCCGGCGAGCTTCCCGGCGTGCTGGCCAAGGCCGCGCTGGTGGCGGACAAGGTGGAGGTGCTCGGCCATGTCGCCCATGCTTGAACGGCTCTGGCAAGGTTTCCTCGATACCCTGCTGATGATCGGCGCGTCCTCCGCCATCGTCCTGCTGGTGGGTATCCCGCTGGCCCTGGTGCTGGTCACCACCGGGCCGGGCGGGATCTTCGAGGCGCGCCTGCTCAATCGCATCCTGGGGGGTCTGGTCAACGTGCTGCGCTCGGTACCCTTCCTGATCCTGATGGTGGCGCTGATTCCCTTTACCCGGATGATCGTCGGCACCAGCTATGGAGTCTGGGCCGCGGTGGTGCCGCTGACCATCGCCGCCACGCCGTTCTTCGCGCGGATCGCCGAGGTCAGCCTGCGCGAAGTCGACCACGGCCTGGTGGAGGCGGCCCAGGCGATGGGCTGCGAACGCCGCCACATCATCTGCAACGTACTGTTGCCGGAGGCGCGACCGGGCATCGTCGGCGGCTTCACCATCACCCTGGTGACCATGATCAATTCCTCGGCCATGGCCGGCGCGATCGGTGCCGGCGGCCTGGGCGACCTGGCCTACCGCTACGGCTACCAGCGCTTCGACACCCAGGTGATGCTCACCGTGATCATCGTCCTTGTGCTGCTGGTCACGTTGATCCAGTTCGGCGGCGACCGCCTGGCCCGCCTGCTGAACAAACGCCTGTAGAATCCGCCCTCCCGGCCTGGGAGGGCTGGCGCTTTGCCGAGGGCGACAGGAACCAGCGTCGCCGCGACAGCGCATCTTTCCCCGCGCCGGACAGACCTGTATCTGTCGTCCTCCGGTCATCCGGCGACGCCAGACTGGTCGGCAATCCCGTGAAAAAGAAAGAAGGAAAGGCGCCTCATGCGGCAAAGATTCTGGCAAGGAACATTCAAGACCCTGGGCCTCCTCGGCCTGACGGCGGGGCTCGCCGCCCAGGCCGCGGAGCCGTCCGGCAAGGCCCTCAGCGCCGCCGCCGGCGTGCCCTGGCCGGCGGTCATCGCCCACCGCGGCGCCTCGTACGACGCCCCCGAGGAAACCGCCGCGGCCTACCTGCTGGCCCGCGACCTCGGCGCCGACTATCTGGAAGCCGACGTGCAGCGCAGCCGCGACGGCGTGCTGGTCGCCCTCCACGACGACACCCTGGAGCGCACCACCGACGTCGCCGAGGTCTTCCCGGAGCGCGCCAAGGACCCGGTGAGCAGCTTCACTCTCGCCGAACTCAAGCGCCTGGACGCCGGCTCCTGGTTCAATCGCGCCTTCCCCGAGCGCGCCCGGCCCGGCTTCGTCGGCCTGCGCATCCTCACCCTCGACGAGATGCTCGACATCGCCGAGGGCGGCGCCAACAAGCCGGGCCTGTACCTGGAGACCAAGGTACCGGCGCAATTCCCCGGCATCGAAGACGACCTGCGCAAGCTGCTGGAACGCCGCGGCTGGCTGCAACCCCGCGAGCGCGCCGCCGCCGGGCATGTCGACGTGGCCCACGGCAATGGCCGGGTGATCCTGCAGACCTTCGAGAAGAGCAGCCTGGAACTGCTGCAAGAAAGCATGCCGCAAGTGCCGAAGATTCTCCTGCTGTGGCTCGGCGACGGTTACCTGGAAGCCCGTTCGCCAGTGACCTTCAAGGAATCCGGGGAAACCGACAAGGCGGCCTTCTATGCCAGGCAGGAAGTGAAGTCCGAAGCCGAGTTCGGCGCCTGGCTGGACTGGGCCAAGGCCCACGGCGCGCTGGGCACCGGCCCCTCGGCGACCCTCAGCGAACGCGGCGAACAGAGCTACGCCGACCTGGTGAAACCCTGGATGAACCGCATGACCCACGCGCGCGGGCTGTTCATCCATGCCTACTCGGTGGACTCGGCGGAAGACTTCAAGGCCCTAGGCGCGGCCGGCGTCGACGGTTTCTTCACCAACCGCACCTCGGAACTGCTGAAGTTCCAGGGCCGCCCGGCGGCGCAAGACATGGACGCGCTGCTGCGCCGGCACGGCTACTGAGCCTCGGCCTGGCCGGCGGATGAGCGCGGGCGGCCATCCGCAGTTCCCGCTTCGGCGGCGCGGCGCTAGCCGGCGCTGTCGCTGCCGAAGCGTGCCAGCTGCATCTCGCGCAGCCGGCTGAGGGTGCGACGGAAGGCGAAGGCCAGGTAGCCCTCGGTATAAAGTGCCTCCAACGGCACCCTGGCCTCCAGGTAGAGCGGCACCTTGCGGTCGTAGCATTCGTCCACCAGGGCGATGAAGCGCCGCACGCCGTCGTCGTGCACCGACAACTGCGGCAATTCGCGATCCCCCGCCTCCACCAGTTGCGCGCCGTCCTCGGTGCCACGGGCTATGCGGCCTTCGCGCTGGCCGGCGCTCAGGCACGGCAGGTCGTCCATCAGGATCGCCCGGTAGCGGTCGCAAAGGCCGATGAAGTCCAGCGCCGACAGCGGCGCCTCGCAGAGCTGCGCATAGCTGCACCAGAGCACCGATTCGCTGTGCCGGTGCACCGCCAGCGGGCGGTGCCCCAGTTCGATGGGCTGCGTGGATGCCGCTTCGCCGGCACTCAGGCGCGCGAAGAGTTCGGCGAAACCGCTCGCCTGCCCCGCCTCCACCACCCAGTAGCGTTGCTCGGCCCGGCCGGGATGCAGGCGGTGGTCCTGGCCGCCATCCACCGCGACCACCGCCATGTGCCGCTGGATCGCCTCGATCGCCGGGAGGAAGCGTTCGCGGTTGAAACCGTCGGCGTACAACTGCTCCGGTGGCTGGTTGGAAGTGGCCACCAGCACCACGCCCTCCTCGAACATGATGCGCAGCAGGCTGCCGAGCAGGATGGCATCGCCGATATCGCTGACGAACAGCTCGTCGAAGCACAGCACCCGCACGTCCCGCGCCAACTCGCGGGCCAGGGCGCGCAACGGGTCGGCTGTACCGGTCAGTTCGAACTGGCGCTGGTGCACCCATTGCATGAAGTGGTGGAAGTGCTGGCGCCGCGCGGGCACGCGCAGGCACTGGTAGAAGTGATCCATCAGCCAGGTCTTGCCGCGTCCTACCGGTCCCCACAGGTAGACGCCCTGGATCGCGCCGTGGCGGTGAGCTTCATGCAGGGCCTGGAAACAACGCTCCAGCGCCTCGGCGGCGCGCCGCTGCGCCTCGTCGGGAGCGAAACCGCGCTGTTCCACGGCCTGGCGATAGACGGCGAGCGGCGACATGGCCGGCAGATCGGGAGAGGTATCGGGCATCGGGCAGTTCCACCTGGCGCAGAGCGCGGAGCCAGACGCTCCGCAAAGCGCCGAGTCTACTGCGCCCGGCTGGGTTTGGGCGAATGCCGCAGCGCCGGCACGGCGGATAGTCGCGGGAGGTTGGCCGAATAACCGCTTGCGCTTACCCGCCGCGATCCCGAGCGCCTGAACTCAGATCGACAACCGCACCGCCCGCTCGCCATCGATCCGCTGGCCACCGCGCTTGTTCACCACCAGTTCGCCGATGGCGATCAGCCGCGTGCGCGTGACGTTGCGGCTGAGTCCCAGCAGGTTGGCGGTATGCACCTGGTTGCCGTGGCAGAAACGGTACGCCGCGCGCAGCAGGGCATCTTCGACCCGCCCATGGAGGTTCTCGCCCTGCTCTTCGAACAGACGCTGGAAAGCCTGCTGCAACAAGTGCTCGGCGGCGCCGCTCGCCGGGCCCCCGCGCGCCAGCTCCTCGCCACGCTCCAGGCGCAGGTTGGACAGGTGCAGGTCATCCGCGCGGATCAGCCCGTCGCGGCAGATCAGCAAGGTATGGTGGATGACGTTCTCCAGCTCGCGGATGTTCCCCGGCCAGGAATAGGCACGCAACTTCTGCGCCGCCTCCGGGCTCAACTGGCTCTGGCCGTAGCCCAGGCGACGGCTGTATTCGGCGATGAAGTGGCGGGTCAGCGGCAGGATGTCGCCGGGTCGCTCGCGCAACGGCGACAGTTCGAGACTGACGACATTGAGCCGGTAGTACAGGTCCTCGCGGAAGTGCCCGGCATTGATCGCCCGCTCCAGTTGCACGTTGGTCGCCGCCAGCACGCGCACGTCGATGGGGATGCTCTTGCGCGACCCCAGGCGCACCACCTCGCGCTCCTGCAACACGCGCAGCAACTTGACCTGGATCGGCATCGGCAGGTCGCCGATCTCGTCGAGGAACAGGGTGCCGCCGTTGGCCTCCTCGAACCAGCCGGCCTTGGCCGCCAGGGCGCCGGTGAAGGCACCCTTCTCGTGGCCGAACAGCTCGGCTTCCACGAGTGACTCGGAGAAGGCCCCGCAGTTGACCGCCACGAACGGGCCGTTGCGCCGCGCGCTGAGGTTGTGGATATGCCGCGCCACCAGTTCCTTGCCGGTGCCGGTCTCGCCGATCACCAGCACGCTGGCCTCGCTCGGCGCCACCTGGCGCAGGTGTTCGAGCAGGGCCTGGGACTTCGGATCCTCGAAGACCTGGGCGGTGGCGCGGATCGAGGTCGCCAGGTTCGGCGAACGTGGCAGCGTCAGCAGCCGGTCGGGAGTACGGGTAGAAGCGTTCATGAGTAGAAGGTCGGTTGCGGCGGTGACTGGTTCAGCGCCCAGTCGCCCAGCTCGCGGATCTTGTAGTCCAGCGGGTCGTGCAGGGTCTGGGTGCGCAGGTTGCGCCAGTAGCGGTCCAGGCGCAGGGCGGCGTGAGTGGAGCGGGCGCCGGTGACTTCGAACATGCGGTTGCACAGGTCGAGGCCGTTGCGCGTCGCGGCGACCTTGGCGGCGGCGATGGCCAGGGCCAACTGGCCGCGCTCGCTGGCGTCCAGCGCCGGGCCCTTGGACCAGGCGGCGTCGAGGCGCTGCGCGGCGCGCTCGACCAGCGCCCGGGTGCTTTCCAGGCCGACCCAGAATTCGCCGTAGCGCGCCAGCACATAGGGGTCGGCATTGGCCTCGGCGACCTCGGAGCGGAACCACGGTCGCGCTTCGCGCAGGGTGTACTGGCGAGCCTCCTCGAAGGCGCCTTCGGCGATGCCGAGGAACACCTCGGTGAAGATCAACTGGGCGATCAGCGGCCGCAGGCAGGCGAACGGCGTGCTCAGCGGCCCGGGATCGAGCAGCAACTCGCTCTCCTCCACCCGCACCCGCTCGAAGATCGCGCTGCCGCTGTCGGTCTGCCGCTGGCCCATGTTGTCCCAATCCTGGCCCAGGCTGATACCGCTGCGCGCGGTGGGGATGGCGGCAATCAGCAGCGCCCCGCCCTCGCCGTCCAGTGCCGAGGCGATGAGCATCTCCGAATCGCGGGCGCCGGAGCAGAAGCTCTTCTTCCCGGAGAACTCGCGCCAGCCGTCGAAGCGCCGGGCCACGGTACGGTTGTCCAGCGGGTTCAGCGCGTTGCCCCAGAACCAGCAGTTGCGCGCGGTCAGCTCGAACCACGGCTGCCATTGCTCGGGCCGCGAGAACAGGCGCACGGTGGCCAGCATCAGGTGCTGGAAGCCATAGACGTGGGCGATCGAGCTGTCGACCCGGGCCAGTTCGCGCACGGTTTGCAGGGTTTCGCTCCAGCTCGCCCCCAGGCCGCCGTATTCGCGCGGGATGATCAGCGACAACAGGCCGCTGCGGCGCAACGCGTCGCGCTCGGCCTTCGGGGTACCGCCAGCGACGTCGCGCTCGGCGGCGTTCTCGGCGAAATCGGCGGCCAGGCGCCGGGCGATCTGCAACGGCGTTTGCGCCTCGGGGCGGGTCTTCGCATTCACAGGGGGTTTCTCCTCGGGGGCCCGGCTGCTCAAGCGCCGGCGCGAGCCGGCAGCACGTCGTTGGCGATCATTTCGCCGAACGGCCCGGTCAGGTTGGTCAGCCCACGGCCGGCCAGGCTGGCGTAGGGTTCGGGCAGCAGCGGGAAGACCAGTTCGGCGAAGCGGTAGGCCTCTTCCAGGTGCGGATAGCCGGAGAAGATGAAGCTGTCGATGCCGAGCTCGGCGTATTCCCCGATGCGCTCCGCCACCTGCCGCGGATCGCCGACCAGCGCGGTGCCGGCGCCGCCGCGCACCAGGCCGACCCCGGCCCAGAGGTTCGGCTGGATCTCCAGGCGATCGCGGCGGCCGCCGTGCAGCGCGGCCATGCGTCGCTGGCCTTCGGAGTCGAAACGGGCGAAGGACTGCTGCGCGGCGGCGATGGTCTCGTCGGAGATGTGTTCGATCAGCCTGTCCGCGGCGCGCCAGGCTTCTTCGGCGGTTTCGCGGACGATCACATGCAGGCGGATGCCGAACTTCACCGTACGCCCATGGCGAGCCGCTCGCTGGCGCACGTCGGCGATTTTCGCCGCCACCGCCGGCAACGGCTCGCCCCAGGTCAGGTAGACGTCCACCTGTTCGCCGGCCAGTTCGTGGGCGGCCTCCGAGGAACCGCCGAAGTACAGCGGCGGATACGGCCGTTGCAGCGGCGGATAGAGCGCCTTGGCGTTCTCCACGTGGATGTGCTTGCCGTGGAAGTCCACCGCCTCGCCCTGCAGGACGCGCCGCCAGACCCGAAGGAACTCGTCGGTGACCTCGTAGCGCTCGGCGTGGCCGAGATGGATGCCGTCGCCGCGGTTCTCGTCGGGATCGCCGCCGGTGACCACGTTGATCAGCAGGCGCCCGCCGGACAGGCGGTCGAGGGTCGCCGCCATCCGCGCCGAGACGGTCGGCGAAACGATTCCCGGACGGATCGCCACCAGGAAGCGCAGGCGCTCGGTCAGCGGCGCCAGCGCCGAGGCCACCACCCAGGAGTCCTCGCAGGAGCGTCCGGTGGGGATCAGCACGCCGTGATAGCCAAGGCTGTCGGCCGCCTGTGCCACCTGCTTCAGGTAAGGCAGCGAGACCGGCCGCGCGCCCTGGCTGGTGCCGAGGAAGTGGCCATCGCCGTGGGTCGGGAGGAACCAGAACACGTTCATCGGCGCACCTCAGGCGATCTTCAACAGTTCGGAGCGTCCGCCGAACAGCGGCGCGGCGCGCTCGGCGGCGAGGCGGATGCGCGCCTTCAGCGGCTCGCTGACGATCCGGTAGTTGTCGAAGTCGGCCTCGCTGGCGTAGACCCCGATGGGCAGGGTGATCGCCTGGAAGAAGCTGAACAGCGGGCGCAACTGGTGGTCGAGGACCAGCGCGTGGCGCTCGGTGCCGCCAGTGGCGGCGAGCAGCACCGGGGTGTCGATCAAGGCGTTGAGGTCGATCAGGTCGAACAGGTGCTTGAGCAGGCCCGGATAGGAGCCACGGTAGACCGGCGAGGCGACCAGCAGCAGGTCGGCGCTTTCGATCTCGTCGAGCACCGCCTGCAGTTCCGCCGGCGCCTGGTTGCGCGCCAGGGTAGCGCCCAGCGGCGCGGCGATGTCGGTCAGCTCGATGACCCGGCTGTCGATCGGCAACGACTGGCCAAGCTCGGCGATCAGGGCCTGGGTGAGTACCAGGGTGCGGGACGGGCGATAGGTGCCGCCGGAGACGGCGACGACTTTGAAGGGGCTGGTCATGGGATTTCCCTGTGGACTGTTGCGCTAGGTGCAGTGCCCTGGAGCAAGGGCCGTACCAACGGGGAAATGTGCATTTTCCGGGCAGTTGCGGCGGGTTTCCGGCCTCGGCCTGTCAGCCACGCAACAGCGCTGCTGTCCGACTGTTGCCCGGGCAACAGTTCAGTTCAGCTTGTAGGCCTGGAGCAGGAATATCTGGAATGCCCGCGCCGAATGCTGGTCGCCCGGCGGCAGAACGAACGGCGGCAGGCGCCCCTTGCGGCGCTTGACGTCGGCCCAGCGCTGGCCATTGCGCGAATGGAACTGGCAGAACGGCTGGTCGCCCAGGTAGAACACCCCCGGCCGCGGCTCGCGGATGCGCGGCCAGCGGCGCAGGCAATCCAGCAGCGGGCCTAGGTCGGCGAGTTGTTCCGGCGAACAGTACGGCATGCAGCGATCCTCTTCGCCGGGTCGGGAAACCAAGGTTGCTGTGACTGGAGGACCAGGCGGACTCGGCGCGGCCGGGAAAGCGGCTACCGGGAGCGAGCGACACAGGCGAGCGGAGCGAGGCATGGCGACGTCCCTGGTCCGGCCAACGAGATTCACCGCTCCGTTGTAGAACAGCCGCCGTCCGGGTTCTTGCCGGTTTTGTGGGGGAATTGTGAAAGACTGTAAAGCGCCACGCTCACTTGCCCACCAGCGAGACCACGTTGTGCCGTGGCGAGGTTTCCAGCTCGCCGATCTTCTCCAGGCGGGCGCGCACGATGTTGCGGCTGATCCCCAGCAGGCGTCCGGTCTGCAACTGGTTGCCGTGGCAGAAGCGATAGGCGGCACGGAACACGGTTTCCTCGATGTGCTCGTAGAGATCCTCGCGGTTTTCCTCGAACAGCGCCTGCAGCGCCGCCTCCAACGCCGAGCCGGCGGCGCTTTCGGGAGCGCGGCGCAAGCCGTTCGGCTCCTGGCGCGCACGCATGTCGATGAGGTGCAGGTCGGCCGGCTGGATCAGACGGTTGCGGCAGACCAGCAGCGCGTGGTGGATGGCGTTCTCCAGCTCGCGGATATTGCCCGCCCAGGAATGCCCGAGCAGCTTGCGCTCGGCTTCCGGACTCAGGCTCGCGCTGGTGTAGCCGAGGCGCCGGCAGTGCTCGACGATGAAGTACTCGGCCAGCGGCAGGATATCGCCGCGGCGCTCGCGCAACGGCGGCAGTTGGATGGTCGCCACGTGCAGGCGGTAGAACAGGTCCTCGCGGAAGTGTCCGGCGACCACCGCGTCAGCCAGGTCGACGTTGGTCGCCGCCACCAGCCGCACGTCGATGGGGATCGGCCGGCGCGAACCGAGCCGCACCACCTCGCGTTCCTGCAGCACGCGCAGCAGCTTGACCTGGATGCTCGGCGGCAGGTCGCCGATCTCGTCGAGGAACAGGGTGCCGCCGTTGGCTGCCTCGAACCAGCCGGCCTTGCTCTGCAACGCACCGGTAAAGGCGCCCTTCTCGTGACCGAACAGCTCGCTCTCCACCAGGCTCTCGGCGAAAGCACCGCAGTTGACCGCGACGAACGGGCCGCCGTTGCGTCCGCTGAGGGCGTGGATATGGCGCGCCACCAGCTCCTTGCCGGTGCCGGTCTCGCCGATGACCAGCGCGTTGGCCTCGCTGGGCGCCAGGCGCTCGATGCGCTCCAGCAGCTCGCGGGAACGGGGGTCGTTGAACACCAGCACGGTGGCGCGCACCGATTTGGTCAGCTCGCGGGCGTGGGGATGGGTGATGACGGACATGCTGGGTTCCGAGCCGGGGAATGTGCGCCCATCTTGCCCCAGGAACCCATAGATTAAAAAATTCTGAATTCGTATTTATATATTCGAATAAAAAATATAACCCCGCTCATTAGGGCAGTACGCCAAGCAGCGACCAGACTCGGCGCGCCTCCGAGTCTGCATTGATCAGCTCCGCCAGCAACTCGCTCAGCGGCTTGTTGCCCCACTCCACCGCGCGCTTGATCAGGTAGGGAACCGGGCTGTGCGGCTCGGTGCGCGCCAGGTAGTCAGCGATCAGCAGCAATTGCCGGTAGGCGTCCTCGCGACTGGTCGGCGCGCCAGCCGGCCCGCTCGGCGCGCTCGCCGGGACGCTTTCCTCGCCGTCCGCGTCGCCTTCGGCGGCGTCCGCCTCCGCGACCGGGGGCTGTTCTTCGGACAGCGGCGCTTGCGGGTGCATGGCGATGAACTCCTTGAGCAAGGCCAGCCATTGCGCGATGACCTCGCGCAATGGCTGGCAACTGGGGGCGAGTTCGCCCAGGCAGCGGTCGCACCACTGTTCCAGGCGCTGTAGTTGCTGCTGGCAGGCGAGCAGGCTGGCCTGCTTGCGCTGCCATTGCACCAGGGGCTCCGCGCGCAACGCTTCGTCTAGCTTCTTCTGCTGAAGTTGCGCCGCTTCCAGCGCCGCCTTGGCGCTCTTGCTGTCGCCGCTGGCGACCTGCTGGCGCTGCAACCTCTGCCAGGCATAGAGGGTGATCTCGGCGAACGCGCCCTGCCCCATCAGCGGCAGGCGCGTGTGCAGCAGCTCGGCATAGCGGCGCAACAGCCAGTCGATGGGCGGCACCCGCCACGACTGGTCGCCGTCCTGGGCTTGCGGATGCACCTCCTCGGGGTAGCGCTCGCAGAGTTCCGCCAGCAGCACCAGCGCGCGCTGCAATCCCCCCAGCCCGCCGCGTTGCAGCCAGGCCTCGCCGAGCCAGGCGGCGAGCATCAGGTCCTTGCTGCGCCGCTGCAACAGTTCGCTGGCCAACTGCTCCACCGCGGCCCAGTCGGCGCGCTTGGCCTCCGCCTGCCAGACGCCGGTCGGCAGGCTGCTGTCGTCCTCCCGGCGCAACTCGCGCAGGCGGTCGTAGTCCGGGTCGTAGCGCAGGCTGGGGCCGCACGGCTGTCCGGGGTCGATCGGTTCGAGCAGCACTTCCAGGGACAGGGCGTTGCCGGAAAGAGGCAGGGTCATGGGGTACCTCCGGTGCTGGCGACGGTGGCCGGCAACAGCGTCGCGAACGGCGATTGCGGCGCGCGCACCGGAAGCGGTTGGATGGACAGCGGGGTCTTGCCGCCCAGGCTCATCAACGACAGGCGGAGGAACATCCGCGCCTCGTTTTCCGGGCTGTAGGGCGCATACACCGGCAGTTGCAGGACCAGCGGAAACTCCGTGTAGTCGACGTTCGGCGGGCGCTGCCGGGAGAAGTGCGCGCGCATCATGCGCAACAGCGCCCAGGAGCCCTGGTAGCTCCAGCCGGCCTCGAGGTCGGCCACCGCCAGGCTGGCCTGGCGCGGGTCGTCTGCCGGACGCTGCGAGCCGTTCTTCGCCCAGCGCAGCATGATTTTCAGCGGATCGCCGACATTCCAGGTCAGGCCCTTGTCCTGCGCGCCGGGGAAACGGCTTTCCTGGTCGCCCGAGTACAGGCTCCAGGCGATCACCTGGTCGGCGCCGCGTTCCAGGCTGCGGTCGCTGCGCCAGTCGATGTCCAGGGCGACGCCGAGCAGGCCCGACTTGTCGCGCTCGAACAGCGGGCCGAGCCAGCGCTGCGCCTGCTCCAGGCGGCGGACGAAGTCCTCGGCGGCCGGCAGGTCCGGCGAGCGAACCTGGGCCAGCCCTTCGCGCACCTGCGGCAAGCGCGTCTCCATCAGTTTCAGCAGGTGCCGCACCCGCCCCGGCTCGGCATCGGCCGCTTCCAGGCTGTAGGCGAACGGGAAGCGTCCGGCGAGGTACTGGTTGAAGTAGTCGGCGAGGTCCTTCCAGGCCTGCGCCGCCTGCTGCTGTTGCAACGACTGGCAGCGCCCGAGCGCGCCCTGGCGCAGGTCCACCAGGCGCGTCGCCAGGTCGCTGCGGCTGGACGGCAGGAGCACGCCGTTGAGAATGTCGGCGCAACTGCCGATGTCCATCTGGTTGAAATCGTTACCCACCAGCTTCGCCAACTGCGCCGCGGTGCTCGCCGGGTTGTCGGCCTTGAATTTCCGCAGTTCGGCGTTGAGCGCGCTGAAGCGCACGAACGCGTTGTAGTCGGCGGTGGCCAGGCTGGATTGCTGCGCCTGCAACCACTCCAGCGCCGGGGCGTGGCGTTCGGCGACGGCCGCCATGGCATTGAACTGGCTGTTCAGGCTTTGCTTCAGCTCGGCACTGTCCTGGGCGCGGAACATCTGCAGGCCGAAATTCGGCGCGCCCGACCAGCGGCTGAAATCGACCGGCTCGCGCAGCACCGCCTGCTCGTCGATGTCGCGCAGGGCCTGGCCGATATCGGCCACGGCCAGCGCGTTGAGGCTGAGCAGCAGGCGCGCGCCGGCCTGCAGGTCCTGCAACTCCAGCAGCGCCGCCTGCAACACCTGGACCTGCTTGACCT
Source organism: Pseudomonas aeruginosa (assembly GCF_001457615.1). Lineage (GTDB taxonomy): Bacteria > Pseudomonadota > Gammaproteobacteria > Pseudomonadales > Pseudomonadaceae > Pseudomonas > Pseudomonas aeruginosa. The sequence goes on along the minus strand of NZ_LN831024.1, from coordinate 2,879,587 downwards.
GCACGTCGAAACGCGAGGCATTGCGACTGGCCAGGCTACGACTGCGCGGCCCGAGGCTTTGCCACATGGCCTCGGTCGCCGCGCTGGCGGCGGCGTGCAGGACCGAATAGCGATAGCGCGGGTTGAGCGATGGCAGGGTGCTCTCGTAGTAGCCGGTGAAGTCGTTGAAGAAGCTCAACGCCTGAGTCACGCCGATATCGTCGATGCTCAGCAAGGAGTGGTCCGCCAGTGTCTTGTCCGCCAGGGCCACGGAGACGAAGTCCTTGGTCTTCAGGTCATCGATGGCGCGTTTCAGACCGAGCAGGTCATCGGCCAGCTTGAGCGTCGCCCCCTGTTTCACCAGCAGGCCGTCGCCGGCAGCCTCCGGAGGCGCGATCCATTCGCTGCGAAACTGCTGCTGCAACTGCACGGTGAGGTTCTGCAGTTCCTCCACGCGGTTTCCCAGCAAGCTGCTTTGCTGGGCGCTCTTGAGCAGGTTCTGGTAGCCAGGGACGAGATCCTGGCCGACGCCATTGCCCCAGATCAGGTTGATGCGGTTGACCTGTTGCTGCAGGTGGTTGATCAATTCGCCGATCCCCAGCAACTGGGCCGCCGTGGCGTCTCGTTCCTGGCCGAGCTGCGCGAGTTCCTGGGTCAGGGCATTGCCGGTGCGTTCCAGGCTGTCGGTGAGGAAGTAGGCGTTCAGCCAGCGTGCCATCAGGTCATGGAAGTTATCCGCCGCCGTGGCGGCGACCCGGCCCAGGTCGAGGGCGGCGAGATCGGCCGGACGCTCGGCGAACAGCGTGCGGTTGTAATAGGCCAGGCGCGCCAGGCTGCCGGCGTTGTAGCTGCTGCCCAGGGCATCGTTACTCAGTTGCAGAAGGTCGTCGAGCGGCGTCCTGCGGTTGTCGATGGCCTGGGCGAACAAGCGATTGTGGCGCTCCAGCGTAGTGGCGCGGGCGACCAGGTCCTTCGCCGCCAGGTAGTCCTTCCACTGGCTGGGGTCGTCGCCCTCCTTCAGGCCGGGTTGGCCATCGCTGCGGATCGCCCGCAGGTCGCTCGCCTCGCCTTCCAGCAGGCTGCGCAGCGGTCGCACCAGCAGGCGCTCGGAAACGCGGCGATACGCGTTGTCGATACGTGCATCCAGGGAGGAAAACCAGGAACTGGGAAACGCCAGCGAAGTGAAGCGCCAGCGCGGCGCCTGTGACACCAGTTGCCACCAGGCCTGGACGTTCTGCCGGACCTGGGCGGCGCGCCGAGTGTCGTCGTCGAGCGGCTGGTAGCGCTCACTGGCGCCATGCAGCAGTTGCGACAGTTCACCGGCGTCGCGCAGCGCGTCGCGCCAGACCCAGGTCATCAGGCCGCCCCAGAGCAGGCACAGGCACAACGCGGCGAGGCCGATGCCGCGCTGCCAGCGCTGACGCAGCTGGAGGATGCGCGGCACCGCCTGGGCCAGGCCTTCCTCGGCAAGGATCCGCCGTGCCCACAGTTGGCTGGCGAAGCTGCTGCGCCGACGCGGCGCGTCGACCGCCGGCAGGACTTCGTCGGCTGCCGCGCCCGCCGCCTCGCTGCCGCTCAGGTAGAGACCGCGAAAGCGCGGCGCCTCGCCCCTGGCGTTGCCCTGGAAGACCGGTTCGAGCAGCGCCTGCAACGAACCGCGGAGGCTTTCCAGGCGTGGCGGCAGGCAATACAGCTCATTGTCCACCTGGCCGCGCAAGGTACCGAGTTCGACGATCGACTCGGTCAGGGTGGCGGTGATTTCCTCCAGCGCCTGCTCGCACCAGCGCGACTGCCAGGCCGCTTCGGCGGCGAACGGCGAGGACCAGCCGAGGGCGCGCTCGCGCGCCTCCTCGGGCAGCGCCGCGAGAAGTTCCTGGAAGCCAGGCAGGTCTTCCATGCCAGTGATCACCACGTAAACCGGCAGGCTCAGGCCAAGGCGCTGGGTCAGTTCCACGTAGCGACGGCGCGCGGCGAGGCCGAGGTTGGCCGCCTGCTCGCCATCCTGCAGCCGCGCCAGCGGAATGTTCCAGACCACTCCGTCCAGCGCGCGCCTGCCGCGCAGGCGCAGGAACAGACGCAACAGGCGCAGCCAGGCGCCGCTTTGCCGGCGCAGGCCCTCGTCGGGCAGGAACACCGACTCGGGCACCAGCAGGATCGCCCCCTCGCCGTCCGACCACCAGCGGCCGAACCAGGCCGGGCGCGCCACCGGCAGCAGGCGCCAGGTGGCGCACAACTGCTCGCCCTCGGTCTCGTTGCCGAGCATCAGCAGCCACGGCGCTTCGTAGCGGCCCTGCCAGCCCTGCTCGCGCTCCATCTGCCGGACCGCCGCGTAGAAGCTGCGGATCTCCGTACCACCGCGGGTTCGCCACCACCAGCCCAGCGCCCCCAGCAGCAGCGCCAGCAGCACCAGGAGGAGAACCAGCATGAACAGGGTCGCGCCGCTCATGGCGCCTGCTCCGCATCGGCCAGGTGGGTCACCGCCGCCATTTCGTGCTGGATGTCGCGCCAGAACAGGTGTCCGATACCGCTCATCAACAGCACCAGCCCGAGCACCGCCAGGCCCAGGCGGAAGCCGTCCGGCAGCGCTGCGCGCACCGGCAGACGCCGTGGCGGCGCAGCGGCGGGCTGCTCAAGGCGACGGCCGAGGTCGGCGGCGTCCGCCTCGCGCTGCCAGGCGAAGGCGAACAACGCCTGCCGCCACTTCTCGTGCAGCGCCTCGCCGCGCGGCCCGCGCAGGCGACCGCGGAAGCCGAGGATCAGGCATTGCAGGTAGACGTTGGCCAGGTCGCGACTGGCCGGGGCGCGTTCGTCGAGCAGGCGCTTGATCGCCAGCGGCAGGTATTCGCCCGCCTGGCGACTGCCGTAGAGATGCGACTCCAGCGGTTTGTCCTGCCAGGCGCCCTGCCCCGGCCAGGCGCTGAAGACCAGGGTCTCGTCGACCAGGGCGACGAAGGCATAGACCATCGCCTTGACCTGCACGCCCGCCGCGTCGCCGACGCTGGCGAAGGCGCTGCGCCACAGACGCCGGGTGATGCGGGTGGACAGTTCGAGGGCGCGCTCGACCATCCGTGGCACATCCTGGGCGTCCCGGTCGAGGGCGCCCCAGGCCTCCAGCCATTCCTGCCAGGCCTGGCGGAATGCCGTGCTGAGCGGCTGCTCCTGGTACGCCTGGGAAAAAGGCCCTGCACTCCCTTCGGGCATTGGCGGCTCCTTCCTGTCTAGGTGTTGTCGCTGCCGTCGGCGACGAACAGCACGATCTGCCAGGGACTGCTGGCGACCCCGCTGACCGGCGCGACGATGCGCAGCGGCTGGCCGGCATCGAACCAGTCGCCGGCACCCTGCACGACGAACAAACGGGTGTCGTCGCCAACGCTGTAGGCCACCTGTTCCTGGCGATTCATCGGCTGCCGCGGCAGCCCGCTCATGCGTTGCCGGGCGAGCAACGGCAGGTGCGGGTCGGAGGCGACGATGGCGCGCTCCAGCCAGTCAGCCGCCGCCTGTTCGCCGGCGCCGGCGGGCATCCGCAGGCCGACCACCAGGCGCTGACGCGGCGCCGGATCGGGCAGGCGCACGGAAAATACCTGTTCCTCCTGCTCGAACGGCAGGCAGCGGTAGCCCGCGCGGATCGACTCGATGGCCCGCTCCAGCCAGTCCAGCAGCGGCTCGTAGCCACGCCGCAGGTCGAGGAAGTCGAGCGCTTCGAAGGCCGGCACGCCGGCCAGCGGATCGAGCGCCGCCCAGGCACCGGCCAGGCCCAGCAGGCTGCCGTGCAGGGCCAGCGGCGAGGCCGTACGGCTTGCCAGCAGGCCTTCGACCTCCGGCAGGCGGGTCCAGAGCGCGGCAAGCTGGCGACGGATTTCCACCGCGTCGTCCTGGTTGCCCGCCTGCTGCGCCAGGCGCAGGCGCCCGCCGAGGAACAGCGCCTTCTCCCGGGCCCGCGCGCAAAGCGACTGCACGCGTCTGCCCAGGGGCGACTCCGGCAGGATCAGTGGCGTCGGCGGGACGTAGGGCAGGCTGACATAGGCGCCGCCCTCCTTCGCCACGCGCAGCAACGGCAGGCACACGGAGTCGGCCTTGCCGTCGTCGCCGACCAGCCGCAGCGACGCTCGCCAGACGGTGATCGGCTCGGGGTGCTCGCCGCTGGCCAGGTCCGGCAGCGGCGCGCCGACCCGCGATTGCAGACGGCCCTTCAGCGGCAGCAACTGACCCGCCCGCCACAGCGGACTGACCGCCAGGTGGACGTTCAGCAGCGGCCCTTCGGCGGCCGCCAGCGCTGTCTCCAGATCGAACTCCAGCGGCGCGTCGACACCAGCCTGCACGCTCACCGGCAGGCCGTCGGGCAGGATCGCTTCGAGGTGCAGGACCCGCACTTGGCCGGCGCACAACGCCGAGGGGTCCAGTTCCAGGGCGGTCACTCCCCAGAACCAAGGGTTGCAGGCCTGTCCTATGCGCGCCGCCAGCGCCTCGGCACGCAATCCCTGCAACTGGAAATGCTGGGGAAGCAGTTGCATCCCTTCGTGCCAGCACACCGCGTCAGGCAGAACACTCATACGACTCCCCTTCGACGTCCTACGTTGTCGTGCACGACGGTCGCTCGCCTGCCCCTCCGCTAACGCGTGGCGGGATCGTTGACCAGTCGCATTTCCCGGGTATCCAGACGCAGCCAGACGCGCTGCTGCTGGTCGAGGCGCAAGCGGTGCGCGCCGGGTGTGTTATAGCCGGCGAAGACCAAAAGTCCAGTTGCGCGGTCGCCGCGCAAGGGGAAGGACTCCGACTCGATGAACTGCCCCGGGACCAGCTCCAGGCTCCATACCGCGAACTGCTGCCGGTAGTCGCGGCGGTACTGCTCGCGATTGGCGAACCACTGGCTGGCCGGCAGTCCGGCCAGTTCCTTGAACAGCTCCGCATCCTTCACCGCGACGAAATCCACGGCGATCGGCGAGTCGTCGTTGGCGCGCGCGGCGACATCCAGGGTCAGCCGCTGCAACTCGACCCGCGGCGCGAAGAAATACGAGCAGCCGGCCAGCGCCAGGATCGCCAGCGCCAGGGAGAATTTCCGACATATGGTGAAACATCCGTGCTTCATGGGAGTCCAACGAAAATTTTATTTTGCAAATCCATAGACCTGTTCTAGCGTCTTTTGTAGTTCGTCGCCAGTGACGGACCAGAGGGATCGCCAAGGACAGGTTCTGCGCCGTTTTCCCTGTCATGCCTGTGATCCAGCAAGGGACTGCGATGATCAGGGCATCCGCCCGATGCATTGCTCCCCCACCATTGCATCGGAGTCAGCCGCCATGGCCGAGAGTACGCAGCACAAGCTGGACCGGGTGCGCCCGCCGCGCGTGCAGATCACCTACGACGTCGAGATCGGCAACGCCATCGAGAAGAAGGAGCTGCCCCTGGTGGTCGGCATCCTCGCCGACCTCTCCGGCAAGCCGGATACCCCGCCGGCGAAGCTGGTCGAACGGCGTTTCGTCGACATCGACCGCGACAACTTCAACGAGATCCTCTCCTCCATCTCTCCCCGCGCCACCCTGCAGGTCGACAACACCATCAGCGGCGACGACAGCAAGCTGAACGTCGAGCTGCGCTTCAACCACATCGAGGACTTCGACCCGGTCAACCTGGTGAAGCAGGTGGTCCCGTTGCGTCGCCTGTTCGAAGCGCGCCAGCGCCTGCGCGACCTGCTGACCAAGCTCGACGGCAACGACGACCTCGACCAGTTGCTGCAGGACGTGGTGGCCAACACCGAAGGCCTGCAGGAAATCAAAGCGGCCCGCCCGGAAGCCGAAGCGGCCCCGGCCGGCGACAGCGAACCCCCGGCCGACCAGCCGGCCTGACCCTCTTCCCGGAGAAGCCGCCATGCCCAAGTCATCCGCCGCCGAACAATCCGGCGAGAGTTCGACCCAGACCCTGTCCCTGCTCGACGAGATCATCGCCAAGGGCCGCATGGCCCACGACGACAGCCAGCAGGACTATGCCCGCGACATGCTCGCGGAATTCGCCACCCAGGTCCTCGACGAGGGCATGGCCGTCGACAAGGACACCGTGGCGATGATCAACGACCGCATCAGCCAGATCGATGCGCTGATCAGCGACCAGCTCAACCAGATCATCCACCACCCCGAGTTGCAGAAGCTGGAAGCCTCCTGGCGCGGCCTGCACCAACTGGTGAGCAACACCGAGACCAGCGCGCGGCTCAAGCTGCGCCTGCTGAACGTCGGCAAGAACGAACTGCAGAACGACCTGGAGAAGGCGGTCGAATTCGACCAGAGCGCACTGTTCAAGAAGATCTACGAAGAGGAATACGGCACCTTCGGCGGACACCCCTTCAGCCTGCTGATCGGCGACTTCACCTTCGGTCGCCATCCGCAGGACATCGGCCTGCTGGAGAAGCTGTCGAACGTCGCCGCGGCTGCCCACGCGCCGTTCATCGCCGCCGCCAGCCCACGCCTGTTCGACATGAACAGCTTCACCGAACTGGCCGTGCCACGCGACCTGACCAAGATCTTCGAGAGCCTGGAGCTGATCAAGTGGCGCGCCTTCCGCGAGAGCGAGGACTCGCGCTACGTGTCGCTGGTGCTGCCGAACTTCCTCTTGCGCCTGCCCTACGGCCCGGAGACGCGACCGGTGGAAGGCATGAACTATGTCGAGGACGTCAACGGCACCGACCACTCCAAGTACCTCTGGGGCAACGCCGCCTGGGTCCTGGCGCAGCGCATCACCGAGGCCTTCGCCAAGTACGGCTGGTGCGCGGCGATCCGCGGCGCGGAAGGCGGCGGCGCGGTCGAGGGCCTACCGGCGCACACGTTCCGCACCAGCTCCGGCGACCTGTCGCTGAAGTGCCCGACCGAGGTGGCGATCACCGACCGCCGCGAGAAGGAACTCAACGATCTCGGCTTCATTTCCCTGTGCCACAAGAAGAACAGCGACGTGGCGGTGTTCTTCGGCGGCCAGACCACCAACAAGGCCAGGCTCTACAACACCAACGAGGCCAACGCCAACGCGCGCCTGTCGGCGATGCTGCCGTACGTGCTGGCGGCATCGCGCTTCGCCCACTACCTGAAGGTGATCATGCGCGACAAGGTCGGCAGCTTCATGACCCGCGACAACGTGCAGACCTACCTGAACAACTGGATCGCCGACTACGTGCTGATCAACGACAACGCACCGCAGGAAATCAAGGCGCAGTACCCGCTGCGCGAGGCGCGGGTGGATGTCAGCGAGGTGGCCGGCAAACCGGGGGCCTACCGCGCCACGGTGTTCCTCCGGCCGCACTTCCAGCTCGAGGAACTCAGCGCGTCGATCCGCCTGGTCGCCAACCTGCCGCCGCCGGTAGCGGCGTGAGTCCGCCCCCGCCGGCAGCGCCGGCGGGGCGCCCTTCCCGTTCCAGACAGCCCCTCTCCAGGAGTCAGATGCGATGGATGCGATCATTCTCGATTTCGGCAGCGACATCAAAGGCGACAGCCTGCTCGTCGGCTACGAAAACAAGATCGAAATCATGTCCTACAGCCACAACGTGGCGATGCAGGTCACCAACGACGTCAGCAACTCGGAGCGCACCTCCGGCAAACCCCACGTCGGCGAATTCACCCTCACCAAGTTCATCGACACCTCGACCCCGACCCTCAACGAGTATTGCTGCGCCGGCAAGCCGATCGCCGAGGCGACCATCACCATCGGCCGCAACGCCGCCGAGGGCAACGGGCAGATCATGCCCTTCATCGTCTACACCCTGAACAACGTGGTGCTCTCCAACGTCAGCGTCAGCGGCGGCGCCGGCGGCAAGCCGGTGGAGACCCTGTCGCTGAACTTCACCAAGATCAAGTGGGAGCTGACCGCGCAGAAGGACGACGGCACCAAGGAAGGCACGGCCGCCTCGACCTGGGACCTGGCCGCCAACCAGCTGGTCAAGTGACCGGGCGCCGACATGTCCGGAGCCCTGCCGCCGCTGTTCGAGCGCCTCAGCGCCGAGGCCGACGAACGTCCCGCGTTCGACGACCGGGCGCTGGCCGAGTCGGTCCGCGGCGAGCTGCTGCGCCTGCTCAACACACGGCGCCCGGCGAATGCGCGCAGCGGCATCCTCGCCTACGGGCTCGCCGACTGGACCGCCGTGCAACGCCTGCGCGCCGAGGACCGGCGCCAGCTGGCGCGCGAGGTGCGGGCGGCGGTCGAGCATTTCGAGCCGCGCCTGCAACTGGCCGAGGTCGAGGTCGAACCTGACCCGGGCAATCCGCAGCGCCTGCGTATCCAGCTCGGTGGCCGCCTGCGCAGCGGGTCGCGCCTGATGCCTGCGCTATTCGTCATCGAACAGGGCAGCGATGGCCTCGAGGTGCGCCATGAGCGATTCGATTGATGCCGACCTGCTCGACTACTACCAGCGCGAGCTGACCTGGCTGCGGCATGCCGGCGGCGCCTTCGCCGAGCGCTATCCGAAGGTCGCCCGGCGCCTGCAACTGGCCCCCGGCGAATGCCCCGACCCGCACGTCGAGCGTCTGCTGGAAGGCTTCTCGCTGCTCACCGCGCGCCTGCAACGGCGCCTCGACGACGACTACGCAGAGTTCAGCGACGCCCTCCTCGAACAGCTCTACCCCCTGGCGCTGCGCCCGCTGCCGTCCTGCGCGATCGTCCAGTTCGAACCGGACCCGACCCAGGGCAGCCTCGCCGAGGGCTACCGGCTGCCGCGCGACACCGCGCTGTTCGTCACCACCCGTGGCGGCGACAGCGTGCATTTCCGCAGCAGCGCCGAGGCGACCCTGTGGCCGCTGGCGATCGACGAGGCGAACCTCCTCGGCGGCGAGGAGGCGCAAGCCCTGACCGGAGTCGTCGCCGCCCGCTCGGCGTTGCGCCTGAGCCTGCGCTGCCTGGGCGAGTACCGCTGGGACGAACTGTCGATCGAGCGCCTGCGCATCCACCTGGCGGCTTCGCCGATGGGCTGCGCGATCCTCTACGACCTGCTCGCCGCGCATACCGTGCAGGTCATGGCGGGGGCGCCCGGCACGCCGCCGGCGGCGCTCCGCGGACTGCCGGAGATCGTCGGCTTCGCCGCCGACGAGGCGCTGCTGCCGGAGGAAGACGGCGGACATCCGGGCCTGCGCCTGCTCGCCGAGTACTTCGCCTTCCCCGACAAGTTCCACTTCTTCGACCTGCCACTGTCCGGCGCGCTCGCCGACGGACAGACGCTCTACCTGTACCTGGTCTTCGATCGCGCACCGACGGCACGCCTGCATTTGCAGGCGGAAGACTTCCAGCTCGGCTGCGCGCCGGCGATCAACCTCTTTCCGCGGACCTCGGAGCCGCTGCGCCCGGACGGCACCCGCAGCGAGTACCGCCTGGTCGCCGACAGTCACCGCGAGAACAGCGTGGAAATCCATAGCATCCGCGCCGTGCGCTCGGTTGCCGGGAGCACCGTGCAGCCAGTCCCGGCCTACTATGGCTGCCGCCACGACAGCCACCTCGGCACGCTCTACTGGCACGCCCGGCGCATCGCCGGGCTGACCCCGAACCGGCTGGGCAGCGACCTGCTGCTGAGCCTGGTGGATACCGGCTTCGACCCGTTACGCGAAGCCCCGGCCTTCAGCCTGACCGCCGAGCTGCTATGCACCAATCGCTATCTGGCCGAGCGCCTGGGTGCCGGCACCGCGCTGGGCTTCGAACGGCCCGGGCCGGTCGCCGCCGCACGCCTGCGCAACGCGCCCAGCGCGCAGAGCCAGCCGCGCCTGGACGGCCAGTCGCGCTGGAGACTGGTCTCGCAGCTGACCCTCAACCACCTCTCGCTGGTGGAAGGCCCGCGCGCCCTCGAAGCCCTGCGGGAAATCCTCGCCCTGCACAACCTGCGCGACGACGCCAGCGCCCGCCGGCAGATAGAAGGGCTGAGGCAACTCGACTGCCAGCGGGTGGTGGCGCACGTCGGCGAGGATGCCTGGCGCGGCTGGCGCAATGGCCTGGAAATCCGCCTGCGACTCGATCCGCAGCACTTCGTCGGCGCCAGCGGCGTGCTGTTCTCCGCCGTGCTGGCGCAGTTCTTCTCGCTGTATGCCACCGCCAACCGCTTCGTGCGCACGGTCCTGGTGGAAGCCGACAAGGAGGTGAAGACATGGCAACCCCAGGCCGGCTCGCCGCTCTCCCTCTGAGTCAGCGGCTGCGCCGCACGCCGCAGCGCTTCGAACTGTTGCAGGCGCTGCTGCTGCTCGAACGCGAGCGTCCCCAGGCGTTGCCGCTGGGCACCGGCAACGCGCCGCGGGCGGAGGCCCTGCGCCTGCGCGGGCCGCTGTTGCCGCTGTTCGCCTCGAGCGAGGTGGAAAGCCTGCTCGACGACCCGCAGCAACCGGTGCTGTCCACCCCGGTGTTCGGCCTCGGCGGCCCCGACGGCCCGTTGCCCTATGCCTACCAGGAATGGCTGCAACAGCGTGCCCGGCAGAAGGACCATGCCCCCGCCGAGTTCCTCGACCTGTTCCAGCACCGCCTGCTCAGCCTGCTCTACCGGGTACTGCGCAAGCATCGCGTGGCGCTCGGTTTCGCGGTGCCGGCGGCGACCCCGGTGCAGGCGCAGCTACGCGCCCTCAGCGGCCTGTTGCCGAAAGCCCTGCAAGAGCGCCTGGCGCTGCCGGACAGCGCGGTGCTGGCACGCACCGCGCTGTTCGCCGGCGGGCGTCGCTCCCTGGCCGGCTTCGCCGGCCTGGTGCGCCAGCACTTCGGCGTGGAGGCACGGCTGGACGCCTACCAGGGCGCCTGGAAGGAAATCCCCGCGGCCAGCCGCAGCCGGCTGCAACGCGGCGGACGCAACCTGCGCCTGGGTCGCGACGCCATAGCCGGCACGCGCACCTGGGACGAGCACGCCGGCATCGCCCTCAGTCTCGGTCCGCTGGATGCCCGCGAAGCCGCCCGCTTCTTCCCCGACGGCGACGCCCATGGCCAGTTGGCCAGCCTCGCCGCGCTGTACTTCGGCCCCGACCTGGATTGTCGCCTGAGCCTGCTGGTGAGCGGCGGCGCGCCGCTGCGCCTGGAGCGCGGTGCACCGCCCAGGCTGAGCTGGAACACCGGCCTGCGGCGCGTCGAAGACGGCCAGCGGCAGCGCATCGATCTTGACCTGCGGCAGCCGGAGGTAGCCTGAAATGGAACTCGCCGCCCTGATCGGCCGCCTCAACCCGGACTGTCGCCGCTCCCTGGAGCGCGCCGCGCAACGCTGCCTGCAACGCACCCATCATTACGTAGAGATCGAGCACCTGCTGCTGGAGCTGCTGGACATCGACGGCGGCGACTTCGCCTGCCTGCTGCCGCGCTTCGGCCTGGAGCGCGACGCCCTGGTCGCCGAGATCAACCTGTCGCTGGAGCTGTTCAAGGCCGGCAATACCCGCACTCCGGCGCTGTCCGCGCACACCATCGGCCTGCTCGAGGACGCCGTGGTCCACGCCAGCGTGCTCGGCCAGGCGCAGATCCGTTCCGGCCTGCTGCTGCTCGCCCTGCTCGACCGCGAGGAGCGCCGCGCCCTGTTGCTGAACAGCGCGTCGTCGCTGCTGCGGATTCCCCACGAGGCCTTGCAGGCCAACCTGCTGGAGTGGATCCAGGCCTCCCGCGAACAGCCGCCCGCGCCGAACCGCCCGGCGGCAGGCGGCGACAAGCCGGAAAGCGCCCCGGACCCGCTGCTCGACCAGTACACCCAGGACCTCACCGCCGAAGCCCGCGCCGGGCGCATCGACCCCATAGTCGGGCGCGACGGGGAGATCCGCCAGTGCGTCGACATCCTCCTGCGCCGGCGGCAGAACAACCCGATCCTGGTCGGCGCGCCGGGCGTCGGCAAGACCGCGGTGGTCGAGGGCCTGGCCCTGCGCATCGCCGCCGGCGAGGTGCCGCCGTCGTTGCAGGAGGTGATCCTGCGGGTGCTCGACCTCGGCCTGTTGCAGGCCGGCGCCAGCATGAAGGGCGAGTTCGAGCAGCGCCTCAAGGGCGTGATCGACGCCGTGCGCAACAGCGCGCAGCCGATCATCCTGTTCATCGACGAGGCGCACACGCTGATCGGCGCCGGCGGCGCGGAAGGCGGCAGCGACGCCGCCAACCTGCTCAAGCCGGCCCTGGCGCGCGGCGAGTTGCGCACCCTGGCGGCCACCACCTGGCTGGAATACAAGAAATACTTCGAGAAGGACCCGGCGCTGACCCGGCGCTTCCAGCTGGTCCAGGTCGAGGAGCCGGACGAGGCCACCGCCGTGGAGATGCTGCGCGGCGTCGCCGGCAAGCTGGAACTGCATCACGGCGTGCAGATCATGGACGCGGCCATCGTCGATGCGGTGAAGCTGTCGCATCGCTACATCTCCGGCCGCCAGTTGCCGGACAAGGCGATCAGCGTGCTCGACACCGCCTGCGCGCGGGTCGCCCTCGGCCAGCACGACGTGCCGCCGCCGCTGGAAAGCCTGCGCCATCGCGAGCAGGCGCTGGAAGAGGAATTGCAGCGGCTGCGCCGGGAACAGGCCACCGGCCTCGACCACAGCGCGCGTATCACCGCCCTGGAAAGCGAGTCGGGCGATAACCGCCGGACCATCCGCGAGCTGGAGACCCGCTGGGACGAGGAACGCGAAGCGGTGCGCGAACTGCTCGACATCCGCCGCGAACTGCTGGCCCTCAGCGAAAGCGCCGACGCGGCCAAGCCCGACGAGGAACTGGACGGTCGCATCGACCACCTGGCCGCCGAACTGGCGCGCCTGGCGGCCGGCCTCGAAGCCATCCGCCAGGACGACCCGCTGGTTCCCGAGCAGGTGGACTCGCGTACCGTGGCCGCGGTGATCGCCGGCTGGACCGGCATCCCGGTGGGCAAGATGCTCGCCGACGAAGCCCACGCCATCCGTTCCCTGGCGCAACGAATGGGCCAGCGGGTGATGGGCCAGGAGGCCGCCCTGGGCGCCATCGCCCAGCGCATCCAGGCCTATCGCGCCGGACTCAGCGACCCGGCCAAGCCGGTCGGCGTATTCCTCCTGCCCGGCCCCACCGGCGTGGGCAAGACCGAGACCGCCTACGCCCTGGCCGACGCCCTTTACGGCGGCGAACGCAACCTGATCAGCATCAACCTCTCCGAGTACCAGGAGGCCCACACCGTCAGCCAGCTCAAGGGCGCCCCGCCCGGCTACGTCGGCTACGGCAGCGGTGGCGTGCTCACCGAAGCGGTGCGCCGCAAGCCCTATTCGGTGGTGCTGCTGGACGAGATCGAGAAAGCCCATCCGGACGTGCTGGAAGCCTTCTACAACGTGTTCGACAAGGGCGTGATGGAAGACGGCACCGGCCTGGTGGTGGACTTCAGGAACACCGTGATCCTCGCCACCAGCAACGTCGGCGCCGAACTGCTGCTGGACAGCCCGGCCGAACAGGTCGCCACCCCGGCCTTCGACGAGCGCCTGCGCAAAGTCCTGCTGCAAACCTTCCGCCCGGCGTTCCTCGCGCGCATGACCGTGGTGCCTTACCGGCCGCTGGAGGAAGCCACCCTGGAAGGCATCGTCGTGGCCAAGCTGGAAAAACTGCGGGAACGCTACAAGGCCGCTACCGGCAAACAGTTCGACTTCGACCCGGCCATCGTCAAGGCCGTGCTCGCCAAGTGCAGCGCGGCGGGCGCGCGGGATATCGAGAACGTGCTGATGGCGCAGGTGACGGGGAAGTTGGCGGAGTGGGTGTTGGAGTAGGACCCTATTTGAGGAGTCTATATGAACTATTTATTCGTGCCATTCACAAGCGAAGAAAGCAATAACGAACTACTATCCATGGGTACGCTTTGGGCATCCCAAGTGGCAAAGGATCCTCGCGGCAGAGAACCACCGAAGCTATTATTTTACAACACTAAGCACATGAAGCCATTAAATATCATAAACAATGACGATACGCTGTACGTGATTGCTCATGGTTACGAAGGCATCTCAGACTACATATTCAGCCTGAGCACCCCTCCTGCGAACGGGCTCATACCGGCGTTAACGGCAGGGGAACTGTCAGTAAGACTGAAAGTAGCAGGATTAAATGCAAACCATAGAAGAGTCAAGCTCTACGTATGTAACTCAGGGGGTGAGTTTTCGGAATTTGCTACTTCATTCAAAAGCAAAATGCGAGACAGCATGGGCTACCCCAATATAGATGTATATTACTATAATTCATCGGTGTCGGTACCGAAAGAATTTGCCGACGGCAATTACCATAAAGACGGGGTACTCTTTGATGCGCAAGGCAATGTAGTGCTAACGCCAAGATTTCGAGCTTCGGAAGCAAGACAGAGAGTACCTTAAGAATAATTTAGCGCCATCTCAAATAAAAAGGAAACGAGTAATGGGATATCTATTTTTTGACACTTCATAACCACAAAATAAGCCTCCTCCATCCCCCTTTATGAACTCTGACCAAGTCACCATTATGGCGCTGAAATTCTGGTCTGGAACGTACAGCACATGGACAACCAATCCACATCCACTCATTCGATGGCCTTTTGGGAAAAGCTGGAGTTCCTCGACAATACTTGGCCAACCGATGAGGAGCGATCATTTTCCGGTGATCTATACGTGGATGGAAAAATCGGGATGAAGGTCGTCTTGAGGTTATTCATCATTCCTTCGGGCTGGCATGACAAGGCACACTAATGCCCCGTCCCACCGACACCAATACCACCCTCTCCCTCAGCGCCTCCACCCTGGGTGATCTTTACCCCCAGACGCTTTCCGGGGGCGAGGCGTTGAACGAGCTGGGCAGCCTGACGCTCGGCGGCTACAGCGCCACCGCGCTGACGTTGAGCAATGCGGTGGCCACCCATCTCACCGCCACCCTGCACAACGACGCCGACCAGCGTCCGCTCGACGGCCTGGTCGCGGAGATCCGCCAACTCCCCGGCGATGCCAGCGCCGAGCGCTACCAGGTGCTGTTGCGCCCCTGGCTCTGGTGGCTGACGCTGGCCAGCAACAACCGGGTGTTCCAGAACCTGGCCACCAGCGACATCGTCACCCAGGTCTTCGACCAGCACGGCTTCAGCGACTACCAGTTGCAGCTCAGCGGCAGCTACCAGCCCCGCGAATACTGCGTGCAGTACGGCGAGAGCGACCTCGCCTTCGTCTCGCGGCTGCTGGAGGAAGACGGCATCTTCTGGTTCTTCACCCATGCCGCCGGCAAGCACACCCTGGTGCTGGCCGACAGCAACGACGCCTTCCCGCCGATTCCCAACGGCCCGCAAGTGGCCTACCTGGGCCAAGGAATCGGCGTGCGCGAGTTGCAGGGCGTGCGTTCGGCGCAGTACAGCCTCCAGGCGGTATCCGGGACCTACAGCGCCACCGACTACGAGTTCACCACCCCGGGCACCTCGCTGTACTCCCAGGCCGAGGCGGTTTCCGGCGCCGCCGGCGTCTACCAGCACCCCGGCGGCTACACCGCCAAGGCCCAGGGCGACAGCCTGACCAAGCAACGCATCGACGGCCTGCGCAGCCAGGAGACGCGCCTGATCGGCGAGAGCGACTGCCGCTGGCTGGTGCCCGGCCACTGGTTCACCCTCAGCGGGCATGACGACGATTCGCTGAATATCGACTGGGTGCTGACCTCGGTCACCCATGACGCCAGTCACGCGCACTACCGCAACCGCTTCGAGGCGATCCCCAAGGCCACCGCCTACCGCCCCGCGCGGGTCACGCCCAAGCCGCGCATGCACACCCAGACCGCCCTGGTGGTGGGCAAGGCCGGCGAGGAGATCTGGACCGACCAGTACGGCCGGATCAAGCTCCAGTTCCCCTGGGACCGCGACGGCAAGAACGACGAGACCTCGTCGTGCTGGGTGCGCGTGGTGCTGCCCTGGAGCGGCAAGGGCTTCGGCATGCAGTTCGTGCCGCGCATCGGCCAGGAAGTGATCGTCACCTTCATCGACGGCGACCCGGACCGCCCGCTGGTCACCGGCTGCGTCTACAACGGCGACAACGCCCTGCCCTACGCGCTGCCGGACAACCAGACGCAGTCCGGGATCAAGACCAACTCGTCGAAGGGCGGCGGCGGTTTCAACGAGCTGCGCTTCGAGGACAAGAAGGACGCCGAGGAGGTCTTCCTCCAGGCGCAGAAGGACCTCAACGTCAACGTGCTCAACGACAGCACCGCCAGCATCGGCCACGACGAGACCCTGACGGTGCAGAACGCACGCACCCGCACGGTGAAGGAAGGCGACGAGACCGTCACCCTGGAGAAAGGCAAGCGCACGGTGACCATCCAGACCGGCAGCGACAGCCTGGATGTGAAGGACACGCGCACGGTGACGGTGGGCGCCGACCAGACCCACAGCACCGGCGGCAACTACAGCCACAAGGTCAGCGGCAACTTCGAGCTGACGGTGGACGGCAACCTGACCATCAAGGTCAGCGGCACCCTCGCCCTGCAGAGCGGCGGCAGCCTGACCCTGAAGAGCGACGCCGACCTCGCCGCCCAGGCTGGCACCTCGCTGACCAGCAAGGCCGGGACGTCGCTGACCAACCAGGCCGGCACCTCCCTCACCAACAAGGCCGGCACCAGCCTGACCAACGATGCCGGCGTCAGCCTGACCAACAAGGCCGGCGCCGAACAGACGGTGGACGGCGGCGGCATGCTGACCATCAAGGGCGGCCTGGTAAAGGTCAACTGAGGAGAAGCGCATGGCGGCATCCGGCAAGCTCGACCTGGTTCGTGGCGACAGCCATCTCGCCGGCAACCTGCTCGACGGCAGCCTGGAAGGCCCGTTGCGCATCGACGAGCACGACAGGCCGCAGGCCAGCCTCGGCTACCGGCAGGGCCAGTTGCACGGCGCCAGCACCCTGTTCCATCCCAACGGCAAGGTCTCCGCGCAACTCGCCTTCGTCGACGGCAAGCTGCACGGGCCGGCGAGTTTCCATGCCGCGGAAGGCTGGTTGCAGCGCAAGGCGCACTACCGCAACGGGCTGCTCCACGGCGAAGCGTTCAACTATTTCGCCAACGGCCAGGTGGCCGAGCGCGAGCATTACCGCGACGGCGTGCGCGACGGGGTCTACCAGCGCTTCCATGGCAATGGCCAACTGGCCTTCGACGGACGCTACCTGAACGGCCAGCTACTGGACGGCGCCCAGCCGTTCGCCGATGACGGCCGGCCGCTGGACAGCGAGGGCAGGCCCATGGCGCGCTGGCGCTGGTGGTGGACCAGGCTGGCGGAGCCCTAGGCGCGCATCGGCCAGGCGGCGCTCAGGGAATCAGCATCTGCACCTGTCCCGGCACGCTGATCTTGATCACCCCGCCCCAGGTGCAGATCAGCGTGCCATTGGCGTCCAGCGCGGGCATCCCGCCCAGCAGCAGGGTCGGCGGGCCGCCGGGGATCCACGGGCTGGCGGTGGCGGGAATGCACGGCATCGGCGTCAGTACGCCGAGGGCGGCGGCGGTGGCGGCGGCCACCACGGGGTTGGCCGGACTCTGGCAGAGACCGAAGGTGGGAATGTTCAGCAGCGGGATGTGGTCCATGATGTTCGCCGCCGGCATCCCGCTGGTCAGGGTGCGGTTCTGCGGCAACACGTTGAGCACCGTCGGCGCCGCCCCGAAGCTGCATTGCAGGGTGGCGCCGGCGCAGACCTGCGGGCAGCCCATGCCGTCCTCCCGAGCGCGATGGCGTTGTAGCAGGATAGACCAGCCCATCGCGCTCGCCGTGGGGCTGGCTTGCTGTTTTTCTGACGAATGCCCGACATGCGTGTCGCCAGCGGCGCTAGAATTCCGCTGTGATGCGGGGCGGAGCCCCGCGACAGGGATCGACGAAAAAGGATTTTCGGCGGATCGAACGGTGCCCGCAGCGCCCTCGCCGGCCGGCCCGCGGCCGGTCGATGCAGGGGTTGCCGTACCCTGGCCGCCCCCAAGGACGGGACGACAATGCCTAGCACAAGAAGCCTCCCCGCACGGGTCATCGTCGCCGATGACTATCCCCTGTTCCGCGATGGCCTGAGACGGGTCGTCCGCCGCTACCTCCCGCAAGCCGCCGTAAGCGAAGCGGGCAGCTTCGACGAGGTGCTGCGCCTGGCCTCGAGCGTCTCGCCGGAACCTCCCGCCCTCTTCGTCCTCGACCTGCTGCTTCCCGGCTTCGCCGCCTCCCAGTCCATCGAGCGCTTGCGTCGCGCCTATCGGCACAGCGCAATCGTCATCGTCTCGATGCTCGACGACCCGCGTCTGGTGGACGAGGTGCTGGCCGCCGGCGCCGACGGCTACCTCGGCAAATCCCTGGAGGCCGGGGAGATCGGCACGGCGTTGCAGACGCTCGGCAGCGGCGAACCGGTGGTGCGCCTGCGCGGCGGGTCGAGCGCCGGCAGTCGGCAACGCGCCCTCCTGGACGCCCTGACCCCACGGCAGCAAGCGGTACTGCGGCTGATCGCCGATGGCCTGTCGAACAAGGAAATCGGCCGCGCGCTGTCGATCTCTCCGTTCACCGTGCGCGTGCACGTTTCCTCGCTACTGCGCGCCCTGGAAGTGAACACGCGGACGGCCGCCGCGGCGCTGGCGGTGAAGGCCGGCTTCTAGGCAGGTTCCACGCGGCCGTACCCGGAGTTCCCGCGCAAGCATCCGAGAATGCCGAAACGAGAAGTCTGCCGCGATTTTCCGCGAAGTCTCCTCGCGGCGCTGAAGCCCGTCGCGGCGGACCAGTCCCATCCATGAGGGGCGCGCCTGCGCGCCGGCCTCACCGGGAGCGGCGACGCTCGTTTTCAGCAGAGGAACGGCACATGATCGACAGGGTGAAGCCGCTGATGGCGGCATGGGTTCTGGTCTTCGCATCTTCTTCGTTCGCCAGCGAAACGGCGGGAAAATTGCCACGAAAGCCAGCTCTAGGGCCGGAAACCGTGGGGGCGACCCTGGTCATTCCCGGCGAGACCGACAGGCTCGCTTCGCTCTACGCCCGCGCACGGGGCGAAGGCGGCAAGGTGGTGCTCTGGGCCGGCGGCGACGCGCCGAACCAGATGGACTGGTTGAAGACGGCCTTCGAGAGCCGCTTTCCCGGCGTGACCCTGGACGTCACGGTGGACCTCTCCAAGTTCCACGACCTGCGCATCGACCAGGAACTCGCCGCCGGCACCCTGACGCCGGACGTGGCGATGCTGCAAACCACCTTCGATTTCGACAGATGGAAGGCCCGCGACGTGCTGCTGCGCTACAAGCCGGTCGGCTTCGCCCGGCAGAAGAAAGGCTACGCCGATCCCGACGGCGCCTATGTCACGGCCTACAACAACGCCTTCGTGCCGACCTACGCTTCCGTCCGGCTGCCAGCGGAGCGCTATCCGACGCGCTTCGCCGATTACCTGAAGCCGGCCTTCAAGGGCAAGCTGGTGCTGACCTATCCCCATGACGACGATGCGGTGCTGTACGTCTACGACAAGCTGGAACGGCGCTACGGCAGCGGTTTCCTGCGCGCCCTGGCGGCGCAGAAGCCGAACTTCCTGCGCGGCACGGCGGCGCCGGCGGCCTCGGTGGGCACCGACTCCATCGGTTCGCTGGGCAACCTGACCGGCTATGCGACCGACAGCGATACGCCGGCCGGCTACTTCATCCCGACCGACGAGCCGTTCATCGTCTGGAACCAGCGCGCGGCGATCTTCAAGGCCGCCCGTCATCCGGCCACGGCCAAGCTGCTGCTGTCCTACCTGGGCTCGGCCGAGTTCCAGTCCAGCTACGGCGGCTGGCGCGCCCGCGCCGACGTCGGCGAAGCGCCTGGGCTGCCGCCACTGGAGTCGCTGAAGAACGTCGACGTGCACGATTTCACCCGCTGGATGGCCGATCGCCAACGGGTGGCCAGCCTGCGCAGGCACATGGCGCAAATCTTCGGCCCGGTACGCGGCGAGTCGCCGTTGCGCGACCCGGCGCTGATGAGCCTGCTGGGGCTGACGGCGAACGACATCGTCGCCCTGCCCGAACCGGACCTGCCGATCTACTGAACCGCCATGACGGCCTCGCGCACGGACGACGCGGGGTCGTCGATCCTGGAGAATTGCCAATCCGGTTTCGACGGCAAGCAGGCGCCCTGGAGCGGCTGGGAAGACCCCCACTTCTTATAAAATACTTTTAATAAACGATTTATCTTATTGATTAATAAGATAAATAAAATACTAGAATTCACTTTAAGTTGAGACGACAAGGCGGCGCATAACGCTACCCGTTGTCCGCCCTGGCGTCCGCTTGCCGCCTTCGCTGCGCAGGGCGAACGAGGCCACCCGCGTTATCCGCCGACAGGCCTCTGCCAGGGAAGGACGACGGCACGGAAAACTCTTCTTCGACAACGACTTCCGCGTAGAACCTGATCCATCGCCTGCGCTCGCGCGAACTCACGCAGGCGACGACCAGGACGAAGGACCTAGGCCTTCCGCCACCCCTGCAACTGATTGCGGATCGGCAACTCGCGAATGCGCTTGCCGGTGGCGGCGAAGATCGCGTTGCACAGCGCCGGCGCTATCGGCGGCACGCCGGGCTCGCCGACCCCGCCCAACGGCAGGTCGCCATCCGGCTTGAGCAGATGCACCGACACCGCCTTGGGCGCCAGCGGCATGCGCGCCAGCTCGTACTGGTGGAAGTTGTCCTGCTGGACCTTGCCATCCTTGAAGCTGATCTCGCCCAGCGCCGCCAGGCCCAGGCCCATCACGCAGGCGCCTTCGAGCTGCGAGCGGATGCGCTCGGGGTTGATCTGCGGACCGCAGTCGGCGGCGATGGTGGCCTTGTGCACCAGCAGCGCGCCGTCGTCCTTCACCTCCACCTCGATCACCACCGCCACGTAGGTGACGAAGCTGTAGTGCGCGGCGATTCCCCGCGCCCTGCCCCTGGGCAGCTCGCCGCCCCAGCCGGACTGGCGCGCCGCCTCCTCGATCACCCCGCGCAGGCGGCCGACATCGAGCGGGTAGCGCTCCGGCGACTCGCCGTAGTTCCAGCTGTCGCCGAGTTCGGCGGTGTCGATTCGCCGCGCCGGGCCGAGCAGCTTGAGCAGGTAGTCCTTCGGGTCCTGGCCGGCCTTCGCCGCCAGTTCGCCGACGAAGCTCTGGATGGCGAAGGCGTGGGGAATGTTGGAGACCGAGCGGAACCAGCCGACCCGGGTGTGCGCCGGGGCCTCGGGGTTCTCCAGGCGCACGTTGGGGATGGCGAACGGCAGGTTGGTCAGGCCCATGCCCAGTTCGAAGGCGCCCTGGTGCTTGCTGTCCGGGCCGAACAGTGCGGTGATGCTCGGCGCCACCGAGCGATGCAGCCAAGCCTGCGGCAGCCCGTCGGCGCCGAGCACGGCCTGCAGGCGCTCCACCGAGACCGTGTGGAAATAGGAGAAATGCAGGTCGTCCTCGCGGGTCCACTGCACGCGCAGGTGGCGACCGGGGAACGCCTTGGCCAGGATCGCCGCTTCCAGCACGAAGTCGGGCTTGGACTTGCGGCCGAAACCGCCGCCGAGCAGGGTCACGTTGACCGTGACCTTGTCGAACGGCAGTTTCAGGCGCTCGGCGATGCGCTCGCGGGTCACTTGCGGCGCCTGGGTCGGGGCCCAGACCTCGCAGGCGCCGTCTTTGTACCAGGCGGTGGAGACCGGCGGTTCCATCGGCGCCTGGGCCAGGTGCGGCAGGTAGTACTCGGCCTCGACGATATCCCCACCCTTGGCGAACAGCGCCGCGGCATCGCCGCTGTCGCGCACCACCTTGCCCGGTTTGCGCGCGGCCTCTTCCAGTTGCTTGCGGTAGGCCACCGAGTCGTAGCCGCCGTTGACCCCGGCGTCCCACTCGACCACCAGCGCCTCGCGCCCCTTGATCGCCGCCCAGGTGTTCTGCGCCACCACGGCGACCCCGCCCAGCGGCTGGAACTCGGACGGGATCGGCCGGCCCTCGATCTCGATCACCTTGACCACCCCCGGCACCTTCAGCGCCGCGGCGGCGTCGTAGCGCTTGAGCTTGCCGCCGTAGACCGGCGGCCGGGCGACCACGGCGTAGAGCATGTCGTCGAAGCGCGCGTCGAAGCCGAAGCCGGCGCGGCCATTGACGATATCGGCGCCGTCGATGGCGCGCGCCACGTCCTTGCCGATGTAGCGGAACTGCTCGGGCTTCTTCAGCAGCAGCTTGTCGCGCGCCGGCACTTCGAGACCCGCGGCGGCCTCGGCCAGTTCGCCGAAGGACAGCGAACGGCCGCTGGGCGCATGCAGCACCTTGTTCTGTTCGGCGCGGCACTCGCCCAGCGGGACCTTCCACTGGTTGGCCGCGGCCTGTTCGAGCATCTGTCGCGCCGCCGCACCGCAGCGGCGCATGGGTTCGAACCAATGGCGCATGCTGCGCGAGCCATCGGTGTCCTGGTTGCCGTAGCGCGCTTCGTCGCCGGGCGCCTGGATCACCTTGACCCGGCTCCAGTCGGCCTCCAGCTCGTCGGCCACCACCATCGCCAGGCTGGTGCGCACGCCCTGGCCCATTTCCGAGCGGTTGCAGACGATGCCGACCGTGCCGTCCCGGTCGATGCTCACGTAGATCTTCGGGTTGTCCACCCAGCCGTGGGGCATGGCGTCGGCGCCAAAGGCCTTCTTCTCGGCGGCCAGGGCGTCGCGCCAGCCCCAGTTGGCAGCCACCAGCAGCACGCCGGTGGCGCCGACGCCCTTGAGGAAACCGCGGCGGCTGAGATTGCCGATGACCAGATCGTCGGGGTACGAGCGCTTCATGCCTTGGCCTCCTGCAACTTGGCGGAGGCGTTGTGGATCGCCGTCTTGATCCGGTTGTAGGTGCCGCAGCGGCAGATGTTGCCGGCCATGGCCGCCTCGATCTGCTCGTCGCTGGGCGCGGGGTTGCTCTTCAGCAACGCCGTGGCCGACATGATCTGCCCGCCCTGGCAGTAGCCGCACTGCGCCACGCCGATGTCCAGCCAGGCCTGCTGGACGACTTCGCCGACCTTGTCGGTGTGCAGGTGGTCGATGGTGGTGACCTTCCTGCCCTGCGCCAGGCTCACCGGCGTGATGCAGGAACGGGTGGCCTGGCCGTCGATATGGATGGTGCAGGAGCCGCACAGGCCCATGCCGCAGCCGAACTTGGTCCCGGTATAGCCGACGACGTCGCGAATAGCCCAGAGCAAGGGCATATCCTCGGTGACATCGAGCTGATGATCCTTGCCATTGAGGTTCAGGGTAATCATCGGTGCACGCCTTTTCTGGTTTCTGGTTATGGAGTCGCACGGCGACTGCGCCGCCCCCATGGGCGCGGCGAGTCTCTCATCGGACTAAAGGGAGATTATTGGCGAGAGGACTGCGGCGGATAACCTGGCAGAACTGAACGTATCGTTGAATGGAATTCAACGATACCCAAGCCGGGCGGGAATCGCCCGGGCGAGGCAGCCTTCCCGGTGGCCCGCTCCTCGCCGCTCGCCGGAAAGCGAGCGGCTCGGCCAGGGGAAACGGCGTTAGCCGCGCCGCACGCGCAGGCGCTCGGCGTGGTAGATCAACGGCCCATGCTGGTCCTCGGCACCGCTGGGGTCGTCCAGCAGCACGCCGGTGATGCGGCCCTGGCGGAACAGCAGGCGGATCGCCAGCAGGTTGGCCCTGGGGTCGCCCTTGAGATCATGGAGGGAACGCGGGGTGTCGGCATCCAGCTGACAAAACACCGATTCGAGCAAAACATCGGAAGGTTCTAACGCCATGCAGTCGTATCCGTCGAGAAGTACCGGTCACCTTGCCTTGCACTGGGTGCCGGTCAAAGCCCATCCCTGGAAAAACGCCTTTCCGCGCATTGAAACAATGCGCAACGATTTTCCTCGCGACGCAGTGTCGCCTACCGCCAGAGCCGTTGCCAAGAGCCGTACATCCCTGCGGCGTGCCCCTGCGACAACGTTGCAATACTTTCTTCACACGAGTTCCGCTACAAAGGTATCTCGCCGGAACCGAGGGTTCCTTTATCCACCCACCCATAACCGAGAAAGCAAGCGGAGGCACCCATGAACCACACTGCATCGATCCCCGCCCTGCCCACGGCCTATGACCTGCTGAACACCCGCATCCAGCGCATCATCCACGCCCCGGCCGCGCAACAGGCCTGCCAGGCCTGCATTTCCCGATTGCCCGGCGAAGACGAGGGCGACTGGGCCCACCTGCTGGAAAGCTTCGACCGTTCCAACCAGTGGCTGCTCGACCCGCAGCGCGACGGCAGCATCGTCCTGCGCTGGAGTTCCGCCGCCTGATCCTGTTTGCCGCGCGGCCGTCGAGCCGCGCGGCTTGCGCTCTTCCCTTCCATTCGCCGTTCGCAGCTATCGCGGATAGCTTCCCGGCAACAGGATGTCCCGGCCGACCTCGCGGATGTCGGTATGGCCGCAGAAGGCCATGGTCAGGTCCAGCTCGCGGGCTATGATCTCCAGCGCCCGCGTCACTCCGGCCTGCCCCAGCGCGCCCAGCCCGTAGAGATAGGGACGGCCGATCATGGTCCCGCGCGCACCGAGGGCGATGGCCTTGAGCACGTCCTGCCCGGAACGGATGCCGCTGTCGAGCCAGACCTCGATGCACTCGCCCACCGCCTCGACGATCGCCGGCAGCGCGCTGATGGTCGAGGGCGCGCCGTCCAGTTGGCGTCCGCCATGGTTGCTGACGACCAGCGCATCGGCGCCGGAGTCGGCGGCCAGCCGCGCATCCTCGGCATCGAGAATGCCCTTGAGTACCAGCTTGCCGCCCCAGCGCCGCTTGATCCATTCGACGTCGCCCCAGTTCAGCCGCGGGTCGAACTGGCGGGCGGTCCACTCGGACAGTGAGCCCATGTCGTCGACGCCCTTGACGTGCCCGACGATGTTGCCGAAACCGCGACGCCGGGTGCCGAGCATGCCCAGCGCCCAGCGCGGCTTGGTGGCGATGTTCAGCAGGTTGGCCAGGGTCGGCCGCGGCGGCGCCGAGAGACCGTTCTTCAGGTCCTTGTGGCGCTGGCCGATGATCTGCAGGTCGAGGGTCAGCACCAGCGCGTCGCAGCCGGCGGCCTTGGCACGGTCGATCAGGCGTTCGATGAAATCGCGGTCGCGCATCACGTAGAGCTGGAACCAGAACGGCTGGCCGACTTCCGTGGCGATGTCCTCCAGGGAACAGATGCTCATGGTCGAGAGGGTGTAGCGCACGCCGAACTCGGCGGCGGCGCGGGCGGCGAGGATCTCGCCGTCGGCATGCTGCATGCCGGCCAGCCCGGTGGGCGCGATGGCCACCGGCATGGCCATCTCCTGGCCGAGCATGCGGGTGCGCAGCGAGCGGTTCTCGATATTCCGCGCGACCCGCTGGCGCAGCTTGATCGCGGCGAAGTCGTCCTGGTTGGCGCGGTAGGTGCCTTCGCTCCAGGAACCGGAGTCGGCGTAGTCGTAGAACATCCGCGGCACGCGCTTGCGCGCCAGGCGGCGCAGGTCTTCGATATCGGTGATGACGCTCATGCAGTCCACTCCTTCGGGGGTGGCTGGATGGTAGAGCGCGACGTACCGCCGCAGGCGGAATAATTGTCGGCATCGGCGGAAGGAAATTCCGCCGTTTCAGTCGTCCGCCGCCGGAAGGAATTCCCTGCCCTGGACCACCGCCTCGCGGCAGATCGCCGCCAGCCAGGCGGCGAAACGCTGGCTGGCCGGCGAGGCCTGGTGGCTGCGCAGGTGGTAATGGTGGGTGGGCGCCGAACGCAGCGGGAACAGCACCACCAGCCGCCCCTCGGCAAGCCAGGCGCGCGCCAGCGAGGGTCGCGCGAGGGCCACGCCCTGGCCGTTGGCGGCGGCTTCCAGGGTCATGCCCAAATCGAGCAGGCGCGGCCCGGCGCAGGGCTCCGGCCAGTCCAGCCCGGCCACGCGGAACCACGGCTGCCAGGGCTCCAGCGGCGAGCGCAGCAACGGCAGGCCGGCGAGCATGGCTGGCGTCCAGGGCCGCGGCAGGCCGAGCAGCAGCCCCGGCGCGGCCATCGGTAGCACGCGCTCCTCCAGCAGCCGCTCGCCGGCCGCCACGCCATGGCTGTCGCCGCGCACCTCGACATCGGCCAGCGGCAGGTCCTGGCCGTCCGAAGGACTTGACAGGAGAATCTCCAGCTCGATTTCCGGACAGGCCTCGGCGAAGGACGCCAGGCGCGGAATCAGGATCTGCCGGGCGAAGGTCGGCGGCGTGCGCAGGGTCAGCCGCTGCTGGCGCTGGACCTGGCGACGATGCAGCGGAACCGCCGCGAGCTGGGCGAGGATCGGCGCGATCTGTTCGAGGTACTCGCGGCCGTGGGAGGTCAGCGCCAGCGAGCGGCCGTCGCGCTGCAACAGGCTCACCCCGAGCATCCCCTCGAGACCGGAAACCCGCTTGCTGGCGGCGCTGCCGGTGATCGACAGGAGTTCGGCGGCGCGCTCGAAGGTACCCAGCCGGGCAGCCGCTTCGAACGCCTGCAACGCTTCGATGGAAGGAAAACGGAAATCGTCGGGATTGAGCATGGGGCAGACTTTACCCGCTGCCCGAGATCAGGGATACCGCGTCAGAGCCGCTGCTCGTTGGCCGCGGCGCGGCGCTCGGGCGCCGCGGAACCGGCGGCACCGCCCCAGGAAGCCTTGCCGGGGCTGTAGACATCCTGTTCGTCGAGGGTCACCAGGCCGCTTTCCACCAGGCGCCCGAGGACCTGGCGGATGCTCACCAGGGACAGCGGCGTACCGGTTTCGGAGAGACGCCGGTGCAGGGTGCGGATCGGCACCCGGCCCTGCTCCCCCGAGGCTTCCCAGAGCGCATCGATCACTTTCAGCCGGGCCAGGCTCATCTTCAGGCCGGCCTCCTTCAACATCTGTTTGACGGGCGAATGGGTCATCGTGACGCTCCTTTCGTGGACGAGTGGGTAGCGGGTCCCCGCCGAAGCCGAGCATCCCTGCTCGCTGCCTGCACGTGTTCCCTGGAACCGGGCGGCTGTGGGCCGCCTCTATGGTTAAAGACGAACGAGCGCGGAAAAACCGTCAGTTTTTTTCCCATCAGATCTGATAGGCATTGCTTATCATTCGCGAATGCTTAGCCGTTGCAGTTGCGGGTCGGCGTCGATCTGCCTGTCGCTGAACGGCAAGGTCTGCCATTGCTGGCGGGAAAACAGCTCGGTCTGGTCGCGGTAGTGCGGCGAGCGCGGATCGCTGGACTGGGAGAAAGCCAGCAACCCGCGAGCCTTGGGCCCTTCCTCGGGGAAGGTCACCAGCTGGATGTAGCTGGTGCCGCCGACCACCTCCAGGTGGTCGCCCTTGCGGACGCTCTGGATCGCGTTGTAGACCCCGAAATGGCCATCGCCGCCGGGAATCGCGATGCGTTCCTGGCCACGGGTGCTCACTTGCAGGTCGCCCCAGCGCGCGCCGTCGGGAATCCCGCTCTTCTCCACCTCCGCCGCCGCGTCCGCCAGCGCCTGGCGCACCTGGGTCGCCACCTGCGGCCGGTCGAGGGCGATGCCTTGCGGCGTATCCAGGGGACGTTGCGCATCGAACGGTTCCTTCCACGCGCCGTCGAGTTCGGCGAAGCGTTGCATGAAGCGCTGGAAGTAGACGAAGCCGCTGCCGCTGTCGAGGTTGGCGCCACGGTCCCACTGCGCCAGGGCCGCGCAGGCACGGGCAAGGGAATTCTCGCCCTGGTTGTCGCGGCACAGGCGGAGCAGGTCCGGCAGCACCTGGTCGGCGCTGAAGACATGGTTGGCGGTGACCATTTCCTCGAGCGTCTTCGCCTCCAGCGGCTGCTTGCCCTGTAGCCGGCTCAGGGCGTAGCGCGCCCGCGGACCGATGGGCTTCTCCTGGCTGACCAGGGGCGAGAAGCCCTGCAGCGGGCTCGCCGGGTTGGTCAGCCAGGCGCTGTCGTTGGAGTTCTGCACGAAGTCCCTGCGCAACAGCACCGGCAGTTGCGCCGCCGGGGTGATGCCAGCCTGGGCCGCGGCCGGGTCGCGGCTCCAGGCACAGCGGCTGTCCTGCCCCTGGAGGGCCGGCAGGCCTTCGGCGACCAGTTGCGGAATGGCGCAGGCGGGAATCAGTTCCGGCTTCAGGTAGGGCACCACCGACTGGTTCATGTACAGGGCGTTGCCCTGCTCGTCCGCGGCCAGGGTGTTGACCCAGGGGATCCCCTGTAGCGCCTCGACGCGCCGGCGCAGGTCGGCGACGTCGCTGGCCTGGTTGATCGAGTACCACTGTTGCAGTACCCGGGTGTTCTCCAGGTTGGCGTCACGCAGCGCATAGGCCTCGCTGCGGTTCCAGTCCAGCTTGCCGGGCCAGACCACCAGCGGGCCGTAGATCGACTGGTAGACCTTGTGCTCGACGCGCGACAGCTTGCCGTCGGCGCCGCGTACCTCGATCGCGACGGACTTCTCCTCCAGCGGCAGCGAACGACCGTCGACCAGGTAGCGCCGCGGGTCCTTCGGGTCCAGCGCCAGGCGATACAGGGTGAAGTGGCTGGAGGTATCCACCGTGTGGGTCCAGGCCAGGTGGCGGCTGAAGCCGATGTTGACCACCGGCAGGCCGGGCAGCGAGGCCCCCATCACGTCGAGCCGGCCGGGAATGGTCAGGTGCATCTGGTAGAAACGCATCGCGCCGTTCCAGGGGAAGTGCGGGTTGGCCAGGAGCATGCCCTTGCCGTCCGCCGAACGTTCGCTGCCAACGGCAATGGCGTTGCTGCCGCGCTCCAGGCGGAAGCGCTGGCGCCGCTGCTCGGCGACCTGGAACGCCTGCTCGCCGCTCAAGGCGACCTTCTCCGCTCCGGGCGGCGCGGCGGCTACCAGCGCGTCGGCGAACTGGCCGACCCCGCCTTCGACCAGCAGGCGCCGGGTCAGGCGCAGCAGGTCATCGGTCGCGATGGCCCGCAGCCAGGGCTGGCCAAGGCAACTGGTGGTCTTGCCGTCGGCCTCGCGGAGGAAGCGGTTGAAACCGGCGGCGTAGCCTTCGAGCAACTGGCGTACCGCGGGCGTCTGCGCCTGCCAGAAGGCTTGCAGCGCCTCGGGTTGGTTGAGCCAGGCGTAGAAGATGTCGGACGGCAGGTTGTCCAGCTCGGCCGACGACTTGCCCTCGCTGCCGAAATAGCGCGCCCGCTCGCCGCGCGCGGTGACGATCTCCTCGGCCAGCAGGCAGGCGTTGTCGCGCGCGTAGGCGTAGCCGATGCCATAGCCCAGGCCGCGCTCATCCTTGGCCCGGATGTGCGGCACGCCATAGGCGGTCCAGCGGATGTCCGCGGCCAGCCCGGTCGGCCGCGGCATATCGGCCTGGACCGGCATCATCGAACCCAACAGCATGCCGGCCAGGCCGGTCAGTACGGTACGCATCCCCATCGATGTCGTTTCTCTGCAAAGTGGTGGCCGGAACGGCCGGGACATGCAACGAAAACGCCCTGCGTGCCGGGCATCCCCTGGCGGGGAAACGGGCAACACAGGGCGTGGCGGCGTGGCGCCGATCAGCTGGCCAGGGCGTGCTCGTGCAGGGCGCGGGCCGCAGTGCCGGGCTTCAGGTGCTGGTACAGGGAGCCGGAGATTTCCTCGGCACGCACCGGCAGCACCGACAGCAGGGTGTCGCTGAGGCCATGGCTGGCCTGGCAGAAGCCCTGCATGTAGATCGACGCCTGGCAACGCTGGTCGGTGATCAGACGATAGTTGCGGTCGACCTCGAAGTCCCCGAGGTAGTCGGCCATCGGCTCCAGCAGTTGACGATGCAACTGCCGCTCATAACCGGTGGCGAGGATTACCAGGTCGTAGCGCTGCACGCTCAGTTCGCCATTGGCGGTATTACGCAGCGCCAGCTCGATACCCTCGGCGCCTGCCGTGGCCTTCTCCACCGAGCGCAGGCTACGGAAGGCGTGGCGCGGGACTCCGGAAACCTTCTGGCGATAGAAGATGCCGTAAATACGCTCGATCAGGTCGATATCCACCACCGAATAGTTGGTGTTGTGGTACTCGCGCACCAGGCGCTCACGCTCCGCGCCTTCCTGGTTGTAGATCAGGTCGGTGAACTCGGGCGCGAATACTTCGTTGACGAACGGGCTGTCGTCCGCCGGCTTCAGCGCCGAACCGCGCAGGATCAGGTCGACCTGTACCGATGGATAGCTGTCGTTGAGATCGATGAAGGCTTCGGCGGCACTCTGTCCGCCGCCGATGATCGCGACTTTCATCGGCTGGCCGTTGACACAGGGCTGCTTGAGCATGCGCTCCAGATACTGCGAATGGTGGAAGACCCTGCCATCATCCTTCAGGTGGCGGAACGCCAGGGGAATTCGTGGCGTACCGCCGGCGCTGACCACCACCGAGCGAGTGGTCCGCACAAGCTCCTCGCCTTCGGCGTTGCGCGAAGTCACCCGCAGCGCCTCGACCTTGCGCTCGACCAGCATCGGCTCGACCGACAGCACTTCCTCGCCATAACGGCTCTGCTCGGCGAAGTGGCCGGCGACCCAGCGCAGATAGTCGTTGAACTCCATGCGGCAGGGGTAGAAGGTGCCCAGGTTGATGAAGTCCACCAGGCGCCCATGTTTGTGCAGGTAGTTGACGAAGGAATAGGGACTGGTTGGATTGCGCAGGGATACCAGGTCCTTGAGGAAGGAAATCTGCAACTCGCTCTGGCTGACCAGGGTATTGCCGTGCCAGCGATAGTCGGCCTGTTTGTCGAGGAACAGGACTTGCAGTTCCCCCTGGGTCCTCGCGCGTTCCTCAAGGGCGATCGCCAGGGCGATGTTCGAGGGGCCGAAGCCGATACCGATAAGGTCGTGAACGACGGCGGTTGCTGTAGCCTGGGTCATTTCCAGTGTCCTCTGGATAGGCTCCCGAAACCGGGGAGCGATAGGTCAAGAGCGGCCCGTAAGGGCGTCTGTTGACTAGGAACGAGGACCGGGAAACGAAATTTAACCGCGCTGGATCAACTGGACTCCCAGGCTTGCATGCGCAGGCGGCAGTGCCTCATCGCATTGACGATGTGCTTTTCCACGAGACTGCGGGAGATATTCAGGTGCGCCGCTATCTCGTTGTGGGAAAGACCTTCCAGCTTGCGCAGGAGGAAGGACTCGCGGCACAGCGGCGGCAGTTCGTTCAGCGCCAGGGTCAAGAGGTCGAGGCGCTGGCGCTGGTCCTCGAGTACCTGGGGGGAAGGCTCGGACATACCCTCCTCCTCGTCGAGGACGTGCAAGGGCTCGGCCTTGCGCACCCGGCTGCGGCGATGCTCGTCGACCGCGAGATTGAGCGCCGTCCGGTACAGGAACGCCCGCGGATGCTCGATTCGCGCTTGACTGGAGCGTTCCAGCACGCGCAAATACGCGTCGTGAGCAACGTCGGCCGCCGCCTGTCGGTCTCCGAGCCTGGCGCTGAGAAAGCGCAACAGCTCCCGATAATGGTTTTCCAAGACAACTCCTGCTCGCTACCGCGTGAGCGCTATCCTTGACAGAATGGGAAACCCCACAGGCGATGTTGGCAGCCTGAAATCATTAAATTTATAATAATTCTCATCCAGCTTTAAAGCCTTGCCATCGAACAGAGACGACAGGGCGCAAACGGAACCCTCGATGAAGACACCCCTCCCCGCCGACAGCGACACCTTGGTCCAGGACGCCGCACACTGGTGCATGCGCCTGCATGCCGAGGACTGTAGCGAGGAAGAGCGTGCCGAGTTCCGTCGCTGGCTGGCGAGCGATCCGAGGCACGCCGACGAATACGCAGCAATGGAAGAAATCTGGCAACTCAGCGAATTGCTGCCCCGCCGCTCCGACACCCCGGCGGCCGCCCCGGCCTGGCCGCGCCCGCGTACTACCCGCAGGCGCCACTGGAGAAACCAGGCGCGAGCTGCCGCGCTCGCTCTGTTCCTGCTCCCCGCCTCGGCCTACCTGGGCTGGTTGCAGGGCTGGATTCCCTCCAGCTATCAACGCTACACGGCGCAGGACAATATCCGCCACGTCACCCTCCCCGACGGCAGCGAGGTAGAACTGGATCTCAAGACCCACCTCAGCTTCGCCAACTTCAGGGACATCCGCCGCGTCGTACTGGACAACGGCGAGGCCTATTTCCATGTCACCCACGATACGGCCCACCCCTTCGTGGTCAGGGCCGGCAAGGGTTCGATCACCGTCACCGGGACCCGCTTCAACGTCTGGAAGTACCAGGACAACGTCGTCGTCACCGTGACCGAAGGCTCGGTGAAGGTCCGCAGCGAAGGCTCGGGCAACGACAGCAGCCTGACCCCGGGCATGCAGGCCAGCTACTACCCCGGGCTGCTGCAACCGCTGGTCGAGGCGGTCGATACCCGTCAGGCACTGGCCTGGCGCGAAGGCCGCCTGATTCTCGACGACCTGCCGCTGGCTCAGGCCCTACCGCTGATCAACCGCTACCTGGAGCATCCGCTGGTCCTCACCGACAAGACCAGCGCCGAACTGCGCATCGGCGGCATCTACAGCACCCGCGAGATACGCAACCTGGTGGAGGCCCTGCCGAAGGTCCTGCCGGTGGATCTCGAGCACCGCGACGACGGCAGCATCCGCATCAGCAGCCGTTACGCCCAGCTCTGAACCCAGGTTAAATTTAGCCGCCCTGGCCTCGTATATCTGGCAGTGCCCAGCCTGCCGATCCAGCGGCGGCGGTCTCTCCACGCACCGGCCGGATTCCCGAATGAGACGAACCCGTAGTACTCGTCGCGCACTGCTCGTCGCAGTCTGCCTCAGCCCCCTGATCGCCCTGGCCGCCTGGCAGGCCTATCCGTTCCGCAGCAACAGCTTCGACACCGTGAGCGTCAGCCGCGGCAGCATCGAGAGCAGCGTCTCGGCGCTCGGCACCCTGCAACCGCGGCGCTACGTCGACGTCGGCGCCCAGGCCTCCGGGCAGATCCGCAAGTTGCACGTCGAGGCCGGGGACGATGTGACGGAAGGCCAGTTGCTGGTCGAGATCGACCCCTCCACCCAGCAGGCCAAGGTCGATGCCGGCCGCTATTCGATCGAGATGCTCAAGGCCCAGCTGGCCGAGCAACGTGCCCAGTACACCCTCGCCCGCCAGCAGTACCAGCGCCAGCAGCGGCTGGCCGCCGGCGGCGCGACGCGTACCGAGGACGTGCAGAGCGCCCAGGCGCAGATGCTCGCCACCCAGGCACGGATCGAGATGTACCAGGCGCAGATCCGCCAGGCCCAGGCCTCGTTGCGCAGCGACGAAGCCGAACTCGGCTATACCCGCATCTACGCGCCGATGTCCGGCACGGTGGTGGCGGTCGATGCGCGCGAAGGCCAGACCCTCAATGCCCAGCAGCAGACCCCGTTGATCCTGAGGATCGCCAAATTGTCGCCGATGACCGTCTGGGCCCAGGTTTCGGAAGCCGACATCGGCCGGGTCAAGCCCGGCATGCCGGCCTACTTCACGACCCTCAGCGGCGAAGGCCGGCGCTGGACCGGCAAGGTCCGGCAGATCCTCCCGGTGCCACCCAAGCCGCTGGACCAGAGCAACCAGGGCGGCGGCAGCCCCACCAGCGGCAGCGGCGGGCAGAGTGGCAGCGGCCGGGTGGTGCTGTATACCGTGCTGGTCGACGTGGACAACGGCGACCACCAACTGATGGCGGAAATGACCGCCCAGGTGTTCTTCGTCGCCGCCACCGCGGAAAACATCCTCACCGCGCCGGTCGCCGCCATTCACGACGACGGCAAGGGCGGCCAGGTCGCCTGGGTGGTCGGCAGCAACGGCAAGCCGCAGAGCCGCCAGATCAGGACCGGCATCAGCGACCGCCTGCGGGTACAGGTGCTTGCCGGCCTGGAGGAAGGCGACCGCCTGTTGATGGCCGCTCCCGACGGCAGCGACAGCTGATGGAAAACGCCACGCAACCCGTCCCCCTGATCGAACTGCGCGACATCCGCAAGCGCTACGGCGGCAATGGCACTCCGGAAGTCGAGGTACTCAAGGGCGTATCGCTGTCGATCCACGCCGGCGAGTTCGTCGCCATCGTCGGCGCCTCCGGCTCCGGCAAGTCGACCCTGATGAACATCCTCGGCTGCCTCGACCGGCCCAGCTCCGGCAGCTACCACTTCGCCGGCCACGACGTCGCCGAACTGGACAGCGACGAGCAGGCCTGGCTGCGCCGCGAGGCATTCGGCTTCGTGTTCCAGGGCTATCACCTGATCCCCTCCGCCTCGGCCCAGGAAAACGTCGAGATGCCGGCGATCTACGCCGGCACCCCGGCGAGCGAGCGGCACACCCGCGCGCGGGCCCTGCTCGAGCGCCTGGGCCTGGCAGAGCGCACTGCCAACCGTCCGCACCAGTTGTCCGGCGGCCAGCAGCAGCGGGTATCGATCGCCCGCGCGCTGATGAACGGCGGCCATATCATCCTCGCCGACGAACCCACCGGCGCCCTCGACAGCCACAGCGGCGCGGAAGTCATGGCGCTGCTCGACGAGCTGGCCAGCCAGGGCCACGTGGTGATCCTGATCACCCACGACCGCGACGTCGCCGCCCGCGCCAAGCGCATCATCGAGGTGCGTGACGGCGAGATCGTCAGCGACAGCGCCAACGACGAGCGCCCGGCGCACCCGAGCGCCGGCGTCGAGCGCCACCTGCAGGCCGACGATCTCAGCCAGCGCCTCGCCGAGGGCAGCAGCGAACCCTCGGGGGCCTGGCGCGCCGAACTGCTGGAGGCGGTGCGCGCCGCCTGGCGGGTGATGTGGATCAATCGGTTCCGCACCGCGCTGACCCTGCTCGGGATCATCATCGGCGTCGCCTCGGTGGTGGTCATGCTCGCCGTCGGCGAGGGCAGCAAGCGCCAGGTGATGGCGCAGATGGGCGCGTTCGGCTCGAACATCATCTATCTCAGCGGCTACTCGCCGAACCCGCGCGCGCCGATGGGCATCGTCAGCAGCGACGACGTCGCCGCCATCGCCACCCTGCCCCAGGTGAAGAAGGTCATGCCGGTGAACGGCGGCGAGCTGGTGGTGCGCTACGGCAACATCGACTACCACGCCTACGTCGGCGGCAACAACACCGACTTCCCGGAAATCCTCAACTGGCCGGTGGCCGAGGGCAGCTACTTCACCGAGCGCGACGAAGACGCCGCCACCACGGTCGCGGTGATCGGCTACAAGGTGCGCAAGAAGCTGTTCGGCAGCGCCAACCCGATCGGCCGCTACATCCTCATCGAGAACGTGCCGTTCCAGGTCATCGGCGTGCTCGCCGAGAAAGGCTCCAGCTCCGGCGACAAGGATGCCGACAACCGCATCGCCATCCCCTACTCCGCTGCCAGCATCCGCCTGTTCGGCACGCGCAACCCCGAGTACGTGATCATCGCCGCCGCCGACGCCCAGCGCGTGCACCAGGCCGAACGCGCCATCGACCAGTTGATGCTGCGCCTGCACCGCGGCCAGCGCGACTACGAGCTGACCAACAACGCGGCGATGATCCAGGCCGAGGCGAAGACCCAGAACACCCTGTCGCTGATGCTCGGCTCGATCGCCGCGATCTCCCTGCTGGTAGGCGGGATCGGCGTGATGAACATCATGCTCATGACCGTGCGCGAACGCACCCGCGAGATCGGCATCCGCATGGCCACTGGCGCCCGCCAGGGCGATATCCTCCGCCAGTTCCTCACCGAAGCGGCGATGCTCTCGGTGGTCGGCGGCCTGGCCGGGATCGCCCTGGCCCTGTGCATCGGCGGCGTGCTGCTGCTCGGCCAGGTCGCGGTGGCCTTTTCCCTGTCGGCCATCGTCGGCGCCTTCAGTTGCGCGCTGGTCACCGGCCTGGTGTTCGGCTTCATGCCGGCGCGCAAGGCCGCCCAACTGGACCCGGTGGCCGCCCTGGCCAGCCAATGACGGACATGTCCATGAAGAATCTCTCCCTGATTTCCGCCTGCCTGCTGCTCGGCGCCTGCGGCAGCACGCCGGCGCCCCTCGACAGCGGCCTGGCCGCGCCCCCTCAGTGGCGCTACCTGGCGGCCGGGCGCAGCGATGCCAGCGACATCCGCCAGTGGTGGAAAGCCTTCGGCGCGCCGGAACTGGACAGCCTGCTGCAACGCGCCCTGCTGAACAGCCAGGACCTCGGCGCGGCGGTGGCCCGCGTGCGCCAGGCCCAGGCCTCGGCGGTGATCGCCGGCGCGCCGTTGCTGCCGGAGCTGAATGCGACGCTCGGCGCCAGCCGGCAGAAACTCCTGCGCGACTCGGGCTACAGCGGTACCGACGCGACCTCCGACAACGATGCCGTCGACTCCTTCTCCGCCGGCCTCAGCGCCAGCTACGAAGTGGACTTCTGGGGCGGTCGCCGGGCTGCCTACCGCAGTGCCCTGGAAAGCCTCAAGTCCAGCGAGTACGACCGCGCAACGGTAGAGCTGACCCTGCTCTCCGGCGTCGCCAACAGCTACCTGCAGGTATTGGCGCTGCGCGAACAGCAGCGCATCGCCAGGCTCAACCTGGACAACGCCGAGCACGTCCTGCGCCTGGTGGAGACCCGCCATGCCGCGGGCTCGGCCACCGCCCTGGAGGTCGCCCAGCAGAGCAGCCTGGTCGCCAGCCAGCGCAAGCAGCTGCCGCTGCTCGAGCAGCAGGCCCATGAGGCGCTGATTACCCTGGCCACCCTGATCGGCGAGCCGGTGCAGGCGCTACAGGTGGCCGAGCGGCCTTTCGACAGCCTGCGCTGGCCGGAGACCGGAGCGGGCCTGCCGAGCGAACTGCTCAGCCGCCGTCCCGATATCGCCAACGCCGAAGCGCAACTGGCCGCGGCCCAGGCCGACGTGCAGGTGGCGCGCGCGGCGCTGTTCCCCAAGCTGACCCTGAGCGCCTCGCTGTCGTCCGGCGCCAACCGCGCCGCCGACACTTTCCGCAACCCCTATTACAACCTGGGCGCCAACCTGCTCGCCCCGATCTTCAACCACGGCCGCCTGCGCGCCGAGCGCGACCGCAGCCTGGCACGCCAGGAAGAACTGCTGGAAACCTACCGCAAGGCGATCCTCACCGCCTTTGCCGACACCGAACGCTCGCTGAACAGCATCGACGGCCTCGACCGCCAGCTGCACTGGCAGCAGCAGGAGCTGGAGCAGGCGCAGCGCGCCTTCGATCTCTCCGACAGCCGCTACCAGGCCGGCGCGGAAACCCTGCTGACGGTCCTCGAAACGCAACGCACGCTGTACGCGGCGCAGGATGCCGCCGTGCAACTGCGACTGGCCCGCCTGCAGGCCTCGGTCGGCCTGTACAAGGCCCTCGGCGGCGGCTGGCAGAGCGACCGCCAGGGTCTCGCGCGGAAAGACTGAGGCCCGCGTTGCGCGGGCCTCCTCCATCCTTACTCGCTCTTTCGCCGTTCAGCGCCTGAGCTGGTCGCGCGCCAGCTTCAGGTTGCGCGCGTACCAGGGCCGCCGCGGCGCACGCTTGAGCCAGCCGCTCAACTGGTCTTCTTCGCTGAAGATGATGCGCAAAGCCAGCTTCATGGTTTCCACGTCCAGCTCCACCGAGTTGCTGCTCGCCTGGACATCCGAGAGCCCGCATCCATGGGTCGCCGGGCCCAGCCAGGGATCGCCGACCTCGACCCATCGACCGGGCGCGAACCATTGGATGCCCTCCACTTCGCGGCGCTGCACTTCGCCAGGATGGAAACGCTCGTGGGCGCGATACCAGTCCTCGATGCGGTCGTCGATCCAGCCGTGGAACGACCAGAACACCGGATTCACATGGGAGGAAAACGGGTCGCCGAGGAAGTCGTTCTCCGGGCGGAACCAGCGCGGGGAAAAGTCCGATGGTACCCGGTCGCTCATCACCGGCGCGCCGTTGGAAGGATCGCGAGTCACCGAAGCCCAGCGCATATGCAGCCAGTCGTGCATGCCCAGCTCCATCTCCGAGCCGAACTGACCGAGCGTCAGTTTCGCCAGGTATTCCGGGTCCTGGTATTGCGACTCCCAGACCAGGAAATTGGCGTGATAGCCCTCGGCGCTTTTCAGCCCACGCAGCCACTCGGTGTATTCGTCGTCGTCCACCGCGACCCAGGCCGGCGGGACGGAACAGCCGTCAGGGTTGTCGAAGTAGCGCAGGAAGCCGACCCGGTCGTGGGCCAGCGGTACGCCCGGCAGCGGCAGGCGCCGCCAGGACGGCAGGTCCTGCATCGAGCGCGCGGTATGCAGCATGTGCCGGTGCATGAAGAAGAAGTCGATACCGGAAGCATTGCGGTCCTTGTGACGACCACGGGCGTCACGCTCGCGGTCCAGTGGGCCAGGCTGCCAGCCGACGCCGCGCAGGGCGTTGCGCTGCTTCTCGGAAAGTCGATGCCACTTGTCCCGCGAGGCATGCCAGAGCTGGTGGAAGAGGCGATGCTGCGGCGAGATCAGCCAGGCGAGCAAGCGTTCGTTGAGGCCGATGCGCTCGCGAGCCAGCGGAAACGGGCGCTTGACCGCCACGAAGCGGAAATCCTCCTGCGCTTGCAGTGGCGAGCGCACGAGGCGCTCGATGCGACCGCTGAGGGTGCCGTCGCCGGCATTGGCCAGATTGTCCCAGACCTCGTCGAAGACCGCCGAGCAATCGTAGCTCGGGGTCATCGAGGCGGTGTTGCCGTCCACCAGGCGCCAGCGGATGCGCGCGGAGCGCGCACCGACCAGGTCGCCAAGCAGGCGGAAGCGCGGTTCCTGCGGCCCTCTCAGGCGCTCCGGAGTATCCAGGTATCCGATCAGGCCCAGCCCCCTGGGCGCCACGTCGAGCACCAGCTCCAACCCCTCCAGCGGTAACCCCGGCAGGCCGGCGTCGGCGCCGAGCAGGCGCAGGTCCCAGATACCGCGCAGGCGGTCGCCCAGGCGCATGGCCTCGGTGGCGGCCAGGTCCAGCGTCGCTTCGCCGGGCGTGGCCGGGTGCTCCTCGTCTTCGCGCAGGCGGGCCAGATGACGATGTGTGTAGTAAGCCACCGGCAGGGCAGCCGCTCCGGTGAGCGCCAAACCCGCCATGAATCCGCGTCGAGAAACCGTCATCGTCCTACCTGTTCAGCCATGAAGCTCGCTTTATCCAGCTAGAACGTTCCGTCCATCGGCAAATTTACCGGAGCCGGCGTCGCTGGCGGCACCCGGCGAATTCGTCGGCCCGCTAAATTTTCCGTCCCTGCCCTCGTCCCACCCTGACAGGTGCCCCGCTCTGCAATGCGGAACGACCGGCGTCCACCGATTTCGAACCTGACTGGGACGGCAATGACTAGAACTCGCAAAAGAACGGCGCTTTACCTCGGCCTGCCACTGTTCATCGTCCTGCTGGCCGCCGGCGGCTGGCTGGCCTGGACCCAGTGGCTGGGCAGCGCCGGCTACCCGCGCAAGGTCATGCAACACGCAGAGGAGTTGCACGAGCGCATCCTCTCCTTCGACAGCCGGATCACTGTGCCGCTGGACTTCGGCACCACCGGCAACGAGGTGGACAAGGACGGACCGGGCCAGTTGGATCTGGTCAAGGCCGGCCGCGGACGCCTGTCCGGCGCTGCCCTGGCGATCTTCGGCTGGCCGGAGATGTGGAACGGCCCGAACGCGCCGCACAAGCCGACCCCCGGTTTCGTCGACGAAGCCCGCCACCAGCAGGAAATTCGTTACAAGATTCTCACCGGCATGGTCCGCGACTTTCCCAACCAGGTCGGCATCGCCTACTCCCCCGAGGACTTCCGCCGCCTGGCCATGGAAGGCAAGTTCGCCATCGTCATGAGCATGCTCAACGCCTACCCGCTGGGCGACGACCTGTCCCAACTGGACAAATGGGCCGCCCGCGGCGTGCGCATGTTCGGCTTCAGCTACGTCGGCAACAACGACTGGGCCGACTCCTCGCGCCCGCTGCCCTTCTTCAATGACTCGCCCGACGCCCTAGGCGGCCTCTCCCCGCTAGGCAAGCAGGCGGTCGAACGGCTCAACGATCTCGGGGTGATCATCGATGTCTCGCAGATGTCGACCAAGGCCCTGGAACAGGTTGCCGCCCTCAGCCGCGCGCCCATCGTCGCCTCGCACTCCGCGCCGCGTGCCCTGGTGGACATCAAGCGCAACCTCAGCGACCACGAGATGCAACTGATCAAGGACAGTGGCGGCGTGATCCAGGTGGTCGGCTTCCCCGCCTACCTGCGTCCGCTGAGCAAACCGACCCTGGACAAGCTCGACGCCCTGCGCGCGCGCTTCGACCTGCCGCCCCTGGAAGGCCTGGACTATGCCCTGATGCCGGGCGATCCGATCATCACCATCTGGCCGGAACAACGCTTCGGTGAATACGCCAGCGCCCTCTACGGCATCCTGGAGGAGGAGCCCAAGGCCGGCCTCAAGGAACTGGTGGACGCCATCGACTACACGGTGAAGAAGGTCGGCATCGACCACGTGGGCATCAGCTCGGACTTCAACGACGGTGGCGGCGTGGACGGCTGGAAGGATGTCAGCGAAATCCGCAACGTCACCGCCGAACTGATCACCCGCGGTTATTCCGATGCCGACATCGCCAAGCTCTGGGGAGGCAACTTCCTGCGCGCCTGGGGCGAAGTGCAAAAACGCGCCAAGCCGACAGCTACCCCCTGACCACGCCGCAACGGACCTCCCGATGAACGACCGTCGTACCTTTCTCAAGCAGGCCGGCATTCTCGCCGCCGGCCTGCCGCTGCTTTCCGCTGCCCAGTCGCTCCGCGCCGAAGGCGTACCGAGCGACGCCGGCAATAAATGGAAAGCGCTGCGCCAGCAATTCGATCTCGACCCGCAGTATCTGCACTTCGCCAACTTCCTCCTCACCTCCCACCCTCGGCCGGTGCGGGAGGCCATCGAGCGCCTGCGGGTCCGCTTCGACCGCAACCCGGGCGAAGCGGTGGACTGGCATCGCGAGGAAATCTGGAAATACGAGGACGAGGCTCGCGCCTGGGCAGGTCGCTACTTCGCCGTGCAACCTGGCCAGGTGGCGCTCACCGGCAGCACCACCGACGGCCTGGCGGCGATCTACGGCGGCCTGCTGGTGCAGCCGGGCAAGGAGATCCTGACCTCCTCCCACGAGCACTACTCCACCTACACCACCCTGGAATACCGGCACAAGCGCATGGGTACCCAGGTCCGCGAGTTCCCGCTGTTCAAGGACCCGCACCGGGTTTCCGCCGACGAGATCCTGTCCAGCATCGCCGCTCAGATCCGCCCGCAGACCCGGGTGCTGGGCATGACCTGGGTGCAGTCGGGCAGCGGCGTGAAGCTGCCGATCCGCGAGATCGGCAAGCTGGTGCGCGAACTCAACCAGAAGCGCGACGAACAGGACCGGATCATCTACGTGGTCGACGGCGTGCATGGTTTCGGCGTGGAAGACGTCAGCTTCGCCGACTTCGACTGCGACTACTTCATCGCCGGCACCCACAAGTGGCTGTTCGGTCCGCGTGGCACCGGGGTCATCATCGCCCGCTCGGAACAGCTCCAGGAGCACCTGGTGCCGAGCATCCCGACCTTCTCCCGCGCCGACAACTTCGGCACCCTGATGACCCCTGGCGGCTACCACGCCTTCGAACATCGCCTGGCCCTGGGCACGGCCTTCGAGCTGCACCTGCAGTTGGGCAAGGCCGAGGTCCAGGCGCGTATCCACCAGCTCAACGCCTACCTCAAGCAGCGCCTG
This sequence comes from Pseudomonas aeruginosa, assembly GCF_001457615.1. GTDB lineage: Bacteria > Pseudomonadota > Gammaproteobacteria > Pseudomonadales > Pseudomonadaceae > Pseudomonas > Pseudomonas aeruginosa. The sequence continues at coordinate 2,838,180 of NZ_LN831024.1, read as the reverse complement.
GGCGAGCATCCCAAGGTCCGCCTGGTCACGCCGACCAGCCCCGAGCTGTCTTCGGGCTTCACCTTCTTCCGCGTCGAAGGCCGCGATTGCGAGGCGGTCGCCAAACACCTGATGGCGCACCGGGTAATCAGCGACGCCGTGGATCGCGATGTCGGCCCGGTGGTGCGCCTGGCGCCGAGCCTGCTGAACGACGAGGCGGAGATCGACCGGGTGCTGGAAATCCTCGCCCCGCAACTCGCCTGACCCCTTTCGCCACTCAACGAGAACCGCCATGCACGCATTATCGCCCCTGGCCCTGGCCGCACTGATCGTCGCCACCGCCCCCGCCTTCGCCGACGAAGCGAAGAAACCCGGCACGGTGTTCAAGGATTGCAAGGACTGCCCGGAGATGGTCGTACTGCCCGCCGGCAGCTTCACCATGGGCACCCCGGACGACGAGGTCGGCCGCCAGCCCGACGAGGGCCCGCTGCACGACGTGACCTTCGCCAAGCCGTTCGCCATCAGCCGCTACCAGGTCACCGCCGGCGAACTGGACGCCTACCTGAAAGCCACCGGCGTCAAGCTGGCCGACGGCGATACCCGCCCCGGCCGCGAATGCATCGCCGGCAAGCCGCGCTACCAGCAAGGCCCTCGCCAGCCGGCGGTGTGCGTCGACTACAACGACGTGAAGAACTACGCCGCCTGGCTGTCGAAGAAGACCGGCAAGCACTACCGCATGCTCAGCGAGGCCGAGCGCGAGTACGGCGCCCGCGCCGGCAGCGCCGGCCCCTTCCCCTTCCCGTTCGACGAAGGCAAGGAATACAGCATCGCCAAGCACGCCAACACCTACGGCGCCAGCGATGGCTACAACTTCACCTCGCCGGTGGGCAGCTTCCCGCCCAACGCCTTCGGCGTCTACGACATGCACGGCAACGTCTACGAGTGGGTCGCCGACTGCTGGCACGACCACTACAACGGCGCGCCGAGCGACGGCAGCGCGTGGATGGAGGACAAGTGCGAGCTGGTGCAGATCCGCGGCAACGACTGGGGCGAGCCGCCGATCTTCTCGCGCTCGGGCAACCGCAACAATGCCTACCCCGACGCCCGTGGCGACTGGATAGGTTTCCGCGTGGCCCGCGAACTCTGAGGCGGACGAAGAAAGGCCGGAGCGACGCGGGTCGCTCCGGCCTTTGCGCATCCGCGACCAGGCGTTTTCAGTCCTTCTCGGCCAGCAGAGCCAGGCCTTCGTGCAAGGCCGGGAACAGACTGTCGTTGAAGTTGTTCCAACGCAGCTCGAGGATGGTGTCGTCGGGAGATATCTTCGTTTTCAGCACGTCGTGGAAGACCTCGCCGGAATCGATGCCGTTGTCCACGTAGTGGAACGAGGCGCCGGTCAGGTACAAGGGTTCGACCGGTACGCTTTCCATCGTCGCCCAGTCGACGATCTTCTCACCCCGCGCACCATGCAATGCATCCAGGGTCGCCCAGGCGCCGCGCCGTTGGTAGGGCGAGTCGGCGCGCGTGACCCCGGGATGGATATTCATGATCCGTCGGGCGAATGGCGCCCCGGGCCGCACCAGCTCATCGAGGATGACCAGCAGGCCGTCGAGGACGACGACCTCGGCGCGCAGCTCGACCAGCGTCTCGTACAGGCGTCGTTCGAAGTCGCGCTTGCCGGCCACATGCTCCGCGCTCCCGCGCGGGTGGCGACGGTAGGTGGAAGGCACGTTCAGCAGCAGATCGTTCATGCGCCGCCCCTGTACCTCCAGTTCCGCCGGGTAGAACCACTGCTGTCCAGGCCGGTAGGCGAATCCGTAGTCCTCGATCTTCCGCTGGTCGCGGGGCAGCTCCGGGTCGTCGTCGTAGATCACCCCGACCAATTCGTAGGCGTCCCCCAGCGCCGTCCGGTTCAGCGATTCGGCGAGAAACTCCAGCGGGGACTTCATGTAGCGCAGCTCGCCCTTGTAGGCCACCTGTTGTCCGGCCTTGTCGGCGGCGGCGTTTCTCAGGGACCAGATATAGGCTAATTTCCTTTTCGTCATCTCGTCTTTCTCAGGGAATGGGTCGGACTTGAGCGCGTGCTCCGGCACAGTGTTGGACTCGACAAGGGCTTCCCGGGGAACCCGCTCGAGCGTCGCTCTCACTTAAACGCAACGAACGGCCGGCCGCCGAATTTATCGTCCCCTGCGCTTTTGCCGGACGCCTCGGCGAAGCAGCGCCACAGGCTAAATTTCCCCTCCCCGGCCTCGTCTTCAGGGCAGGCGCGAGCGTGCGCCACTCCGCCATTCGCCTCTCTGCCCTTGCGTCCAGTCGGCCGCGCCGAGGAAACCCCATGTCCGCAACACCCCGTAGCGCCACTCGCGAACTCCTGAGCATTCTCAAACCCTTCTGGCCAGCGCTCAGCCTGTCGATCGGACTGGGTATCGTCGGCGGCCTGGCCATCACCGCGCTGCTCACCTCGATCAACCGCGTACTGAACGCCGAGGGCGGCATGACCAGCGGCATGATGCTGGCTTTCAGCGCGATCTGCGCGCTGGCCCTGCTCAGTTCGATCCTGTCCAACATCGGCACCAACTACGTCGGCCAGAAGGTCATCGCCCGGCTGCGCAAGACCCTCGGCGGCCGGGTGTTGTCCGCCCCGATCGAACAACTCGAACGCTATCGCACGCACCGCCTGATCCCGGTGCTCACCCACGACATCGATACGGTCAGCGATCTTGCCTTCGGCCTGCCGCAACTGGTGATCTCCCTGACCGTGACCCTTGGCTGCCTGGGCTACCTGGCCACCCTGTCGCTGCCGATGTTCCTGGTCGCCGCCAGCGCCGTGGTGCTCGGCACCATCGCCCAGTACATCGCCCGCGGCTATGGAATGGCCGGTTTCGAAGCGGCGCGCGAAGAGGAAGACTTGCTGCAGAAGCACTACCGCGGCATGGCCGAGGGAGCCAAGGAGCTGCGCATCAACCGCCCGCGCCGGCAGCGCCTGCACGGGCGTCTGCTGGACGAGACCGTGGAGCGCATCTGCCGCCTGCAGGTGCGTTCGGTGAATATATTCCTCACTGCCAGCACCTTCGGTTCGCTGCTGTTCTTCGTGGTCATCGGCACCGCCCTGGCGGTCCAGACCTGGTGGCCGACCTCCGACCGCAGCGTGCTCAGCGGCTTCGTCATGACCCTGCTGTTCATGAAGGGGCCGCTGGAAAGCGTACTCAGCCTGTTGCCGCTGATCAGTCGCAACCGTATCGCCCTGCGCCGGATCGCCGAACTCAACGAGCAGTTCTCCAATCCCGAACCCTACCTGCTGCTCGAGAACGACGCCTCCAGACCGGCTCAAGAGGTGCGCAGCATCGAGTTGCGCGATGTCGGCTACAGCTATCCGGGCGTGCCGGGCTCGACGCCCTTCCGCTTCGGCCCGGTCAACCTGACGATCCGCCCGGGAGAGATCCTCTTCATCGTCGGCGAGAACGGCTGCGGCAAGACCACCCTGATCAAGCTGTTGCTCGGGCTGTACACGCCCCACGAGGGCTCGCTGCTGCTCAACGGAGAGGAAGTGACGGCACAGGCGCGCGACGACTATCGTCAGCTGTTCACCACCGTGTTCGCCGACTACTACCTGTTCGACGACCTCGTCGACGGCGAGCAACAGTTGCCGGAAGAAGCCGGGCGCTACCTGAAGCGCCTGGAAATCGCCCACAAGGTCAGCGTCAGCGACGGCAGCTTCACCACCACCGACCTCTCCACCGGCCAGCGCAAGCGCCTGGCGCTGGTCAATGCCTGGATCGAGAAGCGCCCGGTGCTGGTCTTCGACGAATGGGCCGCCGACCAGGATCCCACCTTCCGCCGGATCTTCTACACCGAGCTGCTTCCCGAGCTGAAGCGAATGGGCAAGACCATCATCGTGATCTCCCATGACGACCGCTACTTCGACAGCGCCGACCAACTGCTGCGTCTGGCCGGCGGTCGAGTGGTCGAGGAGCTGCAACCGGCCTGAAGCGCTCTGCCTGCGAACACGGGAAAAACGATTTTTGTTTTCCGGTTTCGCGCCGACCAAACGTCTCAATGGGAAACCAAATAACAATTATTCCCAATCATGACATCCATAAGAGTACTAGAGAGCATGCCAGCACTCCGCACACTCCCCCGTTTCACCAAGGCTCTAGTGATGCGCAACACCCTGACGCTGCATCCGCGCCTGAGCACCGCCGCCCTGGCCATGGCCCTGTTGGCGCCGATCGCCAGCCAGGCCGAAGCGCAGAAGATCCAGTTCGACATCGGCGCCCAGTCCCTGCCCAGCGCCCTGCGCCAGTTCGGCCAGCAGAGCCAGTTGCAGGTGCTTTACAGCGCCGATGAAGTGCAAGGCCTGCGCAGCAACCCGGTCCGCGGCCAACTGAGCGTCGAGGCGGCTCTCGCCGAACTTCTCCGCGGTACCGGCGCCAGCTACAGCCTGCAAGGCTCCAGCGTTACCATCAGCGCCCAGCGCTCGGCGGACTCGGTGGACCTCGGCGACATTACCGTCACCAGCCAGGAGTCGGCCTGGGGCCACGTCAACGGCTACGTGGCCAAGCGCAGCGGTACCGGCACCAAGACCGACACCCCGCTCAAGGAAATCCCCCAGACCATCAACGTGGTCACCCAGGATGAGATCAAGGCGCGCGGTTCGCAGACCGTCACCGAGGCCCTGCGCTACACTCCGGGGATCACCGGCGGCGGCTTCGCCGACCGGGTGAAGATCTTCGACGAGCCGACCTCGCGCGGCTTCAGCCCGGCGCCGATGTACCTCGACGGCCTGCACATGCCCTACGGCGGCGGCAGTACCGGCGGTGCCCTGCAGATCGACCCCTATACCCTGGAACGCATCGAGGTGCTGAAGGGGCCGGCATCGGTGCTCTACGGCCAGAACGAACCGGGCGGCATCGTCAACATGGTGTCCAAGCGTCCCACCGCCACCCCGATCCGCGAAGTGGTGCTCGGCGGCGGCAGCCAGGACCGCCGCTACGGCGCCTTCGACGTCGGCGGCGCGCTCGATGAACAGGGCACCTACCTGTACCGGCTGACCGGTGTGGGCCGGGACATCAACTCGGAGATCGACTATGCCGAGCAGAAACGCTTCATGCTGGCGCCGAGCTTTACCTGGAACCCCAACGAGCAGACCAGCCTGACCTTCTACGGCCAGTACCAGAAGGACAACGACGTGCCCGAGGCCCAAGGCCTGCCGGCCTACGGCACGGTGTTCAGTACGCCCAACGGGCGGATCAAGCGCAGCACCTTCATCGGCGAGCCGGGGCTGAACTCCTATGACCGCGACCAGTTCGTGTTCGGCTATGAGTTCAGCCACGAACTCAACGATGTCTGGACCTTCAAGCAGAACACCCGCTACGCCTATCTCGACGACCAATACGTGGCGCCACTGCACGGTTACAGATTCGTACCCAACCCGAACACCGGTGCCGATGACCGACGCTATGCCACGCGCTATGGCGTGGACTGGTCGCAGACCAACAAGGCCTTCGGCATGGACAACATGGCCCAGGCCAAATTCAAGACCGGCGCGATCGATCACACCGCGCTGATCGGTATTGACTACTACCACTTCAAATCCAAGTTCTTCGGTCTCTACTCGAACCAGGAACCCACCACGATCATCGATCTGTACAAGCCGGTGTACGGCAGCAAGTTCACCTTCACCAATCCCTATCGCTGGAACCGCACCACCGACCAAACCGGAATCTACTTGCAGGACCAGATGAAATGGAACCAGTGGTTCCTGACCTTCGGCGGACGCTATGACTGGGCCAAGACCGACACCAAGGAAACCGGCGGCAAGGTCGACGCGAAGGACGAGAAGTTCAGCGGCCGCGCCGGCTTCGGCTACGAGTTCAGCAACGGCATCGTGCCCTATGTCAGCTACTCCGAGTCGTTCCAGCCGGTCGGCGGGTTGAACATGGACGAAGGCAACAAGGCCTTCAAGCCGACCACCGGCAAGCAGTACGAGGCCGGCATCAAGTACCAGCCGCCGGGGCAGAACAGTTTCATCCAAATGTCGGTCTACCAGATCGACAAGAAGAACGTGCTCACCACCGATCTGCTGAACCCCAACTTCAGCAAGCAGTCCGGCGCCATGCGCTCCAAGGGCTTCGAGCTGGAAGGCAAGGCCAGCCTGACCAACAATCTCGATGTCATCGCCTCGTTCTCGCGCAACGACATCAAATACACCAAGGACAACGACGGGCGCAAAGGCCGCCATCCGGCCGGCACGCCGCCGATGACCGCCGCGGTCTGGCTGGACTACACCCTCGGCGCGGATACCGCGTTCGCCGGCCTCGGCGCGGGGATCGGCGCGCGCTACACCCGCGGCAGCGACGGCACCGAAACCGCCGACGGCCACTTCACCATCCCGTCCTACACGCTGTACGACGGCAAGCTGTCCTACGACTTCGAGAAATCCCCGCTGCAGGTGAAAGGCCTGAAGGTGCAGGTCAACCTGGAGAACCTCGAGGACAAGAAGTATGTCAGCCGTTGCTCCTCTGATCTCGACTGCTACTACGGCCAGGGCCGTACCATCACCACCGACCTGACCTACAACTGGTAAGGCGTCTCGGGAGGCCGCTGGCCTCCCCTCGCCCCAGCCTTCATGAAAAAAAACCGCCAGGAGAACCTGGCGGGTTTTTTCATGGCGAATGCCGAAGTCTCAGGGTGCCAGGGCCGCCACCAGCGCGTCGGCGATCATGTCCTTGGCTTCGTCCGCCTCGTCGACGATCGCACCCATGCGCAGGAAGTCATGGGTCATCCCCGGATAGACGCACAACTCCACCCGGGCGCCGCCCTGGCGCAGGTGCTCGGCATAGGCGATGCCCTCGTCATGCAACGGGTCGCACTCCGCGACCAGCAGCAACGTCGGCGCCAGGTCAGCCGGCACCACGCCGAGCAGCGGCGAGAAACGCGGGTCCTGACGGTCCTCGGGGCTACGCTGGTAGTGCTGGTAGAACCACTCCAGGCTGTCCTTCTCCAACAGGTGGCCAACGGCGTAACGCTCGATCGATTGGCGCGTGCGGCTGGCATCGGTGACCGGGTAGATCAGTACCTGCAGACGCGGTTGCGAGGCGTCTCCCCGCAGCGCCAAGCGATGCGACAACACCGCGCACAGACTGCCGCCGACGCTGTCGCCGGCAACCGCCAGGCGTTGCGGATCGATGCCTAGCCGCGCGGCTTCGGCAGCCAACCAGCACCAGGCATCCTCGGCGTCCTCGGCGGCGGTCGGAAAACGCCACTCCGGGGCCAACCGGTAGGCCAGAGAAAGCACCACGCAACCGGCGCGCTCGGCCAGGCTGGCGCACAGCGCGTCGTGGGAGTCCAGGCTGCCGACGACGTAGCCGCCGCCATGCAGGTAGAGCACGCCCGGCAACGGCGGCGACGCGGACAGCCCCTGGGGACTGTAGAGGCGCGCCGGCAACGGCGTACCGTCCCGCGCCGGGACGAACAGCGTCTCGACGCGCGGCAGCGGCTCGTCGAGGCCTGGGTCCATCAACGCCGACGACTGGTCGAACTGCTCGCGTGCCTGTTGCACCGTCAACTGGTGCATGGGCAGGCTCTTGCCACTGCTGCGGCCGTTGCCGACCAGTTCCAGGTATGCCGCGATATCGGGGTTCAAGGCCATTTCATAGTCTCCAACGGGCCGGCCCCGGCGGGGCCGGCCAAAGCTTCGTCATGAATAGACGAGGCTGCCGTGGATTTCTTCAAGCGCCTCCACCAGGGAGTCGAGCACCTCCTGCGCATGGGGTATCTGGAAATGCCCGCACGCGGCGACCCGACCGGCCAGAGGCTGACCACCCAATTGCCGCGACAGCGCCCGCACCTCTTCACCACGCCCGCGCGTCCACCAGCACAGCGGCCGGACCTGGATCGGCGAGCAACTATCCAGTTGCCCGGAGAGTTGCTTGAGCTGCCGGGCGACCAGGAATACCTGGGCCAGTTCGTCGCAGCCCAGCCCTCCCTTCCCGGTCTGGCCGACGCCAAGGCACTCGGCGATGGCGGCGCTGACGTTGTCGCGCTGCTCCAACCCGGCGGCCAGTGGCGGACGGGTTTCCAGGCCGGCGCTGACGCTGAGGAAGTCCAGCAGATCCTCGCGCCAGTCATCGGCGGCGGGCGCCTCGGTTCCCGGCACATAGCTGTCCAGCAGACCGAGGAAGGCCACCTGCTGTCCCTGCCGCTCGAGCTCGGCGGCCATCAGCATGCCCAGGGTCCCTCCCAGCGACCAGCCGAGCAGGTGATAGGGACCCTCGGCCTGGCGCTGGCGGATCAGCGCGACGTAATCCTCGGCCATCCGTTGCAGGGAAGCGTCCCGCCAGTTCGGATCCAGCAGCGAGCGGGCCTGGATCGCCAGTACGCTACGGCGGCCATTCAGGCGCCGGGCCAGCGGTTCATAGTCGAACACCGTGCCGAAGCCGGCATGCACGCAGAACAGCGGCGGGCATCCGTCCACCGCCGCGTTCAGCGCCAGGATCGGCGACGGCGGCGCAGCGCTGTCGTCGTACCCGGACAAGGCGGCGATGCTCGGCTTCTGGATCAGGTCGCGCAGCTTCAGGCTGAAGCCCAGCTTCTTCAGGGCACGGGCCTTGGCCACCACCTGCATGCTGAGGATAGAGTCGCCACCCAGTTCGAAGAAGTTGTCGTGCACACCGATCCTTGCGATACCGAGCACTTCCTGCCAGATACCAGCCAGGGCCAGCTCCAGCTCATTGCGCGGCGCCACGTAGGCCTCGCTGGCGGTGACGTCGATGTCCGGCAGCGCCTTGCGGTCGATCTTGCCGTTCGGCGTCAGCGGCATCGCCGGCAGCAGGGCCAGGTGCGCCGGCACCATGTACTCCGGCAGATCGCGCTTGAGGCGCTCGCGCAAGCGCTCGAGCAGGCCCGAGGCGTCCGCGCCATCTTCCGCGACCACATAGCCGAGCAGTTGCTTGCCACTCGCCGCGTCGCGGGCAACCACCACCGCTTCGCGGACCTCGCCGGCATCCTGCAGGCGCGCCTCGATCTCGCCCAGTTCGATGCGGAAGCCCCGCACCTTGACCTGGTTGTCGATGCGCCCGAGGTAGTCGAAGGTGCCATCCTCGCGCTGACGAACCAGGTCGCCGGTGCGATAGAGACGCTCGCCGGCACGGCTGAACGGGTTGGCGACGAAGCGCTCGGCGCTCAACCCCGGCCGCTGCAAATAGCCTCGCGCCAGGCCGACGCCACCGAGGTACAGCTCCCCGGCCACGCCCGCCGGCAACGGGTTCAGGTCAGCGTCCAGGACATAGCCGCAGCGCTCGCCGACGAAGCTGCCGATGGGCGCATAGGCAGCGCCGCATTCGGTGTCCATGGCAGCCTTCCAGATCAGCGGCGTGACCACGGTTTCCGTCGGGCCATAGCCGTTGATGATGTAACGCGGTTTCAGCGCGCGCTTGGCCAGTTCGAAACCGGCCACCGGCACCGCGTCGCCGCCGAAGCAGTAGATACGTACCGGCGGCGGGTTGCCGTCACGCTCGGCATGCTCGGCCAGCTGTTGCAGATAGACCGGCGGGAACGCGGCAACCGTCACGCCGTGGCGTTGCATCGCCGCGTAGGTCTGCTCCGGCGTCCACAGCGCATCGTCGCGCAGCAGCAGGCTGCCGCCGTGGCCCAGGGCGGTCAGCCAGCGCTCATGGGCGCCGTCGAAAGCGAACGACATGAAGTGCAGCTCGCGATCGGCCGGGGTCATCTCGTAGCGCTCGCCGACCGCGTCGATGTGCATCGCCAGAGGACCATGGCTCACCGCGACGCCCTTGGGCAGGCCGGTGGAGCCGGAGGTATAGATGACGTAGGCGAGGTTGGCGGGATGGACCTCGACCTGCGGCGCCTGCGCCGGATGCTCCAGCAGATCCAGGCGGTCCAGGGCCAGGGCGGGCACGCCGGCGGGCACCGGCAATTGCACCAGCGCCTGGCTTTCGCTCAGCAGCAGGGCGATGCCGGAGTCCTGCATCAGGTAAGCCAGTCGCTCACGCGGATACGCCAGGTCCAGCGGCACATAGGCGCCACCGGCCTTGAGCACGGCGAGCAGCGCAACGACCAGTTCGGTGCCGCGCGGCAGCGCCACACCGACCCGCACATCGGCCGCCACGCCGCGCTCGACCAGCGCATGCGCCAGGCGGTTGGCCCGCGCGTCCAGCTCGGCGAACGAGTGGCTGCGCTCGTCGAACACCAGCGCGGTGGCGTCCGGCGTGCGCCGGCTCCACTCGCCGATGCGCTGGTGTACCAGCGGATACCGATCCGGACACGCGCCATCCGCCAACGGCACCCGGGCACTCGGCAAGCCGATGTTGCCCAGGCGGCACTCGGCGTCGCCGCTCAAGGCTGCGAGCAGCCCTTCCATATCCGTGCGCAGGCGCTCGACCGAAGCCACGGCGAAGTGCTCGCGCAGGAACATGTATTCGATCGCCAGGCCGGAATCGTCGCTGGTCACCATCAGGTCCATGGGGAAGTTGGTCAGGCCTGCGCTGCGCATCTCGCCGAAGCGCAGCGAATCGTCGCGCCAGTCACGCAGCGTCCGGTCAACCGGATGGTTCTCGAACACGATGATGCTGTCGAACAGCGATTGACCACTGCGCCCGGCCCAGCGCTGGATGTCGCTGAGCGGGGTGTACTCCTGCTCGCGCATCTCCAGGTTGTAGTCCTGCAAGGCTCTCAGCCAATCGCCGACGCACTGTTCCGGCGCCACTTCGCAGACCACCGGCAAGGTATTGATGAACAGCCCGAGGATCCGTTCCGACGCCTCCAGGCTGGCCGGCCGACCGGCAACGGTGGCGCCGAAGGACACGCAGCGCTGGCCGCTGTAGCGACTCAGCAGGAGCAGCCAGGCGCCCTGTACCAGGGTATTGAGCGTCACTCGCTGGGATTGGGCGAAACGTTTCAGGTGCTCGGTGGCATCGCTGTCCAGGCGCGTGTACAACGCCTGGTGCCCATATCCTTCGCGGGCAGCGTTGAAGGCGTCGGCCAGATAGGTCGGCTCGTCCATGCGTGCCAGTTGGCGGCGCCAGAAGGCCTCGCTGGCCTTGCCATCGCGCGCCCGCAGCCAGGCGATGTAGTGCCGGTAAGGGACGGCGGGCGGCAGGCTGCCGCCGGAATAGAGTTCGAGTATCTCGCCGAACAGCTGCGAAGTGCTCCAGCCATCGATGAGAATGTGGTGGTAGGTCCAGATCAACTGGTAGCGATCCTCGCCCAGGCGCAGCAGGCGTATCCGTTGCAGCGGCGGCTGGCCCAGGTCGAAGCCCTTGCGCCGCTCCTGTTGCGCGACCTGTTCCAGCGCTTCGTCGCTTATCGCCCGCCCACGCCAGTCGAGGACCTCGAACGGCAGCCCGGGATCGGCCAGGACAAATTGCAGGGGCTCTTCCTGGTCCAGCCAGAGGAAGCCGCTGCGCAACACTTCATGGCGCTGCGCCACCGCCGACCAGGCGCGTTGCAGGCGCTGCGGATCGAGTCCGTCGACCGCGATGCTCAATTGGTTGATGTACAACTCGGCGTCCGGGCTGTTCAGCCCGAGGAACAGCATGCCCTGCTGCATCGGCGAAAGGCTGTAGAGGTGTTCCAGCCGTTCGTGGGGCAACGGCAGCGCCTGCACTTGCTGCGGCAGCAGATTGTGCAGGACGGCGCCGTCGGGCACGCTCGCCGGCTCTGCGACGGGCGCCGCCGCGCTGCAGCGCTCGGCCAGCTTGCGAATGTTCTGCAACTGGAACAGGTCGCGCGGGCTCAGTTGCAATCCGGCCTGGCGCGCTCGACTGACCACCTGGATCGAGACGATCGAGTCGCCGCCGAGGGCGAAGAAGTTGTCGGTCACGCCAACCCGCTCGCGTCCCAGGACATCCGCCCAGATCGCCGCCAGTTGCCGCTCCGGTTCGCTGGCCGGTGCCACGTATTCGCCGAGTCCGTCTTCCGCCTCGATCTTCGGCAACGCCTTGCGATCCAGCTTGCCGTTCGGACTCAGCGGCATCCGCTCCAGCGCCAGCCACTGCGCCGGCACCATGTATTCCGGCAGGCTTGTCGCCAGGTGCGCGGCCAGCGCTTCGCGCCAGTCGCCGCCCTCGCTCTCCAGCACCACGTAGCCGACCAACTGCCTGCCGTCCACCGCCAGCACCGCCGCCTCGCGCACCCACGGATGCTCCAGCAGGCGCGCCTCGATCTCGCCCAGCTCGATGCGCAAGCCGCGCAGCTTCACCTGGTGGTCGATCCGCCCGGCGTACTCGATCACCCCGTCGGCGCGGTAGCGCGCCAAATCGCCGGTGCGGTACATCCGCTCCCCGGCCACGAACGGGCTGGCGACGAAACGCTCGGCAGTCAGCCCCGGACGCTGGTGGTAGCCACGGGCCAGGCCCCGACCGGCCAGGTACAGCTCGCCGAGCACGCCCACCGGCACCGGCTCCAGGTTGCCATCGAGGATGTAGCAGGCCAGGTTGGCGATCGGCCGGCCGATCGGCACCGCGTCCTTGCCCTCCTCCACGCAGGTCCAGTGGGTGACGTCGATGGCCGCCTCGGTCGGGCCATAGAGGTTATAGAGGCCGGCCTGCGGCAGCTTGGCGAACACCTGCTGCTGCGCGTCCGCCGGCAGTGCCTCGCCGCTGCAAACGATGCGTTTCAGGCTGGTGCAGGAGGCGACGTCTTCATCCTGCAGGAACGCCTGCAGCATCGACGGCACGAAGTGCAGCGTATCGACCCCCTCGCGATTGATCAGCTCCACCAGCTTCGCCGGATCGCGATGGTCGCCCGGCGCGGCCACCACCAAACGTGCTCCGCTCATCAGCGGCCAGAAGAACTCCCAGACCGACACGTCGAAGCTGAACGGGGTCTTCTGCAACACCGTGTCGCCGACGCCCAGGCCGTAGGCCTGCTGCATCCAGCACAAGCGGTTGCTCAGCGCCGAATGGCGGTTGCCGGCGCCCTTGGGCTTGCCGGTGGAACCGGAGGTGTAGATGACATAGGCAAGATTCTCGCCGTTCAGCTCGACCCCTGGATTGTTCTCGGCATGGTTTTCCAGCCAGGCATCGGCCTGGTCCAGGTCGATCCGCTGCACACCTTGCGCCAGCGGCAGCTTCAGGTGCGACTGGCTGAGCAGCAGTTGCACGCCGCTGTCCTCCAGCATGTAGGCCTGGCGCTCCTCGGGATACTCCGGGTCCACCGGCACGTAGGCGCCGCCGGCCTTGAGGATCGCCATCAGGGCCACGACCATCTCGATAGAACGTTCCATGGCCACGCCCACCAGGCGGTCCGCGCCGATCCCGCGCTCGATCAGGGCATGCGCCAGGCGGTTGGCCCGGCGGTTCAGCTCGGCGTAGTCCAGGCGCTCCTCGCCGAAGGCCAGCGCCGGTGCCGTCGGTGTGCGCTCGACCTGCTCCTCGAACAACCGGTGCACGCCGCGTTGCAGCGGGTACTCGGCAGCAGTGGCGTTCCAGCCTTCCAGCAACTGGTAGCGCTCGGCGACAGCCAGGCTGTCCAGCTCGCCCAACGACGCCCCCGGGTTTTCGCACATCCCCAGCAACAAGCGTTCGAGGCGTTCCGCCAGGCACTCGATCGCCGCCTCGTCGAAAGCCTGGCGGGAATAGCTGTAGTGCAGTTCGAGGGTCTCTCCGGCGCTCACCAGCAGCGTCAGCGGATAGTGCGTCTGCTCCTGGTTGCTAAGCGCGTCGATCCGCATGTCCGTCGGTGTCTCTTCCGCCAGCGCTGCGGAAACCGGGTAGTTCTCGAATACCAGGATGTTGTCGAACAGGGCCTCGCCGACCTGCCCGGCCCAACGCTGGATGTCATACAACGGCGTGTGCTCGAACTCGCGCAGCGCCAGGTTTTCGCCCTGCACCGCCTGCAGCCAGTCGCCGAGCGGCTGCTCCGGACACGGGCTGGCGACCACCGGCAGCGTGTTGATGAACAGGCCGATCTGCTCCTCGATCCCGCGCAACTCCGCCGGACGACCGGATACGGTGGCACCGAAGGCCACGGTGTCCTGCCCGGTGAAGCGTTGCAGCAGTATCAGCCAGGCCGCCTGGACCAGGGTATTGAGCGTCACCTTCTGCTCACGGGCGAACTCTGCCAGGCGCTGGCTCGTGGTGACGTCCAGCTGCCGATAGCGATCGGCATGGCCCTCGGCACTCCGCACCCCGTGGGCGAACGCCGGAACCAGCAGGGTCGGCTCGCCCAGCCGCTGAAGGCGCTGCTTCCAGAACGCCTCGGTGCGACCCGCATCCTGGCGTTGCAGCCAGGCGATGTAGTCGCGATAGCGCCCATCCGAGCGCGACGGCGTCTCGCCGCGGTAGCGCTGCAAGACTTCGCCGAGCAATTGCGAGTTGCTCCAGCCGTCCATCAGGATGTGGTGATTGGTGTAGATCAGGTGGTGCCGGCGCTCGCCGGTACGCACCAGCACCAGCCGCAGCAGCGGCGCCTCGGCGAGTTCGAAGCCGAGCCCGGCCTCGCCGGCGGCGAGGGCATCGAGCGCCTCGGCGAGATCCGCGCGGTCGCGCCAGTCGTGCACGCTGAACGGCACCTCGACGCGCTTGCGCACCAGTTGCAGCGGCTTTTCCAGCGCGCCCTGCCAGAGGAACCCGCTGCGCAGGACTTCGTGGGCATCCAGCGCCGCCTGCCAGGCCTCGCGGAAGCGTTGGGGATCCAGGCCTTCCACGTCCAGACGCATCTGGTTGATGTAGTCGCCGCTGTTCTGCTGGTACAGGCTGTGGAACAGCATACCCTGCTGCATCGGCGACAACGGATAGAGATCCTCCACCTCGCCCGCCGCCAGGGGCAAAGCGTCCAGTTGCCGCTGGTCGAGCCCGGCCAGGGGGAAGTCCGAAGGGGTCACGCCTTCGACATCGGCGGCGCAACAATGCTCGATCAGCGCCAGCAGCTCGTCGCGATAGGCATCGGCGAGGCGAAGGATGCTCGCCTCGCTGAAACGCGCGGCGCTGAAGCTCCAGTCGATACCGAGCCGGCCGGCATAGACCTGGCCGTTGAGACTCAGCCAGTTGTCCAGCGGCGCGTCGCTGTCGCGCTCGCTGCCGGCCGCATCGGCGCTGGGACGGAACAGCGCGGAGGAATCGGCGGAGAAGCTGCCGTCGAACTGTCCCAGGTAGTTGAAGGTGATGCGCGGACTCGGCAGGGCCGCCAGCGCCGCCCGATCCTCGGCGCTGCCGAGGTAACGCAGGGCGCCGAAACCCAGCCCCTTGTGCGGAATCGCGCGCAGTTGCTCCTTGATCCGTTTGATCGAAGCGCCCAGCTCCGCCACCGGCGACAGGCGCAGCGGGAACAGGCTGGTGAACCAGCCTACCGTGCGGGTCAGGTCGATGTCCTCGAACAGCTCCTCGCGCCCGTGTCCTTCGAGCTGGATGAGGGTATCCGCCTGGCCGGTCCAGCGACCGATGACCCGCGCCAGGGCGGTGAGCAGCAGATCGTTGACCTGGGTCCGGTAGGCCGCCGGCGCTTCCTGCAACAACCGGCGCGTGGCCTCTTCGGTCAGCTCGGTACGTGCCGAACGGACATGCCGGACCGATTGCGCACCCTCGCGATCATCGCAGGGCAGTTCGGTGGATACACCTTCGAGCTGCGCCAGCCAGTAGCCGCGCTCGCCCTCCAGGCCGCCGTCGCGGGCATGCGCCTGCAAGCGTTCGGCCCACGCCTTGAAGGCGCTGGTCTTGGCGGGTAGCGCAACGGCCTGGCCGGCCTGCAACTGGCGGTAGGCGGTCTGCAGGTCTTCGAGGAGGATCCGCCAGGAAACCCCGTCCACCACCAGATGGTGGATCACCAGCAACAACCGCTGGCTGCCGTCTCCGAGCGTCGCCAGCAGCGCGCGCAACAGTGGCCCGCTGCCCAGGTCGAGACTGCGCTGGACCTGCTCCGCCAGGGCTTCCAGCGCTTGGCCGTCGGCGACCGACTGCTGCCACAGCAGCACCTCGCCGGCCTCGACCGCGCGGTGTTCGGCGCGCCAGGTCCCGTCTTCGAGGCGGAAGCCCAGGCGCAACGCATCGTGGTGCGCCAGCAACGCCTGCAGCGCCGTTTCCAGAAGCGTACCGTCGAGTGCCTGCCCCGGCTCCAGCAGGACCGACTGGTTCCAGTGCTGGCGCCGCGGGATATCCAGTTCGAAGAACATCTGCTGGATCGGCAGCAGCGGCGTGCTCCCGCTGATCGGCCCCTGTTCGGCGCAGGCCAAGCCCCGGCCCTCGACGGCCACGCCGGCCAGGCCCCGGATCGTCTGGTGCAGGAACAGGTCCCTGGGCGCCAGCCGGATCCCGGCCTGGCGCGCGCGGCTGACCACCTGGATGGAAATGATCGAGTCGCCGCCAAGTTCGAAGAAGTTGTCGTCCAGGCCGACGCGGCCAAGCTTCAGCACATCCGCCCAGATCGCCGCCAGGCGCTGCTCCAGCTCGCTGCGCGGCGCGGTATAGTCCCGCTGCAGGCGGCTGGCGTCCGGGGCGGGCAAGGCGCGCCGGTCCAGCTTGCCGTTGGCCGTCAGCGGCAGGCGCTCGAGGAACAGCAAGTGGGCGGGCACCATGTGCTCCGGCAGGCTCGCCTTCAAGGCCTGGCGCAGCGTGTCGCGCAACGCGGCGGGGTCGCTTGGCGCCGCCTGCGTCACGACATAGCCGACCAGTTGCGTAGCGCCCGGCCCCTCGTGAGGCAGCACGACCGCCTCGGCCACGCCCGGCTGTGCGAGCAGGCGGGCCTCGATTTCGCCCAGTTCGATGCGGAAGCCGCGAATCTTGACCTGGTGGTCGATCCGACCGACGTACTCGACCACCCCGTCGCATCGATAGCGGGCCAGGTCGCCGGTCCGGTACAGACGTCCCCCAGTCGTGGAGAACGGATCGGCCACGAAGCGCGTGCAACTCAGCTCGGGGCGATTCAGATAGCCCCGCGCCAATCCCGCGCCCCCCACATACAGCTCGCCGATGCAGCCCCTGGGCACAGGGTTCAGCCCGGCGTCGAGCAGATACCAGGACAGGTCCGGGATCGGCTCGCCGATCGGACTGGCCGCCCCGCCGTCGAGATCCGCCAGCGACAGCGGACGATAGGTCACGTGCACCGTGGTCTCGGTGATCCCATACATGTTGACCAGGCGCGGCGCTCGATCGCCGAAACGCTCGAACCATGGGCGCAGGGCCTGCACTTCCAGCGCCTCGCCACCGAACACCACATGCCGCAGGGCCAGCGGCGGAACCTCCTGGCCGGCGCAGGCGACCTGCATCAGTTGCTTGAAGGCCGACGGCGTCTGGTTCAGCACCGTCACCCGTTCCCGGCACAGCAGGCGCAGGAAGTCCTCTGGCGAACGACTGGTCTCGTACGGGACGATGACCAGCCTGCCGCCATGCAACAATGCGCCGAAGATCTCCCAGACGGAGAAATCGAACGCGTAGGAGTGGAACAGGCTCCAGGCGTCGTCCGCGGAGAAACCGAACCAGTGCCGAGTGGCATCGAACAGGCGTAGCACGTTGCCATGCGGCAGCAGGGTACCCTTCGGTTTTCCGGTAGAGCCGGAGGTATAGATCACATAGGCCAGGTTATCGACGCCGACGGCGCTCTGCGGATCGCTCTCCGGGTAGCCGGCCCACTCATGCTCCGCGTCCAGCAGCAGGCAGGGCAGGCCCTCGCCGAGCGGCAAGCGCTCGCGCGCCGCGCGCTGGGTCAGTAGCAGGCGGATGCCGCTGTCCTCGATCATGTAGCCCAGCCGGTCGCTGGGGTAGCGCGGATCGAGCGGGACATAGGCGCCGCCGGCCTTGAGGATCGCCAGCAGACCGACGATCATCTCCAGGCTGCGCTCGGCCGCCAGGCCGACCAGCACGTCGGGGCCGACACCGAGTTCGATCAGCCGGTGCGCCAGGCGATTGGCCCGCAGGTTCAATTCGCCGTAGTCGAGCGCGCGTTCGCCGTAGACCACTGCCGTCGCCCGCGGTCGCTCGGCGGCCTGGCGCTCGATCAGGCGGTGCAGACAGGAAGCCGGGGTGAAGTCCTGCGGACCGGGGTTCCATTGCAGCAGGTCGGCACGCGCTTCGGCCTCGTCCAGAAGTTTCAGCTCGGCGATGCGCGCCTCCGGCCGGGCCACGATCGACCGGAGCAGGTTCAGCCAGTGGCCGGCGATGCGCTCGGCGCTCGACGCGTCGAAGAGATCGGTGGCATAGGTCAGTTCGGCAAGCAGGCCATTGGAGGATTCGTAGGTATCCAGGGTCAGGTCGAACTGCGCGGTCTGCACGTCCCAGGCCAGGTCCTCGACCTCGAGTTCGCCCAGGGAGGCGAAACGCGAACCGCGATGATCGTCGCGCTGGTGGTTGTACATCACCTGGAACAACGGCGCATGGCTGAGGCTGCGTTCCGGCTGCAACGCATCCACCAGTTGCTCGAACGGCAGGTCCTGATGACCCTGCGCTTCCACCACCGCCCGCCGGACCTGCCGTAGCAACTCGCGGAACGGCAGTTGCCCGTCGAGTTCGGCGCGCAACACCTGGGTGTTGACGAAGAAGCCGATGAGCCCCTCGGTCTCCTCGCGATTGCGGTTGGCGATGGGTACTCCGACACGAATGTCATTCTGCCCGCTGTAGCGATGCAGGAGTGCCTGGAACGAGGCCAGCAGCAGCATGAACAGCGTGCCCTGCTCGGCCTGGGCCAGCCGCCGCAGGGCTTCGGCGAGTTCCGCCGGCAACGGGATGCCGATGCGCCGGCCGCGATGGCTCTGCTGCTGCGGGCGCGGCCGGTCGCTGGGCAACTCCAGCAACGGCTGCTCGCCGCCCAGGCGGGAAACCCAGTAGCCCAGTTGACGCTCACGCTCGCCGCCATCCATCCATTGGCGTTGCCAGGCCGCAAAGTCGGCGTACTGGATCGGCAACTCCGCCAGCGCGGGGGGCTCATCATGCCGAAGCGCGGCGTAGACGCGGATCAGTTCGTCCACCAGGACCTGCATCGACCAGCCATCGGCGATGATGTGGTGAAGAGTCAGCACCAGCACGCATTCGTCCGTCGCCAGCGGCAACAGCAGGACCCGCAGCAGCGGTCCGCGTTGCAGGTCGAACGGCCGATGGGCCTCGGTTTCCACCAGCCCCTTCAGGTCTTCGCCGGCCACCGGCGGTCGTCGCTCCTCGATGGCTATCGGCAGCGTCGGGTGGATGACCTGCCGCGGCGCACCATCGTGTTCGACGAAGGTGGTGCGTAGCGTTTCATGGCGCTGCACCAGCAGGTCCAGGGCACCCTGCAGGGCATCGCGCCGCAGCGGTCCCTTCAGACGCAACGCCACCGGGATGTTGTAGGCCGCGCTGTGCGGATCCAGGCGCCAGATGAACCACTGGCGTTCCTGGGCGAACGACAGCTGCGGCGATGCGTCCCTGGCGCATCGGACGATCCCGCCCTGGGCGGCCGGCGCCAACTGCGCCACGGCCTGCGCATAGGCGCGCAGGGTGCTGTGCTCAAACAGGGTACGCAGCGGCACCTGCAGGTCGAGGCGGCGGCGTACCCTGGAAACCACTTGGGTCACCAGCAGCGAGTGGCCGCCCAGCTCGAAGAAGTTGTCGTCCCGACCGATGTGGCCGAGCTTGAGGACCTCGCTCCAGATCGCCGCCATGGCCCGTTCCAGCTCGCCCTCGGGCGCGACATGGGCGTCCCGGACCGCGCTCGCGTCCGGCAGCGGCAGCGCCTTGCGGTTGATCTTGCCGTTCGGCGTCAGCGGCAGGTTCTCCAGCAACAGCATGTGCGCCGGCACCATGTAGTCCGGGAGAACCGCCAGCAGGCTGTTCTTCAATGCACTGCGCAGTTCCTGCTGGCGCGCCGACTCGGCGTCGACCAGCGCGGCCTCGGTGGGCACCAGGTAGGCCACCAGGGTCGGCCCGGCCACCCCCGGCTGGGCGACGACCACCGCCTCGCGCACGCTGTCCTGCTCCAGCAGGCGCGTCTCGATTTCGCCGAGTTCGATGCGGAATCCCCGGATCTTCACCTGATGGTCGATCCGTCCAAGGTATTCGATGACCCCATCGGCGCGGTAGCGAGCCTGGTCGCCGGTGCGGTACAGGCGCGAACCGTCGGCGGCGAACGGGTCGGGCAGGAAGCGTTCGGCGGTCAGGCCGGGGCGGCGATGGTAGCCACGCGCCAGGCCGTCGCCGCCGATCAGCAGTTCGCCGGCGACGCCGGGCGGACATGGGTTCATTTCGCTGTCGAGGATGTACAGAGCGGTGTTTTCCAGCGGCCCGCCGAGGAACGGCCGGGCCTCTTCGCCGAGGCGGAACCGTGCCGACCAGATCGTCGTCTCGGTCGGCCCGTAGAGATTCCAGGTCGATGCCGACAATCCGCGCATACGCGCCGCCAGGTCCTCCGCCAGCGCCTCGCCACCGCACAGCAGGGTGCAGCCACGCAGCAGGTCGACACGCTCGCTGTCGCACAGCATCCGCCAGGTCGCCGGGGTCGCCTGCAATACCGTGACGCCCTGCCGCTCGACCAGATCGAGCAGGGCCTCGGGATCCTGGGCCTGCTCGCGGCTGGCGAGCAGCATGCTGGCGCCACGCGCCAGCGGTACGTATAGCTCCAGGCCGAAGATATCGAAGGAGAAGGTGGTCACCGACAGCAGACGGTCCCGCGCCAGCATGCCCGGTTGCCGGGCGATGCTGCAGACGAAGTTGGTCAAGGCTCGATGGCGGACCATCACGCCTTTCGGCTGGCCGGTGGAACCGGAGGTGTAGATCGCGTAGCAGAGACTGTCGGGCGCCTCCGGCAGGTCCGGGTTTTCCGCCGGGTAGCCGTGCACCAGTCGCTCCAGGTCGTCGAGTAGCAGGCTTTGCAGCCCATCCGACTGCGGCAGGCGCGCCAGCACGCTTTGCTGGCTGAGCAACAGGCGCAGTCCGCTGTCGTCGATCATGTACTGCAAGCGGTCCGCGGGATACTGCGGATCCAGCGGCACATAGGCGCCACCGGCCTTGAGCACCGCCAGCAGGGCCACCACCATGGGTACGCCGCGCTCCAGCGCGATACCGACCAGTACATCGCTGCCGACACCCTCCTCGCGCAGACGCCAGGCGAGGCGGTTGGCCAACGCATTGAGTTCGGCGTAGCTCAGGCGTTCCTCGCCGAACAGCAAGGCCGGCGCGTCCGGGGTCAGCCCGGCCTGGGCCTCGAACAGGCGATGCACACCCTGCCCGGCGGGATATTCGCTCGCCGGCAGACGGCTGCGTTGCAGCAGCGTGGCGCGCTCCTCGGCGTCGAGCAGCGGTAGGTCGCCGAGGCGTCTCCGCGGCTCGGCGACGACGGCCTCTAGCAGGTTGCGCCAGTGACGTGCCAGGCGCTCCACGGTCGCAGCCTCGAACAGGTCGGTGGCATAGGTGAATTCGGCGTGCACGCCCTGTTCCGATTCGTAGGTGTCCAGGGTCAGGTCGAATTGCGCGCTGTGCGCGCCCCACGAGAGGTCCTCGACGCTCAGCCCCGGCAACTGCGCCGCCAGCGACTGGCGACCTGCGGAACCCAGGTTCTGGTGGTTGTACATGGCCTGGAACAGCGGGCTGTGGCTGAGACTGCGCTCCGGCTGCAAAGCCTCGACCAGTTGCTCGAACGGCAGGTCCTGATGTGACTGGGCGCCGAGCGCGGCGACACGGGTCTGCTGTAGAAGGTCAAGGAACGGCATCTGCGCATCGAGATCGGCGCGCAGCACCTGGGTGTTGACGAAGAAGCCGATGAGCCGCTCGGTCTCGACCCGGTTGCGGTTGGCCACCGGCACGCCGACGCGGATCTCGTCCTGGCCGCTGTAGCGATGCAGGAGCGCCTGGAACGAGGCCAGCAGGAGCATGAACAACGTCGTCCCTTCGCGCTGCGCCAGCGCCTGCAACTGTCGGCCCAACGCCTGCGGCAACTGCAGTTCATGGCGCGCGCCACGGTAGCTCGGCAGCGCCGGGCGCTGGCGGTCAGTCGGCAGTTCGAGCACGCTCTGCCCTCCGCCCAGCCGCGCCATCCAGTACTCCAGCTGGCGCTCGCGTTCGCCGGCTTCCAGCCAGTGTCGTTGCCAGATCGCATAGTCCGCATACTGGATCGGCAAATCGGGCAGCGTCGCCTCGACGCCTTGCCGGCGCGCGCCGTACAGGGCAATGAGTTCCTCCACCAGTACCCGCATGGACCAGCCGTCGGCTGCCACATGGTGGATGGTCAGGGTCAGCACGTGATCGTCGGCCGCCAAGCGCAGCAGGCGCGCGCGAAGCAGCGGACCGTTACGCAGATCGAAGGGCTGTTGCGTCTCGCTTTCAACGAAAGCGCGAATCTGCGCCTGCGCGTCGTCGTCGCCCGCCAGCGTAACCGGGACGGGTACGTCGACCGACGCCAGCACCTGCTGGCGGAAGCCATCCAGTTGTTCGTCCTCGACGAACACGGTGCGCAGGCTCTGGTGGCGTTCGACGATGGCGCCCAGGCTGGCGGACAGCGCCTCGACGTCCAGTTCGCCACGCAGGCGCAGCGCCGAGGGAATGTTGTAGGCGGCGCTCTGCGGGTCCATCTGCCAGAGGAACCACTGGCGCTCCTGGGCATAGGACAACGGGATACGCTCGAAGGCCGAGGCCACCTCGGGAATCGGCAGGTTGGCCGGCGTCACGCCCTCCTCCTGCATCTTCGCCAGGTACAGCTTGCGCTTGTCGAGAGGAAGCGTGATGAAGCGCCGGGCAACCCGCAAAGCTACGCTCATGTCCATTCAAACTTCCTCCATTTCATCAAGCAGGGCTTCCAGCTTGTTCAGTTTCGATGTGTCGACCTGCCCACCGGCCTTTTCCAGATTGCTGACGAAAAGCCCCAGGGTCGGGAATTGGAACAACAGTTGGGGGGTGAGCTTCATGCCCAGCTCCAGTTGAATGCGCGAAATCACGTTGATGGCCAGCAGCGAGTGCCCGCCGAGTTCGAAGAAATGGTCGTCGAGGCCAACCCGCTGGAGTTTCAGCACCTCCTGCCAGATCGCCGCGACCTGGCATTCCAGCTCGCTGCGCGGCGCCACGTAGGCCTCCTGGAGGAGACTGGCGTCAGGCGCCGGCAGAGCCTTGCGGTCGACCTTGCCGTTGGGGCTCAGCGGCAGGCGTTCGAGGAACAGCAGGTGCGCCGGCACCATGTATTCGGGGAGGCTGTCGCGCAGCAGGGCCTTCAGCTCGTTGCGCAGCGCGGCCTGTACCTCCAGCGTGGCGCTAGCCAGCGCTTCCGCTTGCGGCACCAGATAGGCCACCAGCTGCGCCCCGGCAGCACCCTCGACGGCGATGACCAGGGCCTCGCGCACCGCCGGGTGCTCGCCGAGGCAGGCCTCGATCTCGCCCAGTTCGATGCGGAAGCCACGGACCTTGACTTGATGGTCGACCCGGCCGACGTACTCGATCACCCCGTCGGCGCCGTAGCGTGCCAGATCGCCGGTGCGGTACAGGCGGCCGCCGCCCTGCTCGTCGAACGGATCGGGAATGAAGCGTGCGGCCGTCAGGTCGGGACGCTTGAAATAGCCACGCGCCAGCAGCTCGGCGCCGATCACCAGCTCGCCGACCGCCCCGACCGGCGCCGGTTGCCCGGCATCGTCCAGCAGATAGATGGCGCGGCCCGGCAGCACCTTGCCGATCGGCATGGTCGCCGGGATCGCCTTGCTGCCGTCGACGTAGGGCGCGCAATCCAGGGTGGTGACCGTGACGGTCGCCTCGGTGGGGCCGTAGGTGTTGAGCAGGCGCACATGCTCCAGCCCGGCGGCCTTCCATGCCACCAGGCTTTCCGGCGGCATCGCCTCGCCCCCGGCGTGGACCTGACGGAGCGCGCCGTAGTCGCGCACGCCCTGGTTGGCGAAGTCCTTGGCCAGCATGTTCCAGTAGGCGGTAGTCAGGTCCACCGTGGTGATGCGTCGCTCGACGATCTCCCGGTACAGCGTCTCGCTGTCCCAGATCTCGGTGCCGCGCAGCACCACCGAGGCGCCACAGGCGAGCGGTGGGTAGAGCTGCTCGACGAAGCCGTCGAAATTGAAGGTGGAGAATTGCAGCACCCGGTCGTCCGGCCCGATGCCGAAGAACTCCAGCGAAACGTGGGTATGCCGCGACAGGCTCTCTCGGCTGATGCCGACGCCCTTGGGACGGCCGGTGGAACCGGAGGTGAACATCACGTAGGCGAGGTTCTGCGGATGCGCCCGCAACTGCGGGTCGCTCGCCGGACGGTCCTGCCAGTCCCACGCCTGGTCGAGCGCCAGGCAGGCGATCCCGGAGGCCGCTGGCAGGCGTTGCAGCAGGTGGCTCTGGCTGAGCAACAGGGCGATGCCGCTGTCCTCGATCATGTAGCCGAGGCGCTCCTGCGGATATTCCGGGTCCAGCGGTACGTAGGCGCCGCCGGCCTTGAGCACCGCCAGCAGGCTGACGATCATTTCCAGCCCGCGCTCGACGGCGATCCCAACCAGCACGTCAGGCCCCACGCCCAGCTCGATCAGGCGGTGGGCCAGGCGGTTGGCCTGGGCGTTGAGCTCGCCGTAGCTCAGCTGGCGCTCCTCGAAGAGCAATGCCACCCGCTCGGGCTCCATCGCCGCGCGGCTGGCGAACAGCTGCTCGACGCTGCGCTCGTCCGGATAGCGTCCCGGGTTGCGCCCCCAGTCGAAGATCGCCTGGCGCCGCTCCGCTGCTTCCAGCAGCTGGAACTCGGCCAGGCAGGTGCTGGCCGGACGCTCGACCATCTGCGCCAGCAGGTGCGTCAGGTGACGATCCAGGCGCGCCACGCTGGCGTCGTCGA
This sequence comes from Pseudomonas aeruginosa, assembly GCF_001457615.1. Lineage (GTDB taxonomy): Bacteria > Pseudomonadota > Gammaproteobacteria > Pseudomonadales > Pseudomonadaceae > Pseudomonas > Pseudomonas aeruginosa. Next base: position 2,813,490 of record NZ_LN831024.1, on the reverse strand, counting down.
AATGCTCGCGGTCATAGGCGAACTGCAGTTCCAGGCGCTGCCCCAGGCTTACGCTGAGGGTCAACGGGTAGTTGGTCTGCTCGTGGTTGCCCACGGCACCGAAAGCCAGGCCTTGCGAGGCCTGCTGCTGGAGCATCTGCGAAACGGGGTAGTTCTCGAACACCAGGATATTGTCGAACAGCGCCTCGCCGCCCTGCCCGGCCCAGCGCTGGATGTCGTACAGCGGCGTGTGTTCGAATTCGCGCAGGGCCAGGTTCTCGCCCTGCACCGCCTGCAGCCACGACGCCAGGCTCTGCTGCGGAAGCGGGGTAGCGATGACCGGCAGGGTATTGATGAACAGGCCGATCTGCTCCTCGATACCGTTCAGTTCAGCCGGGCGACCGGCGACAGTAGCGCCGAAGGCCACGCTGTCCTGTCCGGTATAGCGTTGCAGCAACATCAGCCAGGCGGCCTGGACCAGGGTATTGACGGTGATCTTCTGCTCGCGGGCCAGCTCGGCCAGGCGCCGGGTCTGCTCGCCATCGAGCTCGCGCAACCGTTCCGCGTAGCCCTTGCCGCGCTGCTTGGCCTGGGCGATCGACTGCCCCAGGCGGGTCGGCTCGTCCAGTTGGCGCAGGCGCGGCAGCCAGAAGGCCTCGGCGAGCGCGGCGTCCTGGCGCTGCAACCAGGCGATGTAGTCGCGATAGCGGCCGCCGGAGCGCGGCGGCGTTTCGCCACGGTAGCGCTGCAGTACCTCGCCGAGCAGCTGCGAGTTGCTCCAGCCGTCCATCAGGATATGGTGATTGGTGTAGATCAGGTGGTAGCGCTCTTCGTCCGTGCGCACCAGTACCAGGCGTAACAGCGGCGCCTCGCTCAGGTCGAAGCCCAGCCGGCCTTCGCCGGCAGCCAGCTCGTCGAGGGCCGCCGCCAGGTCCTCGCGACCGCGCCAGTCAAGTACGCTGAACGGCACTTCGACACGCTTGCGCACCACCTGCAGCGGCGTCTCGAAGGCGCCCTGCCAGAGGAACCCGCTGCGCAACACATCGTGCTCGTCCAGCGCCGCCTGCCAGGCCGCGCGGAAGCTCTCCGGATGCAGACCGTCGACGTCGACCCGCAGTTGATTGATGTAATCGCCGGCCTCCTGCTGGTACAGACTGTGGAACAGCATGCCCTGCTGCATCGGCGATAGCGGGTAGAGGTCCTCGACTTCGCAGGGCGCCAGCGGCAATTGGTCGAGACGCGCCTGGTCAAGGCGCGCCAGCGGGAAGTCCGAGGGCGTCAGACCCTGGCCCTCGGCCACGCGGCAGTGGGCGATCAGCGCCAGCAGTTCGTCGCGATAGGCGTCGGCCAGGCGCTGGATGCTGGCGATTTCGAAGCGCTCGCCGCTGAAGCTCCAGTCGATGCGTAGTTCGCCGCCATAGATGCGTCCGTTCAGCGCCAGCCAATTGGCCAGCGGCGCGTCCGGGCTCTGGTCGTCGCCGGCACGCTCGCCGGCCGGAACGAACAATGCGCCCTCCTCCATGGCGAAACTGCCGTCGAACTGGCCGAGGTAGTTGAAGGTGATGCGCGGCACCGGCAACCCGGCCAGGGCTGCCTGGCTCGCCGCGCTGCCCAGGTAGCGCAGGGCGCCGAAGCCGATGCCCTTGTTCGGCACCGCGCGCAGTTGCTCCTTGATGCCCTTGATCGATGCGGCGATGCCCTCGGCCGGCGTCAGGCGTAGCGGGAACAGGCTGGTGAACCAGCCCACCGTGCGCGTCAGGTCGATCTCGGCGAAGAGTTCTTCGCGACCATGTCCTTCCAACTGGATCAACGCATCGACCTGCCCGGTCCAGCGGCAGATCACCCGCGCCAGCGCGGTCAACAGCAGGTCGTTGACCTGGGTGCGGTAGGCGGCCGGCGCTTCCTGCAGCAATTGCCGGGTCGCCTCGGCGTCCAGTCCGCAACTGACCGAACGGGCATGGCGGTTGCTCTGGTCGCCCAGCGGGTCGAGGCACGGCAGGTCGCTGGAGGCGCCCTGCAATTGCCCTTGCCAGTACGCCAGTTCGCCATCCAGGCCGCCGTCACCGGCAAACGCCCGCAGGCGCTCGGCCCAATCCCTGAAGGCGCTGGTCTTGGCCGGTAGCTCGACGGCCTGACCCGCCAGCAACTGCCGGTAGGCGGTCTGCAGGTCTTCGAAGAGAATACGCCAGGACACGCCATCCACTACCAGATGGTGGATAACCAGCAGCAGGCGCTGGCTGCCGTCGTCGAAAGTCGCCAGCAGGGCGCGCAACAACGGCCCATCGGCCAGGTCGAGACTGCGCTGGACTTCGTCGGCAAGCGCCCGCAGCGCCGCCAGGTCGGCGACCCGAGCGACGCGGAGCAGCGCCGCAGCGCCCTCTTCCACACCCCGGTGGCGCGCCGTCCAGCCGGCCGCCTCGCGGGTGAAGGACAGGCGCAGCGCATCGTGGTGCGCCAGCACGCCCCGCAGGGCCTGCTCAAGGTGCCGGGCATCGAGCGGCTCGCGGGCTTCCAGGAGTACCGACTGGTTCCACCAGTGGCGCTCGGCGACCTCTTCGGCGAAGAAACCCTGCTGGATCGGCAGCAACGGCGTGACGCCGGTCACCGGTCCCTGGTCGATCGCCAGCACCTGCGTACCGCTCTCGGCCAGCGGAGCCAGGGCACCGATGGTCTGCGCCTCGAAGAGCATCTTCGGAGTGAAATGGATGCCGAGCTGGCGCGCACGGCTGACCACCTGCAGGGAAATGATGGAATCGCCGCCGATCTCGAAGAAGTTGTCGGCCAGGCCGACCTGCTCCAGCTTCAGCACCTCCGCCCAGATCGTCGCCAGTTGTCTTTCCACTTCGCTGCGCGGTGCCTGGTAGTCGCGTTGCTGCTGGTCGGCACTGGGCTTGGGCAGGGCCTTTCGATCCAGCTTGCCGTTGGGGGTCAGCGGCATGCACGCCAGGAACAGCAGATGCGCCGGCAACATATACTCGGGCAAGCGTTCCTTCAGCGCCTTGCGCAAGGCGTCGCGGCAGGCCGCCTGGGCACCGGCATCCTCGACCAGCGCCGGATCCTGCGGGACCACGTAGCCGACCAGTTGCTGGCCGCTGGCACCCGCCTGGGCGACCACCACCGCCTCGCGCACCGCCGCCTGCTCGCGCAGGCGTGCCTCGATCTCGCCCAGCTCGATACGGAAACCGCGGATCTTCACCTGGTGGTCTACCCGTCCCAGGTAGTCCACCACGCCATCCGCCCGCCCACGGGTCAGGTCACCGCTGCGATACAGGCGGCTGCCGGGCGCGCCGAAGGGATCCGGCACGAAACGTTCGGCGGTCAGTGCCGGACGCTCCAGGTAACCGCGCGCCACGCCTTCTCCGCCAAGGTACAGCTCACCGGCCACACCGACCGGCAGCAGGTTCAACTGGGCATCGAGGATGTAGCCACTGCGATTGCCCAGCAGCGTACCTATCGGCATGTAGGCGGCGCCACAGGGGTCGTCCGGGCGGGCTTTCCAGAGCAGCGGGGTGACCACCGTTTCGGTCGGTCCGTAGCCGTTGAACAGGTATTGCGGGCGTAGCGCGCGCCAGGCCAGGTCGTAGCTGGCCTGCGCCACCGCGTCGCCGCCGAAGCAGTAGACCCGGGCCGCCGGCGGGTTGCCGTCGCGCTCGGCGTGCTCGGCCAGTTGCTGCAGATAGACCGGCGGGAACACCGCGACGGTGACGCCGTGGCGATGCATCTGCGCGTAGGTCTGCTCCGGCAGCCACAGGCTGTCGTCGCGGATCAGCACCCGCGCACCGTTGATCAACGGGTGCATCCAGCCTTCATGGGAGCCGTCGAAGGCGAACGACATGAAGTGCAGCTCGCAGTCCGCCGGGGTCATCTCGTAGCGCTCGCCGGTAGCCACGATGTGCGCCGCCAGCGGGCCGTGGGACACTGCCACGCCCTTGGGCATGCCGGTGGAGCCGGAGGTGTAGATCACATAGGCCAGGTTGTCGCCATGCAGCGCCACCTCTGGATCATGGGCGGGGAAACCGGCCCACTCCTGTTCGCGGTCCAGGCACAGGCAGGACAGCCCGTCGGGAATCGGCAGTCGGTCGAGCAGGTGGCTCCGGGTCAGCAGCAGGTGCGCGCGGCTGTCCTGCATCATGTACAGCAGGCGTTCGCGCGGGTACTCGATGTCCAGGGGCACGTAGGCGCCGCCGGACTTCAGCACGGCGAGGAAGGCAATCATGATTTCCGCACTGCGCTGCATGGCGATCGCCACCCGCACCTCGGGACCGACGCCGCGGGCGATCAGCGCATGTGCCAGGCGATTGGCCCGGCTGTCCAGCTCGGCGAAGCTCAGCACCTGGTCGTCGAACAGCACCGCCGGCGCGTCCGGGGCCAGGCGTGCGCGCTCCGCCACCCGCTGGTGGATCAGCGGCGAAGCGGGGAAGCCCGACTCGCTGCGGTTCCACAGCGAATCGATCAGCGCGCGCTCCTCGGCATCCAGCAGGCTCAGCTCGACCAGAGTCCGTTCGGCGTTGTCGACGAAGCCTTCGAGCAAGTTCAGCAGGTGCCGGTCCAACTGCTCGACCGCGGCATCGGAAAACGCCTGACGGTCATAGCTGTATTGCAGCGACAGACTGTCGCCGACGCCCAGGGCGACGGTCAGCGGGTAGTTGGTCTGTTCATGATTGCTCACCGGGCCGAAGCGCACGCCGCCTGGCGACCCCTTTTCCAGGGCTTCGGCCACAGGGTAGTTCTCGAATACCAGCAGGCTGTCGAACAGCGCCTCGCCGAGCCCGGCCCAACGCTGGATCTCGAACAGCGGCGTGTGCTCCTGCTCGCGCAGCGCCAGGCTGCGCGCCTGCACCTCCTGCAACCAGTCGGTGAGGCGCATGCCCGGTTGCGGTGTGGCGACCACCGGCAGGGTATTGATGAACAGGCCGATCTGCCTTTCGATCCCGGCCAGTTCGGCGGGACGGCCGGCGACGGTGGCGCCGAAGACCACCGTA